>JAAWOG010000030.1 GCA_022799355.1 Lachnospiraceae bacterium | reverse complement strand
ATACAGCGATTCCATGTTTTATCGGGATTATGGCTCTTGTATTTGTTATGACGTTTAGTTTTATTGGTGCGGCATTGTCTGATCTGATGGGTATGGGAAAGCAGATACGCCGTCTGCGGACACAATCGGGGATGACGCAGGAAGATTTGGCCGGGAAATTAAATGTTACCCGGCAGGCATTATCAAATTGGGAGAGAGACATTAATGAACCCGATCTGGGCACGCTGAAAAAGATATGCTTTCTTTTTGGAGTTCACATGGACGATTTTGCGAAGGAGGTAATAACAAAAATGGAAACACGTGAGGTAAAAGAAAAAAGACAATTTAATAAGTATGATATGGCAATCGGACTTTTTTATGCGGTTGGTATATTCCTTGGCATTGGTATATTCTTTGTCGGCGGCTGCTTGACGATGACAGGCGCGGGGTGGGGAGCATCGCTATTTGGCGGAGGCTGTTTTTCTTTTGTATTTGGACTGATATGCCATGCGATTATTACACTTACGAGAAATGATAAGAAATATGTATCATGATTTATGAAAAATTTAAACAAAACGGGGTGTTAAGCATTATAGAGTCAGTAGTATGTTACTATTGACTCTATTTCTTTGCCTGTTGTTGCTTATAAACCGTTGTCTTAAAAACATACATCAATATAATGATGATAGGGAGATCAGGTTATGATAAAAAAAGCGCTTGGGCTGGCTTGTAAAGAGTACAGGGAAAAACTGAATATCAGCCAGGAAAAATTTGCTCTTTCGATTGGTATGGACAGAACATATTATTCTTCTGTTGAAACAGGGAAAAGAAATATTTCTGTTCAGAATATTAAGAAAATAGCAGATGGCCTGGACCTTTCAGTGTCCGAACTGTTTAAACGAACGGAGGAAATACTGGAAGGTATTCAGCAGGGTGATCAGGCAGATCGGGAGCGGTCAGGAGGAAAAAATAATGTCGCCATATGAAGAGTTACTGGAAACAGGAAGTGAGAGAATATTAGATTTTTTAAAAAATTACCCTTTACATGATTCACAGTTCAAATACGGTTCGTTTAACGCGAAATGCTATGAAAAGATGTATGTGAATAATAGTCAGGATAATGTCAGACCGGTAAAGGACCTGAAACTGGAAATTGAGGAATTGAAAGCCACCTGTAAAGAATGCGGGAACTTCTTTATGAAACAAAGAAATAACAGTATAAAGAAATATGATGTGATGCTGGGAAGGCTTCTTGAGGATGTTGTTATTGAGTATTTAAAGTTAAAGTATAAGTTAAATGTAACACATGCGGATGAATCAAATAAAAAATATCCTGATTGTATGCTTTTAAGCGGGGATAAAGGGATTCTCGCATATTTTGAAGTGAAATACCATGGAGCGCCATTTATCAGCGCATTTCACAAAATCGGGAGATATTGTTATGAAGGAAGTGTAACACTTGATTTGGATAAAGTAAAAAAACAGATAGAGATTGCAGAGGCAGAGTTGGACAGACCGGTTTTTTATCTGCATTGGGTAGACTTTCCATGCTTAAAAGGCATATTTTTTGAGACGTCCGAACAGGTGAAGAATGAGCTGTTTATCCATGGTGAAGAATTTGAGAGGAAAGAGAGAACCGGCGATTATGATGAAAACCGGATAAAGAGGGGATACACAAAAAAGTTTTACTCAAAATTACTGGAAATGGGAAGCTTTGAAGAACTAATAGATATTTTTCTGGATATGAAGAAAAAGGGTGTTGTAATGTATTAACAATTCATATATTGGGAGGCCATATGAAATTTTATTTTATATATAGTGCAGGAGGCGGCGCCGGGGATTGGAACGGTGTAAAACGGGCATGGCGGGACCGGATGCCCGAATATATGAAATCCAGAATATTATTAAAGTTCGGGGATGTATTTCTGGAACATGCATCTGCACAAAGAATGATTCGTCCGCAGCGCTGGAAGAAAATACATAATCTGCGTGACTGGATGTCCGAGAATGTAGGCGATAAATTTATTCAGTCAAAAAATTGTAATATTTTGCTGGACAGCGGGACATCAAAAGCGGTAAATCATATAGCGCATCATAACCCGATGATGAGCAGCAGGGCATTGATTGATACATTTCGTCATATATTTGAAGAGGAGGGAATTGTTGAAAAATATATTTCTGTTATATGTGAATCAAACGTAAACAGCGCCGTGTCATTTGATATACCTGATCCGTTTAAGGTAAGAAGCCAGAACGGAAATGCCAGGTTAAATATTATTGACAGGGAATCTAATGACGAATTGATAAAGCTGTCAGCCAAATACAGTAATGATATATATAATGGAATGAAAAATAAGCAGGGAAGCGGATATGCTGCGGCTGTAATGACTACGATCATTAATGGGACCTGGAGTCAGGAAGAGGTGGAGTTATTTTTAAGCAAGCTGGATTATGTACCGGATAAAATAGCGGTTGGCGCATTATCTTCAAGATCTGTCAATCGTGAGGTGTTAAAGAAATATCTCAATAGTCTGAGGTCATTTGATTTTGAAAAAGCAACACAGTTACATTTTCTTGGCTGCGGCGGCTTAGAGAAGGCGGCCGCGATAAAACAGTATGGCTTTGACGGAGATAATATTTCCGTTGATTGCTCTACCTTTATTAACAGGAGCATTGACGGTAATACAAAAGGCACGACACAGTCAGGATATTTTGATTATCATACAAAAAGGCTGCTCAGGATTACGCCGGATACAAAGAGTCAGATTTTGAAAGTACATTCTGAAGTGGAAAATCCTTTATATACCTGTGATGAGATGGAAGATATTCTGGATATGGTCCTGATGCATCAAAGCGGGCATTCTTCCGATGAAACGTACAATGCAAGAGCCGGTTTAATGTTTCATAATGCCGATGTGCACAGATTTCATGTGGAGAAATAAGAAAAGGGCAGGATGTTTCGGGGTAAAGTCGACCGTAACATCCTGCCTGCCTGATTATAAATCCGATATGGCGTTCAAAAAATCCTCTTTCTTTTCCTCATCACTTCGGAACTCGTTGAAAACAGATGCCGGAATGGTTCCCTCTGTCTGCAGACGTCTTTCACATTCGGATTTGTATTTTCCGTCTATTTCTATGCCGATGGCATTTCTGCCAAGTATTTTGGCTGCCACTAATGAGGTTCCGCTTCCGACAAATGGGTCCAGAATGGTATCTCCCGGATCACTGCTCATTTTCAGTATTCGTATGATCATTGGAAGAGGATATATAGTGGGGTGGGTGAGTCCAAGCTTATTTTTTGTCATGTTGTTTACCCGGTCAAAATACCAGACATCCGTAGGATTTCTGCCATTTCCTCCTTCCAGGCGTTTATCATTTTTGGTGATATAGGGAATACGTATATCATCAAGATGAAAGACATAGTTTTCCAGGTTTTTCACGCTCCATAATATGTTTTCATATCTTCCGGAGAGCCGATTAGTACAATTCTGCATATTATTGAAGGTCCAGGTTATCATATTTCTGAGATACAGATTATTTGCTTTCAATATTTCATAACCTAAAAAAGGCAAGGGAACAATTTCTTTATTTTTATCGACAGGAACCGGAGAAAGATTTAAGAAAAAGCTTCCGTCAGGAGTGAGGATTCTGTATACTTCCCGGGTTACGTCTGAGATAAGTTCCAGCCATTTGTCGAGAGATATTTTGTCTTTATAGTTCCCGTAGGGTTTTCCTATATTATAGGGCGGAGAAGTCACGACTAAACGGACGGACTGATCGGGTATTTCTTTTAAAAGTTCTCTGCAATCTCCGATTTTAAACTCTATTGCCATTATTTTTACCAACCTTTGATAATCTGTTTTCCGCTATTTTGCAATATTCAGGCACTGTTTCATAGCCCAGATACTGTCTGTTTAACTTTTTGGCAACGACCGCGCTTGTGCCGCTTCCCATAAAGGGATCGAGAACAATGTCGTTTTCATCTGTTCCCGCAAGAACGATTCTCTCAATCAGTTTTTCGGGATATTGGGCAGGGTGTTCGGTGCGTTCCTCAAAGTTTCCGGAAACCATGGAGATCCGCCAGACGTCGGTCGGGTTTTTCATCTGGCTTTTATATCTGTCCGGGCGATAATTGAGAGCAGGTATTTTTATATCATCCAGATGGAACTTATAATTTTTCTTATCCTTTACAAACCAGAAAACATACTCATAACGCGGAGCAAACCGTTTGTTTGTTGATCCGCCCCAATCAAAATTCCAGATAATAATATTTTTCAGATACATATCATCAAAAAAATCCATGATCCAGAAAGGGGGAATGATCACGCCGTCTTTGACACGATTTTTAATATTGATCCACATGGAACCGTCATCTTTCAGTGTGCGCTTGCATTCGCTGAAAACCGTTTCAAGTAATTTGCGGTAAGAATCTTCATCCAGATTGTCTTTGTATTTTACGCCCTTGCTGCTTACAATCTGGCCTTTTGACGTTTTATTTCCATATTGAATATCAATGTTATAAGGTGGAGAAGTCACTATTAAATCGACCGATCTGTCCTCAATCTGTTCCATGCACTCACTTGAAGTATTATAAATCACATTAGTCTGCATTGCAGCGGCGCCCCTCCCGTAATAAATATCAAACTTTTATCAGAAGATCTGATATGTTCTCCCGGAAATATATCATACCATATAATTCTGAAAACGAGAAGAAGGATTGATTTTTACTTGCGTGTTATGAAACGTTCTACTATACTGAACGATAGAGGCAGCGGAAGGAGGATAGGAACAATATGGCATACAAATTTTGGGGATGGGAGCAGGCATCTGTCCGGGCACTCACCGACGAATATGAAGGAATAGGGACACCTGCGGAGCTGTACGATGCTCTTTCGGAAATCTGGTGCGCCAATACCTGTGCCCCGAGGATGCGGCAGGACTGGACGCCGGAAAATAAGACGCTGGGGCAGTGTTCGATTACGGCGTTTCTAGCACAGGATATTTTTGGCGGGAAAGTATACGGCGTACCGAGGCAGGGCGGAAATTTTCATTGCTATAATGTGATCGGGGAGTGCCGGTTTGATTTGACAAGTGAGCAGTTCGGCGATGAGATTCTGGAGTATGAGGGAAATCCGGAGCAGTTTCGGGAGGTTCATTTTGCAAAAGAAGAAAAGAGGCTGCGGTATGAGTTTCTCAGAAAAGAACTGAAAAAGTTATGCGATGAAAGAAGAGGGGATTAGATATGGAAACATGGTATTATGAAGTGGTAAACATAGAGGGAGATTACGCGAATTTAAGGCGGACGGATCAGGAGTCGGATGATCTGAAACTGGTGGCAAGGGCGTTGCTGCCGGCGGAGATCATGGAAGGTACAAAACTGAAATATGAGATGATGCAGTATGAGATCATGTAAGTAATGATGGGAGGAAATGATAAAGAGATTATAAAATAATTTTTATCCAAACGGTACATAATATAAAGGAAGCATAAACTTTATTAATTGTTAGCACTCACAATTGACGAGTGCTAACAATGGTGGTATAACATAGATATACCGAAGACAACAACAGCATCAAAGCTGCTGCACATGAAAGTTTATATAAGGAGGAACCAGTTATGTTATTACCGAGAACAAACACGTTAAACAGTATTTTTGGAGAGAGTTTATTTGATGATTTCTTTGAGGATTTTGCCCGCCCTCTCAGGAGCAGCACAAGGTACAACGCTTCGGCGGGAGTCATGAGAACCGACGTCAGGGAAAGTGATGCGGGCTATGAGCTGGATATTGACCTTCCCGGCTTCAGGAAGGAAAATGTGAAGGCGGAACTGAAAAACGGATATCTGACGATCCGTGCGGAGACTGACCGGAATCATGACCAGAAGGATGAGGACGGCAAATATATCCGCCGGGAGAGATATTACGGAACCTGCAGCAGAAGTTTTTATGTGGGGGAGGATGTAACGCAGGAGGATATCAAAGCGAAATTTGAGGACGGTATCCTGAAAGTATCCGTTCCGAAAAAAGAAGCGAAACCGGTTATTGAGGAGAGCAGATATATTCCGATCGAAGGCTGAATATCCTTTCTTTCCCCGATAAGATTCTTTCAATGGGGGCGCCCTGGTGCAGATATTTTTTCGTCTGCACCAGGGCATTATTTTTTGATGTTTTGCAAAAAAAAGAGGGATATAGGAAACTTATATATTGTAAAATCTGTCTGAATGAGATTGCATTGCAGGCACACTCGCTATATAATATAGAAAAAGAATTTTGTCAGAAAAACTGCGGTAGGTGTAAAAAAATACTGCGGTAAAGGAGGAAGTTCATGGCAACCCAAATTGAATGGCACGAAGAGTATAACATTGGTATCAGTTCCATTGATAAGGAACATCAGCAGCTGTTTAAGATTATCAACAAACTGTTCGTATTTAAAGAGGAAGAAAAGGACAATCAGTGGCTGTGTCAGGAAGGTATCAAGTTTTTCAGAGGACATGTGTTGAAGCACTTTTCCAGTGAGGAAGCTTATATGGCGTCCATCCGCTACGACGGACTGGAACAGCATGCTCAGATACATAAGAAATTCCGGGAAGATACGCTTCCGGCACTGGAAGAAGAACTGGAGCGGACAGGATACAGTGATAAGGCGGTGGGACATTTTTTGGGGGTATGTACCGGATGGCTGGTTGGTCATACTTTGACGGAGGATCTTGCGATCACAGGAAAAAGGAAGATAAGATGGGAAAAACTTCTGCCGGAGGAAGAGCTGGAAGTTATGAAAAAAGCGGTTATCCAGCTTGTGTTTGATATGTTCCATTTAGAATCGCAGTTGATCAGCGATACATACGGCGGAGAGAAATTCGGAAACGGTGTATATTACCGTTTGATTTATGGAAAAAGACATGAGAAGAAAAAGCAGGAAGTCCTTCTGGTCTTTGAGGAGAATCTGCTGATCAATACGATCGGAAAGGTTCTCGGCGTCCAGACCAATAAACTGGACAGTATGCTGATCAATGCTGCCCGATATACGGCAAGACAGTTTGTGGGGCGTATTATGGAACATTTCCCGGCGATGGAGGGATATGAGCTGAAGGCGGAAAACCTGCTTTCCTATGAACAATTTGAGAAGGTATATGAGAAAGAGGAACTGCAGGCAAGCCTTTTGTTTAACACAGGGGGCGCGGGATATTTTGCTTTTTGTATGATTGCGCCACATTTACTGAAGGAAGGCATCGGGACGCCGCTGGGATCGGATACTGCTCTTGAGGGAGTGGAGGAATATCTTGAGAAACGGGAAGCAGATGAGAAGAAGGCGAAAGAAGAGCATAAGCCAAAAGTTCTTGTAGTAGATGATTCCAAAACGATCCGCTATTTTATGCGGGATCTGCTCTTCCCGGATTACGAAGTTATGCTGGCGGAGTCCGGCGTTGCGGCGATCAGGACGATCACGCTGAACAGGCCTGATCTTGTCCTTCTGGACTATGAGATGCCGGTCTGCGACGGAAGCCAGACACTGGCGATGCTCCGGTCGGAGGAGGCTTTTGCGGATCTTCCGGTGGTATTTCTGACCGGCAGGCGTGATCCGGAGAGTGTAAAAAAAGTCATTCACTTAAAACCGGCAGGATATTTGCTGAAAGATATGACGCCGGAAGCGATCAAGAAAGAAGTCAATAATTTCTTCTTGAAGAAAAAGGCGTAATTACGAAAAAATAATATCAGGAGAGCCGCTGTGGATTTGCAGGCATATATCATATTTTGTGTGGAAATAATGGGAACGGTAGCTTTTGCGGCATCCGGCGCGATGACGGGCATCAGCCGCCGGATGGATGCGTTCGGTGTGTGTGTACTGGGGGTGGTGACCGCCGTGGGAGGCGGTATGATGCGGGATGTGATTCTGGGTAATGTGCCGGGGGCGCTGATACGGCCGGTGTATGTGGCGGTAGCGGTGGCGACGGCGCTGCTGATCTTCACGGTCCTTTATGTGAAGAAAGACCTGTTACAGGGAAATTTCGGCCATTTATATGACAGAGCGATGCTGGCGATGGATTCCGTCGGCCTGGGGATCTTTACCGCCGTAGGGGTGACTACGGGAATCCGAAACGGCTATCTGGAAAATACCTTCCTGCTTACCTTTCTGGGGACGCTGACAGGTGTGGGAGGCGGACTTTTGCGGGATATGATGGCGGGAGTTCCGCCGTACATTTTTGTCAAACATATCTACGCCTGCGCTTCGGTGGCGGGGGCGTTGATATGCGTTCTGATCTACCGGGGATTCGGACAGATTCCGGCAGTGGTGATCTCATCGCTGATTGTGGTGCTGATCCGTTTTCTTGCGGCACGTTACCGCTGGAATCTGCCTCATATTGAACCGGAAGGATGAGACGGTATTTGGGGGAGAAAACGGTGGTTTTTTCGATGCCGGCGGGAGGGAGCGGACAAGTCAGGATCATAAAAAGAAAGGCTGAAGAGACAATGGCGGGAAGGGATAACTTTTCGGGAGGCTGGGACATCAGAGTGATCCGCAGCGGGCGCAAGTCGGTGGCGCTGCAGATAGATAAGGACCTGCTTTTGACGGTGCGGGCGCCTTATCGGATGTCCGATCGGGAGATCCGGGAATTTATAGAAGAAAAATCCGGATGGATTGAAAAAAATATGCGGAAGATGGAGCGGCTTAAGGACGAAGCCGAGCCGGAGCCCGCGGAACTTCTTACGGTGGAGGATCTGCGGGAACTTGCAAAGGCGGCGGCGGACCATATTCCGGAAAGGGTGGCTTTTTACGCGCCTTTGATAGGAGTGGACTGGAGAGGGATTACGATCCGGAACCAGAGATCCCGCTGGGGGAGCTGCAGCAGCAGTGGAAATTTAAATTTTAACTGTCTTTTGATGCTCACGCCGCCGGATATTATAGATTATGTAGTAGTGCACGAGCTTTGCCACAGGCGGGAGATGAATCATTCCCCGCTTTTTTGGTGCGAGGTGGAAAAGATTCTGCCGGATTATAAGGCACGCAGAAAATGGCTTAAAGACAACGGTGAGAGGATTATGAGGCGGATGAGGATGCGGTGAGGTTTGAAAATTTTTATGGCGCGCTCTAAAGTCTTTTTTAAAACGTCCGATACTATAAGTATAAAACATGTAATCAATAGAAAAATTACAGGTTGAGCATGGAAGCGATTCCGAAAGAAGGAGGAACCTGTTATGAAAATTAATCCATATATTCAGGTGCAGCAGGTATATAATACGAAGAAGGCGGGATGTGCCAAGAAGGCTGAGGCAGCCGGAAGAAAAGATGACGTAGTCATTTCTGATTTCGGCAAAGAAATCCAGACGGCTAAACAGGCAGTGGCAAATGCGCCGGATATCAGGGCGGAAATCACGGAACCGCTGAGGGCTGCCGTAAAAAACGGAACCTATGAAGTGAGCGGCGGGACATTTGCGGAGAAATTACTTGCGGCAGCAGGGAAAATTTAAGAAATGAGGTAATGGCCGGTGGCAAGCCTGATAGAAAATCTGATGGATACTCTGAATCGGGAAAGCGAAGAGTATGAGGCGCTGATAGAGTTATCCACGAAAAAGACTCCCGCGGTCATCAGGGGAGACCTGGCGGCACTGCAGGCGATCACGGAGGAGGAGCAGCTTGCGGCGGGCAGGATTCAGCACATCGAGAATAAAAGACGGGATGTGATGAAAGAAATTGCAGGCGTACTTAACACGGATGTTGAGGCACTGAAACTGGCGGATATGATCAGAGTTCTCGAGAGAAGGCCGGTGGAGAGACAGAAGATGGAAGACTGTCAAAGCCGCCTGAAATCGGCGGTATACCGGATGAAGCAGATCAATGAGCACAATCTGGACCTGATCGAAAAAGCGCTTGAGATGGCACAGTTTGAACTGAATGTCTATTACGCGATGAAATCCGCACCGGAGACGGCGAACTATAACAGAGATGCCTATAATGACGGTTCTGTTATGGGGAGTGCCAGAAGAAGGTTTGATGCAAAACAATAACATTTGAGGTGAAAGTATGTCTTTATTAAGTGGATTATATGTCGGCACGACAGCCCTTCGGGTTGCCTCCGACGCATTAAATACAACATCACACAACTTATCTAATACGGATACCAAGGGCTATACAAGGCAGCAGGTATCGCAGTCTACACGTCACTATAACGTCCTTTCGGATGCGTCGGTAAGCGTAGCAGCCAAAGAGATTGGAATGGGTGTTCGCTATGCCGAGACAAGGCAGGTCAGAGATTTTTTCCTGGATCAGATTTATAGAAGAGAATCCGGCAGAAGCGCTTTTTATGAGGTATCTTATGAAGGGCTTGTTCATATTCAGGATCTGCTTGGCGAGAGCGGCGACAGAAATTTTGCCGAGGCGATTGAGGATTATTGGAAGACCATACAAGAGCTTGCAAACGATCCCAGCAGTGCGGTGACGCAGGGGCTTTTTATTTCCAAGGCGCAGACGCTGATCGAGCGGGCGACAAATGTATATAATAGTCTTGTGGATTATCAGGGAAACCTCAACAACGAGGTAAAAAAAGACGTTGATAAAATAAATGATTACGGAAAACGCCTGGTGGAACTCAATAATCAGATTGCAAAGATAGAGTGCGGCGGGATAGAACATGCCAATGACTTCCGGGATGAGCGGAACTATATTTTAGACCAGTTATCGGAGCTTTGTGATATCTCTTACACGGAAGATCCGGATGGGTATGTTTCGGTTCAGATAGAAGGCGTGGATTTTGTAAAACGGACGACTTTTTATGAGATGAAGCTGGATGAGAATGAGTACGGCTATTATACGCCGTTTTGGCCTCATATCATAGAGAGTACGGTGAACGCCGAAGGCGAAGTTGTCTATACGCCGGAAGAGGTGGCGAAGGGCAGAGTATTTAATCTGGATCGGGAGATTTCCACGGAAGCGAATACGGATGTGGGAAGATTGAGGTCCATCCTGTACGCAAGAGGCGACCACCCGGCAGACTGCAGTGAACTGGAGGATGTGGAAGAATACAACAGAACAATAGCCCCTTCGATCATCATGAACGTGCAGGCTGAGTTTGATAAACTGATCAGCAGTATCGCGCTGGAGATCAATAAGATACTGAAGGACGCCGGATATACGGATGGTACGGCCAATACGGATAATTCGGTGTTTGTACGGATCAATACGGAAGGCATGAGTGATACGGAAGGCTGGCATGTGGGTAATATAGCGGTTAATCAGAATTTTCTGAAACAGCCTGCGCTGCTGAACTTTGTTAAGGGAGATGATGAGGTAGACCATGAGACCGCAACAAAGCTGAAGGAGGCGTTTGAGAAAGAGGAGTATACGCTGAACCCCAATACGGGTAAGCGTTCGGCTTTTAAAGACTTTTACGGCGATCTGGTTATCCAGGTATCCAATACCGGTGAAGTAAATAAGCTGCTTTACGATTATCAGCTTGATACACAGGAAGAAGCGAATTTTGCGAGAGAGCAGGTACTGGGTGTTTCCTCAGACGAGGAATTACAGTCTATGATCAGATTTCAGAATGCCTATAATGTGGCAAGCAGATATATTACGACACTGAACAGTATGCTGGAGAATATGCTGAATCAGTTCGGAGCATAATAACGTATCGGCGGTACTGGAATAGGAGGAACAAAAATGGCATCAACTTTTGCGGGACTTATGATAGCAGGTTCGGGGCTTCGGGCGGCAAATGCGTCCCTTAATACGGCGGCAAACAATATATCCAACGCGGATACGGGCGGCTACAGCAGGCAGAAGGTCGTACAGCAGGCAGCAGATCCGCTGCGTGTGTTCGCAACCTACGGATGTGCGGGGGCAGGTGTAAAAACGCTGGCAATCGAAAGAGTCCGGGATGAATTTTATGATATGAAATATCGTCAGAACGAGACCAGTTATGGGGAATACAGTTCAAAAAATTATTACATGCAGATGATCATGAAGTATTTTGAGGATGACGATAAGACCGGATTTAACACTATTTTTACCAATTTTAAAATGTCCGGGCTGGAAGAGGTTCTGAAAAATCCGGGAGACGCCACGGCAAAAAAGGATTTTATCGGCACGGCGGAAAAACTGGTGGAATATTTTAATACATCGGCTAAAAATCTCGAAAGGCTCCAGAAGGATGTCAACGATGAGATCAGGGTAAAGGTGGATAAGATCAATTCCATCTCCAAAGAGATCCAGACGCTGAACAAGCAGATCAATGTGATCGAACTTTCCGGGGTGAATGCCAATGAACTGCGCGATAAGCGGGATCTTTTGGTAGATCAGTTATCTCAGATTGTGGATGTGACGGTGGAGGAATATCCTATCCATGATACCAATGATCCGGACAGAGAGACCGGCGCACACCGTTTTATGGTGCGGATCGCAGGCGGACAGATGCTGGTGGACAACAATAGCAGGTTTGAGTTGGAATGCCGCTCAAGAGAAGCCAACGATAAAGTCAATCAGAGTGATATCGCGGGGCTTTATGATATATACTGGGTGGGCGGCGACAAGTTCAATACGACCAATTCCCAGATGGGCGGTTCCCTGGCAGGGCTTTTAAAGATAAGGGACGGCAATAACGGAGAAAACTTTCAGGGAACGGTGGCAGCAGGAGGACTTGGGACTACCACGGTAGGCGGGAAAACCCATCAGACGGTGAAGATTGATGTGACGGCGGATCACCTGATCGATTTGAATAAATGTACCCTTGCGGAGGCAGGTACGATCAATATCGGCAACAGGCTTTATAAATATGATGGCTGGTCATTTACAAGGGATGCGAACGGAAACTGCAGCTATACCATTACGCTGGCTGAGGATGAGAAGATAGAGGTGGACGTCAGTGGAAAATATGCTTCCACGGGAGCCAGCATCGATTATCAGGGAATACCTTATTATCAGGAGCAGATGAACGAGTGGCTCAGGCTGTTCTCCCAGTCGGTGAACTCCATCTTGAGTTCCGGTTATACGGACGATGGAAAGCCGGGATGTCTGATGTTTACATCGGATTATCCGGACAGCACGGAGGGGAAATTTAATGTTGCCGAGGATCTGTTCTCGGGAAATTATCAGGCGGGACAGAGTTATACGGTATCCTGCCAGGATGACAGCTATTTCAGAATGACGGCCGGCAACTTTGCAATACTGGATGCGATCAGGAAAGATCCTGAACTTCTGGGTGTGAAAACGGAGCCCAGCGAGACGGACGGCGAATCTCAGTACGATAATATCAAACTGGTGCTGGAGACTCTTACCGATGCAAATAAGCTCAGCTTCAGAGGCGCCAACGCAGGAGAATTTCTGACCTGTGTCCTGGGGGATATTACACTGGCGGCAGGTAACTCGGAACTTTTTGAAGAGAATTATCTTGCGCTGCAAAAGACGCTGGAAAATCAGAGGCTTTCGATCTCCGGCGTGGATGAGGACGAAGAGGCGCTCAGCGTAGTGCATCTGCAGGACAGTTATACACTGGCATGTAAGATGATATCTACTTTTTCGGAGATATACGACAGGCTGATTCTGGAAACCGGGGTATAAAAAGATCCCCATGAAAACTATTTTACATATGGAGGATTCGCATGAGAATTACAAATAAAATTATGCAGAACAATTCCCTTAGCAACATCAACCTGGCAAAGGTGGCGGAGGATCATCGGGGCAGTCAGGTTTCATCGGGAAAGAAGATCGTACGTCCTTCGGATGATCCCATCGTGGCGATCAGATCTTTAAGGCTTCGCAGCAGTGTAACCGAGATTACCCAGTATTATTCCCGGAATGCGAAGGATGCCGATGCATGGCTGAAAACGACGGAGGATGCCATGCAGCAGGTGACGGATGTTCTTACGGATATGATAAAACAGTATGATAAAGGCGCCAATGAATATCTGACCAGTGCTGACAGAAATATTATTTTAGAGCAGTTGAAATCTCTTAAAGATGAAGTCTACGGCACCGGAAATGCGGATTATGCGGGACGGTATATTTTTACGGGGTATCGCACGGAGAGTTCTCTGATGTTTAAGGAAAAAACGGAGAAGCCTTATCAGATCACAGAACAGCTTTCGGCTTCGGATCTGAGGACGGATACGTTTGTGAATACCAGTTTTACGGATAACAATGGTGTTGACCGGGATCTGACGGATTTAAAGGAAGGCACGCAGACGGACTATGTGGATGTGGAAGAGAACGATATAGATAAATCGGAATATCATCGCATCAGGCTTTCCTATAATAACTGTGATGATAATATGATTCCAACTATTCAATATAAGGTGAAAGATGCAACGTCTGCAACAGGATATACGGATAAGACATTAACTGCCGCACGTACGGTAAAGTCCACGGATGTGCCCAGCCCTTATACGAATGTGGGAGATAATGAGGTAGTATATCTTTCCGATACCGGAGAACTTCTTCTGGGCAAAGATGTCTATAAGGAATTATCCGGTGTGGTGGATGATCCTCTCAGCACGAATGTAAATGAAGGCGAGATCAGAGTAACCTACCAGAAGTCCGAGTTTCAGGAGGGAGATCTGAAGCCGGAACACTATTTTTACTGTGTGGCGGCAGGGGAAGACGGAAATTTTGATCCGGCCGGTACACCGAATTCGGATGATATCGTATATAATCCCACGTATCTGGATCATGGTTCAAAGCGTCAGGTGATTGAATATGATGTGGGCTTTAATCAGCGTCTGCAGGTCAATACGATTGCGGAAGAATGTTTTAATCCGGATGTCAACAGAGAAGTGGATGATATGATTCAGGCGCTGGAGAAGATCCAGAAGATAGAGGATGTGGTATCAACGCTGAAAAATATGCTGGATAAGGAAACGGATCCGGCAAAACAGAAAATACTGAGTGACCAGATTGACGCGGCCAATAAGGCGTTCACGTATCAGAAGGATGTTGTACAAAAGAAGTTTTCCACCGGGCTTACCGCCATGCAGGGCTTCTTAAATGAGGTAAACGTAGCGGTGACGGGGTGCGGCGCAAGAGGGAGCAGGTTAGAACTTGTGAGCAGCAGGCTTTCTTCCCAGAAATCCACGTTTGAGATATTAAAGTCTGAGAATGAGGATGTGGACCTTTCCGAGGCGGTAGTACAGCTTACCAGTGCTGAGCAGACCTACGAGGCGGCGCTGAAGGCAACCGGTAAGATTATGCAGGTAAATCTGATGGATTTTATTTAGGAAGCAGGCGATACTATGATATCAATGGCAGCGGGATCATAAAACGGGCTGCATAAAAGAGGAGACGGGTATGCTGATAAAAACCAGAGTGTTTGGGGAGATAGAAATTGATGATACCAAGATAGTCACGTTTGAAAACGGGATCATCGGATTTCCTGATCTGAAAAAGTTTACATTGCTCTATGATGCGGAGAAGACAGGCGGTATTAAATGGCTGCAATCTTTGGATGAGCCTGCTTTTGCCATGCCGGTTATGGATCCGCTCTATGTGAAGGAGAGTTATAACCCGGTGGTGGAGGATGAACTTTTAAAACCTTTAGGGGAGATTAAACCGGATGAAATACTGGTGCTTGTAACGGTGACGGTGCCGAAGGACCTGAAACAGATGAGTGTGAACCTGCAGGCTCCTCTTATCATCAATGCGGAAAATAAGACGGGCTGTCAGATTATTGTGGATAATGAAGGGGGAGAATTCCCCGTGAAGTTTATGATCCATGCTATTTTGCAGGAAAAGAAAGAAAGGGCGGGTGAATAGAATGCTGGCATTATCCAGAAAGAAAAATGAAGCCCTTGTGATCAACAACGATATTGAGATCACGATCCTGGACATCAGGGGCGATCAGGTAAAGATTGGCATTTCGGCACCGAAGGAAGTGCCTGTTTACAGGAAAGAGGTTTATCTTCAGATTCAGGAAGCAAATCAGGAGTCCCTGAATACGGAGAACCTGGAAGCACTGAAAGAGTTGTTTTGATCATTTGAGTCAGGAAAAATAAAGAGTCAGAAGGAGCTGCTTTTTATAAAGAGAGCGGCTTTTTTTGAGGAAAATTTTATTGCCGGACTAAAGATTTTCGACAATCATCCGATATACAGGGTAAGAAGTCTAAAAATGTCTCACATGGAGGTGATCAAAGTGGCAGCAATAGAACCATTAGGAAGTATTATGACAGTGCAGGCGCAGCCCCTGCAAAAAATGGAAACACAGAAAACAGAGCCGGTTAGCACGGATGCGAACCCCACACAGACGCAGGTAAATAACATTGATGCAACGACGATATCGGTGGCGGCAGCTACGGATACATCCGAGAACAATGCTGAGAATACCGGGAGCGACCAGAGAGAAGACGGAGGCAGCTATGCGGAGACGGCAAAGATGCAGACAGAGAAGATCAAAAAAGCTGTGGAACAGCTTAATAAGAATCTGAACCATTCTTCTGCGATATTTGGAATCCACGAAGCAACCAACAGGGTGACAATCAAGATCGTTGATCAGGATACGAAGGAAGTGATCAAGGAACTTCCGCCCGAGCAGACACTTGATATGATCGCTAAAGTCTGGGAGATAGCAGGTATTCTGGTTGATAAAAAATTATAACGGGAAAACTGGAATGGAGGTAGAACATGACAATTAGAATTACCGGTATGAATTCCGGACTGGATACGGAGGCAATCATATCGGAGCTGGCAAGCGCCCGTTCCGTAAAGGTTCAGAAAATCCAGAAAGATCAGACAAAGCTGAGTTGGAAGATAGATGCATGGAAAGAGCTTAATACAAAGATATATTCACTGTATTCGGATGTGATCAGTGATATGCGTTTTGACTATGCGTACACGAAAAAGACAACCAAGGTTTCCGATTCGGATGCGGTTACGGTTGTAACCGGCGGCGATGCCATGAATGGCGTACAAAGCTTAAAGATAAAAGAGCTTGCAAAAACGGCATATCTGACAGGCGCGAAGATCGATGCAACTTCTGGTGAAAAAACACTGGCAAACCTGGGAGTAGGTGCGCCGGGCGAAGAGATCAGATTCAAAATAAAAGTAGGCGGGGAAGAAAAAGAACTTAAATTTAATACTTACCAGAATCTGAATGATGTTGTTGAAGGAATCAAGGAATTGGGCCTGAATGCAAAATTTGATGAGAAGGCAGGACGGCTTTATATATCATCCAAAGAGAGCGGCAAAGAGAATGGATTTGAGTTAAGCCCTATCGATGGAGATGAAAAATCAAAGAATGCATTAAAGGCGTTGGGGCTTTACTATGATCCGGATGATCCGTTGATGGAAAATGGAAAAGTGGAAGGCCAGGCGACCATGATTTATGGTCAGGATTCGATAATCGAGTTAAATGGTGCTGAATATACATCTTCGACCAATACTTTTGAAATCAATGGCCTTACATTGTCGGTTCATAAGAAAACAGGGGATGATGAGATTTCCCTGACTACGGAACTAGATACGAGCGGTATCTACGATGTAATCAAAAATTTCTTTACCAAGTATAATGAACTGATTAATGAGATGGATAAGCTCTATAACGCGGAGAGTGCTTCTAAGTATGAACCTCTGACCAAAGAGGAGAAGGATGCGCTTTCTGAGACGGAAGTAGAGGAGTGGGAGAAGAAGATCAAAGAATCCCTGCTCAGGCGTGACGGCACATTGTCGAGTGTATCGAGTGCTTTGAAGGAAGTGATGCTGCAGACGCATATACCGGGAAGAGAAGGGATAAACGACGGAAAGGATATATACCTTTCGGCTTTCGGCATTGAGACACTTGGTTATTTCAAGGCAAAAGATAATGAGAAGAACGCATATCATATCAACGGTGATCCTGATGATTCGGATGTAAAGAACTATGAGGATAAGCTGAAAAAAGCGATTGCTACGGATACGGATACGGTGGTGGAATTCTTTAAAGAACTTGCCAATAATCTTTATACGACGCTGGAAGATAAGATGGCGCGTAGCGATTACAGCAGTCCCTATACTGTTTACAATGACAGACAGATGGCTCTTGAGTTGAAAGAGTATGACAGTAAAGTGGCGACCGAGCAGAAGAAGCTGAATGATTACATAGACAGGTGGTATGCGAAGTTTTCACAGATGGAAGTGGCATTATCCAAAATTAATTCTCAGCAAAGTTCTATTTCCAGCCTGTTTGGGTAAAATAGTGGTATGGGCTTTCGGGAAGGAAGCGGCATAAGCGGAGGAAAACATATTGAGATCTATGAATCAGTACGCACAGTACAATAACAGTAAGGTCTTGACGGCTTCGCCGGCGGAACTGACATTGATGCTGTATGACGGGGCTATCAAGTTCAATAATATTGCCATAATGGCAATAGAGAAAAAGGACATTGAAAAAGCTCATAATAATATAGTAAAAGTAGAGCGGATTATCGATGAGTTCCGTGCGACATTGGACTCCAAATATGAGGTGTCACAGGACTTTGACAGGGTATATGTTTACATGTTGCAGAGGCTTCTGGAGGCAAATGTGAAGAAAGATCCGGAGATTCTGGAAGAAGTGAATACACATTTAAGAAGCATGCGGGATACCTGGAAACAGGTAATGGAAGCAAATAAGGGTAAGAAACAGGCATAAAACTTATGAAAAAAATGGCCATGCTAAAAGGTGTGGTCATTTTTTGCATGGAATGCTGCCTGAAACGGGCGGAAAGGAATGAAGGATGGATACTTATTTGGATATGCTGCAGGACAGCCTGAAGAAGAAACTTGATATACTGAACAGGATTATGAGATATCAGAAAGAGGAGTCGGATATGCTGCAATCCGAAAGCATGCAGATGGAAGCCTTTGATAAAAGCATTCATGAAAAAGTGGTGCTTGCGGAGAGTATTGATTCATTGGATGACGGTTTTGAGCAGGTTTATGACAGAATCAGGGAAGAGATGATACGCAATAAGGAGAGGTATGCAGGTTCGATCAGGGCAATGCAGAATATGATTGCGGAGATCAGTGAAAAGAATATACTGATTCAGGCGGAGGAAAACCGCCTCAGGCTGGAAGTGGATAATTTTGCGAAACGGGAAAGTGCCCTTTTGCGCCAGAAGCGCGATAACGGAAAGGCGGCACGCAGCTATTTTAACAATATGAAAAAATTGAATTACGTAGGTTCACAGTTTATGGATAAGAAAAAGTAAGGTAAAAACTCGGAGAGGCTGGTATCAGCCTCTCTTCCATAATCTGAGGGTTTTTAAGATTTTTTTCTGCTCGTCCGGCGCATAACTCTGGAAAATGCGGAGCAGTTCCGTGTTCATGGCTTTACTTGCTTCCTGGGGAGTGCGATCTGTAAAGCCGGGTTCGAGAATCTCATCGATGGTTACATTACAGAGTTTGGAATAATAAAGCAGTACCCGAAGATTCAGTTTGGCACGATTGTTTTCCAGATTGCTGACAAAAGCAACAGTGCACTTTAAATCTTCCGCCACCATTTCCTGCGTATAGCCCTGCTCTACGCGGAGTTGTTTCATTTTTAAACCTACTTTTGCAAAATCCAGTTCACTCATATACGAAAACTCCTTTTGGTATTTTTGTTAAGTTTATTTTAGTATATTTTGATAAAACAGGCAAGACATAACTTGCCAATTCATTAAAAAATGTAGAAGGGAAATGTTAAAATGCATTATGATTATTTGATTGTTGGAGCGGGACTGTTCGGCAGTGTATTTGCCTTTGAAATGAAAAAGAGAGGGAAGCGCTGTTATATAATTGACAAACGGAAACATTCAGCAGGAAATATTTATACGAAGGAACAGTTGGGGATTCAGGTACATTGTTACGGAGCGCATATTTTTCATACATCTGATAAAATGATATGGGATTACATCGGGCAGTTTGCCGAATTTAATCATTATATCAATTCTCCGGTTGCGGTGTATCGGGATGAGCTTTATAATCTGCCGTTTAATATGAATACGTTCAGCAGATTGTGGAACGTCAGGACGCCGAAGGAGGCGAAAGAAAAAATTGCCGGGCAGATTTCGGATCTTTCTATCAAAGAGCCGGAAAATTTAGAGGAACAGGCGCTCTCTCTGGTAGGCAGGGACGTTTATGAAAAGCTGATTAAAGGATATACGGAAAAACAGTGGGGAAGGGACTGCAGAGAACTTCCGGCTTTTCTGATCAAAAGGCTGCCGCTGCGTTTTACCTATGATAATAATTATTTTAATGATCCCTACCAGGGAATCCCTGTCGGCGGTTATACCCGGATTATTGAAAAGCTGTTAGATGGAATTGAGGTGCGGACCGGGATATCCTGGCAGGAGTTTTTGAGGGAAGAGCAGGACATCAGTTATGATAAGCTTCTGTATACCGGTATGATAGATGAATATTTTGATTACAGGTTGGGGGCGTTGGAGTATCGTTCTCTGCGCTTTGAGACGCAGGAGCTGCCGGATGAGGAGAATTATCAGGGCAATGCGGTTGTCAACTATACGGAGAGGGAAGTTCCTTATACACGCATTATAGAGCACAAACATTTTGAGTTTGGCAAACAGGCGGGAACGGTGATCACAAAGGAATATCCGGCGGAATGGAACCCGGGAGAGGAGCCCTACTACCCGATAAATGATGAGAAAAACAATCGATTGTATGAAGCCTATCGGGGACTGGCGGAGAGAGAAAAAAATGTGCTTTTCGGAGGCAGGCTGGGAATGTACCGCTATTATGATATGGACAAGACCATCAAAGCGGCGCTTAAGATGGCGCAGCGGGAGGCGTAAAACCGGCAGGGAGGCAGATCTTTTGTGATTGTGGAGAGAAAGGCTGAGCAGTCACGAAATGGATAACAGCCGCGGCGTGCAGCCTGCGGCTGTTTTCAGCAGTAATAGTTGAATAACATTCCCGTATAGTTGCTGGTGACATAAGGGGTTGGAAGGTTATGCCCCGGGTTTTTATAGGCAACGACCGTCTTATCCACATATTTCATGGGATTTAAAGAAATCTGCCTGGTCTTGCGGAAAATCTGCTGTGTGAAATTTCTGACAACCTGAAATTTGTCATCCGCATCGCCGGAGTGGATTGCCGTGGAGAGCGCATTCCGATCCACATCGATACTGCCGTCCTCCTGAACATTTAAACCGATACCGGAAAGATTTTCTTTATACAAAGCGGCAATGCCCGCCATTTCCCCTTTCAGTTTGCCGGAACTGGTGTAGGAGGCTTTAAAGCGGTCTACCGCGCTTAAAAAGCTGTTATAGCTTCCGGCAAGCTGCGATACATTATCGGCAAGAGCTTCATAATCCGCCTTTAAACCGACGGAAACCACAGGACACTCATCCGAACTGACGCCCCGCAGTTCTATTTCGTAGAATTTATCCAGGGTGAAATGATTGGAAGATGCTTCGTTTGGTTTTCCGTTCAGCGTAAATACGGCGTTGGATGCGTCGTGGGATACATAATCAAGCCCGAGGTAGGTAACCATACCGGAGGCTTTGCTGGTGCTGTCGTCGGAGACGGAAAAAAGTTTTTCCCTGCCGGGTTTTAGTCCGGTTGCTTCGGATTCGATATGGAGGGAGGAAGTACCTTCTTCTCCCTCAAGAACCTCTGCTCTTAAACCTATGTTGGAGTTATTGATCAGCCGTCCGAGGCGCGCCTGAATATTACGGTTGGTTTCGCCGGCACGGATTGTAAACTGGAACTCATAGTTCATATCGTTGATGCTGATATCAAAAGAATAGGTATCAGGCGGCAGTTCTATCGGAGAATCGCTTTTTAAAAAAGTACCGAGATTTACCTGGCCGGATGCCAGGGATTCCACTTCGATCTCCAGAGGAGAAACTTCCTCACCTTCGGACAGGCTGCCGATAAATTTAGCCGATATCAGATCTTCGTTGCTGGAATACGCTACCTTTCGATCCAGTAATTCTCTGCTGTCCAGATTTCCGCCGAGAGAAGCCAGCTCCATATGCAGCCCTCTTGCGTTTTCCTTCAGCCCTACTGCAAACTGTGCGGATTCCTTTCTGTTGGCTATCATATAGAGAGGAGATTCCTTATTCAGTTTTATCATGGAATTATAAATGCCACGAAGTTCGCTCCGTTTATGGGCATCGTATTTGCCGGCATTTTTAGGAGTGTAAGCGGTCAGATAATAATTGTAAATATTGTCATGGATAGCCGTATAAGCCATACCCCCCTCCTTTCTTCCCTGAAATAATTTCTGCCGTTCGGATACTCGTGGAAACTGACAAAAACAGCCGCAAATCCGTTTGCGGCAGCCAGTCTGAGATGTTTGACTCTATGGCAGAACCGGGGTATTATCAAACAGGTAAAACCTGTATAATAAAGTCATTGTATCACTTTTTTTCATGTGCTACAATAGTTATCGGCTACTGCGCCGGGATTTTTAAGGGTTTTTTGCGGCTTTTTCAGAAAAAGGATTGACGGGCACAGTTTCTTATGATATAGTGACAAGACGAGATGAGATTCAAGTCTTTTTTTTATGCTCGAAATGACGCTTGGAGGTGGAAAAATGCGTACGAGAATAACACTGGCATGTACGGAATGTAAACGGCGTAACTACAATACCACAAAGGATAAAAAAACACATCCGGACAGAATGGAAATGAAGAAGTATTGTAGATTCTGCAGAAAGCATACGATACACAAAGAGACGAAGTAAAGCCTGGCTTTACGACGGTAGAAATTGCATCCTGCACGGGATGCGGAAGTGAACTGACCGCGGGCGGTATCTGCTCGGGAAGGAGTAAAAAATGGGAGATTCCTCAAAGAAAGGAAACAAAACAGGATTCTTTGACGGTGTAAAAGCTGAATTCAAAAAGATTTCATGGCCCGATAAGACGTCGATCATCAGGCAGACGGTTGCTGTTGTTGCCATTTCTCTTGTGCTGGGAGTCATTATTACCATATTAGATTTTATCGTACAGTATGGTGTTAGTTTCCTGACGATGTAACACTTGAGTCAGAGCAAAGTCAGCAGGAGTGGAGAATATATGGCAGAGGCAAACTGGTATGTAGTGCATACTTACTCAGGATATGAGAATAAAGTAAAAGCCAATATTGAAAAAACCATTGAGAACAGGAACCTTCAGGAGGAGATTCTGGAAGTGCGCGTACCGTTGCAGGACGTGATGGAAATGAAAAACGGCGTCAGAAAGACGGTGCAGAAAAAGATGTTTCCGGGATATGTCCTGATCAACATGGTAATGAATGATGATACGTGGTATGTTGTTCGTAATACGAGGGGCGTCACCGGTTTTGTAGGTCCGGGAAGCAAGCCCGTACCGCTGACCGAAGCGGAGATGAAACCTCTTGGTATTAAGGTGGATAATATTACGATCGACTTTAGTGAGGGTGATACGATCGTTGTTGTGGCAGGTGCGTGGAAAAATACGGTGGGTGTTGTCCAGAAAATAGATTTCAGTAAACAGTCCGTAACGATCAATGTGGACATGTTCGGCAGAGATACACCTGTAGAGATCAGCTTTGCGGAAGTCCGGAAATTCAGTTGAGAAACCACGGCAGGTTTTGAGGAGAAAGATGTAAACGGAAGTACGGCGCACGCGCGGTACAAAATCGTATGCCGGCACGCAGAGTTGCGCAGGTGTACGTGTGAGTATGGTTGGGACAGTGGGAGTCATAAAACGACGCTGACCACAATTTATGATAGGAGGTGCCATTATGGCAAAGAAAGTAGTAGGATATATTAAATTACAAATCCCTGCTGGTAAAGCTACACCAGCACCGCCGGTTGGTCCTGCACTGGGACAGCACGGCGTGAACATTGTTGAATTTACAAAGCAGTTCAACGCCAGAACAGCGGACAAGGGCGATCTGATTATCCCCGTTGTCATCACTGTTTACGCAGACAGAACATTCAGTTTCATTACGAAGACTCCGCCTGCAGCCGTTCTGCTTAAGAAGGCATGCAACATTAAGTCCGGTTCCGCAGTGCCGAACAAGACTAAAGTTGCGACGATCTCCAAAGCGAAAGTACAGGAGATCGCGGAAATGAAAATGCCTGACTTAAACGCGGCAAGTCTGGAAACGGCTATGAGCATGATAGCCGGTACGGCCAGAAGCATGGGCATCACAGTAGAAGATTAATGGAGGAACGACAATGAAACATGGTAAGAAATATATGGAAGCAGCAAAGCTTGTTGACCGTGCCGTTCAGTACGAACCGACTGATGCAGTGGCCCTGGTGAAGAAGACTGCGACAGCAAAATTTGATGAGACCGTAGAAGTGCACATCAGAACAGGGTGTGACGGACGTCACGCGGAACAGCAGGTCCGTGGCGCGGTAGTACTGCCCAACGGAACAGGTAAGACTGTCAGAGTTCTCGTGTTCGCAAAAGGTGATAAGGTGGCCGAAGCGGAAGCGGCAGGCGCTGATTATGTGGGCGGCGATGAGCTGATCCCGAAGATCCAGAACGAAGGATGGCTGGAATTTGACGTTGTTGTGGCAACTCCCGATATGATGGGTGTTGTGGGACGTCTCGGTAAGGTACTTGGCCCGAAAGGACTTATGCCGAACCCGAAGGCCGGAACGGTTACGATGGATGTAGCGAAGGCGATCAAGGATATTAAGGCGGGTAAGATCGAGTACAGACTGGATAAGGCAAACATTATCCACTGTCCCGTAGGTAAGATATCCTTTACGGAAGAGCAGCTTATGGAAAACTTTGATGCATTGATGGGCGCGGTTTTGAAAGCAAGGCCCAGCGCATTAAAAGGCCAGTACATCAGAAGCGTAACACTGGCATCCACAATGGGACCGGGTGTGAAGGTTTCCGTGGCGAAATTAGCATAAAAAAACAAATGAGGGCGTGGCGTTGGCTGCGTCCTTTTGGCATAATAAAAACAGGGGAGTCGGTTTTTGCCGTTCGGATATGGGAAAGAAAAAAGCAAGGGGAAAAAAGAATAACAGCAGGAGAAGGAGTATGCTGCGGGCTTTTTTAGTGACGCTGCTCATCACATTGTTTGCGGGTGCGCTGGCATTGTTTCTGCTGCTGTTTCTGGATGGAGAAAAGGAACCGGAAACAAAGCAGGATATTTCCGGAATTGTGCAGATCGAGAAGGAGGACATTCCTGCAAAGACCGTCAGCAAAGAGCCGGAGATGTTGGAACCGGAGACGGCGGAAAAACCCGTAAAGGAAACGGAACCATATGATCCGGGCGGCTGTATCAGGAATGAGAACGGCAGGATACTGGAGAAAAAGCAGGCGACGGAAGGCGATGAAGCAACGCTGCTTTTTGCGGGGGATATTCTTTTTGACGACGGGTATGCGATGATGGGCGCCATGCGGCAGCGGGGCAGCATCAGAGCCTGCTTTTCTGAGGAAACACTGTGGGAGATGGAGCAGGCGGATATTTTTATGCTGAACAATGAGTTTACCTATACAAATCGGGGAACACCCACGCCGGAGAAACAGTTTACCTTCCGCGCAAAGCCGGAAAATGCGGCGCTTTTGTATGAGTTGGGCGTTGATATCGTCTCCCTTGCCAATAATCATGCCTACGACTATGGGGAAGTGTCCCTGCTTGATTCTTTGACGACACTTGAGGGAATTGATATGCCTTATGTGGGCGCGGGACGAAATCTGGCGGAGGCTTCCGAGACGGTTTATTTTCAGGCGGGAAATCAGAAAATAGCCTTTATCTCCGGCACTCAGATCGAAAGGCAGTCGTCTCCCGACACAAAAGGGGCGACGGAAAATACGCCTGGGGTATTCCGCTGCCTGAATGAGACGGAGATCTTTGACCGGATAGCAGAGGCGAAGACGAAAAGCGATTTTGTGGTAGTTTATATACACTGGGGTACGGAGAAAACCGATCAGCTCGACTGGGCGCAGCCGGGCATGGCGAAGTCTCTTGCCGAAGCAGGCACGGACCTGATCATCGGCGATCATCCTCATGTCCTGCAGCCCATAGCAAACGTATCCGGTGTTCCGGTGATCTATTCCGTAGGAAATTACTGGTTTAACTCCAGTACCATAAATACCTGTCTGGTCAAGGTGAAAATAAAAGACGGCAAAATGCAAAGCTTTCAGTTCCTTCCGGCCCTGCAATCCAACTGTTACACAAAGCTTTTGACAGGAGCGGAGAAAGAGGCGGTTTTGGACTACATGCGCAGCATCTCGGGGACAGTGATGATCGATGCGGAAGGGTATGTAACCTTTTAAACAATTTCAGAAAATTATACGGGAAATTTAGTTTTCTTTCTTGACAGCGCCGTCTCCATATGCTATCGTAAGAAAGGTCGTCAGACCATGCCGAAGACAGCAGGTGCCGGATAACCGGCGTAAGGAGAAGCGCCTGCCGAGGAAAAGTCATAACAATGAACTTTTGCCTTCCTGTCTTTGGGAAGGTTTTTTTATAGGATTTCCCGCCTGGCGGGAAGCTTCGGCGTAAAATCTAAAAGGAGGTAGAAAAATGGCAAAGGTTGAACTGAAAAAGCCCATCGTAGATGAGATCTCCGCAGTGATCAAAGATGCGCAGACAGTCGTACTGGTAGATTACCGCGGTCTTACCGTGGAACAGGACACGATCCTCAGAAAGCAGCTTCGTGAAGCAGGAATCAGCTACAAGGTTTATAAGAACACATTCATGAACTTTGCATTTAAAGGAACCGACTGCGAAGGATTGACAGATTTACTGGAAGGTCCCAGCGCGATGGCAGTCTGCAATACGGATGCTACGGCGGCGGCAAGGGTTCTGTGCAAATTTGCGAAGACAGCACCTGCTCTGGAGATCAAGGGCGGTGTGGTAGAAGGTACCGTGTACGACGCAAAAGGGATTGAACAGATTTCCAACATTCCTTCCAGAGAGGAACTGTTGTCAAGGCTCCTTGGCAGCATGCAGTCACCTGTCACCAACTTTGCTCGCGTTCTGAAACAGATCGCTGAGAAAGACGGGGAAGCAGCACCTGCGGAAGCGCCTGCAGAGGCATAAACCGGAACTATATGAAGTCAGAACAAACATAAAATAAAATGGAGGAAAAATATCATGGCAAAATTATCCACACAGGAATTTATTGATGCTATCAAAGAGTTATCCGTAATGGAATTAAATGATCTTGTAAAAGCATGTGAAGAGGAGTTTGGCGTTTCCGCAGCAGCAGGTATGGTTGTTGCACCGGCAGCAGGCCCTGCGGAAGCAGCGGAGGAGAAGACCGAATTTGACGTTGAGCTGACAGAGATCGGCGCAGAGAAGATCAAAGTTATCAAGGTTGTCCGTGAAGCGACAGGTCTTGGACTGAAGGAAGCTAAGGAAGCGGTTGAGTCTGCTCCGAAGGTACTGAAAGAGGCAGTTTCCAAGGAAGAAGCGGAAGAACTGAAGAAGAAACTGGAAGAAGTAGGAGCAAAGGTTACTCTGAAATAGTTTCGAGAGGATTTCTACCGAAGATAGCGCCATCCGTTCCGTTGAGGACGGGTGGCGTTCGCTGATGTTCAGGATTTTACAATGTGGGTTATACATGCTGTTTTATAAAAATTTCTTAAAATTTTTCTTGACGGGCAAAATTAATTTGTAGTATACTGGATAATGCACTATTGTGGTGAGGTATGCTTTTTCGTGCCCAAAATACCGTAAAATAGGCAATAAAATAGAGAACGGGGTGAATGTTGATGGAAAAAAACAGAATACGTCCGATGGCTTCCGGGAAGCAGATACGTATGAGTTATCAAAGGCACAAAGAGGTTCTGGAAATGCCGAATCTGATCGAAGTCCAGAAAGATTCCTACCAGTGGTTTCTGGGTGAAGGACTGAGAGAAGTCTTTGATGATATTTCTCCGATCACAGATTACAGCGGTCAGCTCAGTCTGGAATTTGTGGACTTTGAATTATGTAAAGACGACGTAAAGTATTCTATTGAGAAATGTAAAGAAAGAGACGCCACCTATGCGGCTCCTTTAAAGGTCAGAGTACGTCTTTACAATAAGGAGAAAGAAGAGATCAGCGAGCATGAAATTTTCATGGGCGATCTTCCTCTGATGACGGAGACGGGTACTTTTGTGATCAATGGCGCTGAGCGTGTTATTGTCAGCCAGCTCGTTCGTTCCCCCGGTATTTATTATGATATCACAAAAGCGAAATTTGGTAAAGAGTTATATGCCTGCACGGTGATCCCGAACCGCGGTGCATGGCTCGAGTATGAGACGGACGCTAATGATGTTTTTTATGTGCGTGTGGACAGGACAAGGAAAGTGCCGATCACGGCGCTGATCCGGGCACTTGGCGTGGGCACAAACGAAGAGATCATCGAGCTGTTCGGTGACGAGCCCAAAATCCAGGCGAGCATCGGAAAAGATCCTTCCACGAACTATCAGGAAGGTATGCTTGAGTTGTATAAAAAGATACGTCCCGGCGAACCGCTCAGTGTGGACAGCGCATCGAGCCTGATCAACGGTATGTTTTTTGATCCGAGGCGTTACGATCTGGCAAAAGTGGGCAGATATAAATTTAACAAAAAGCTGATGCTGAAAAACAGAATCAGAGGGCGCGTGCTGGCGGAGGATGCCGTGGATATGCAGACCGGTGAGATCATAGCATCCGCCGGAGATGAAGTGACGGCTGAGATCGCGGATGCGATCCAGAATGCGGCAATTCCCGCGGTATGGATTGTGACGGCGGAGAAGAATGTCAAGGTGCTGTCCAATATGATGGTGGAACTGAAAAATTATGTAAACTGTGATCCGAAAGAACTGGGTGTGAAGGAACTGGTGTATTACCCTGTTCTGGCACAGATCCTGGAGGAGTATGCCGGGGATGATAATGCGATCAGGGAAGCGATCCGGAAGAACGTGCATGAACTTGTACCCAAGCATATTACGAAGGAAGATATTTTAGCTTCCATTAACTATAATATCCATTTGGAATATGGTATCGGCAACCCCGATGATATCGACCATCTGGGCAACAGACGTATCAGAGCCGTGGGTGAACTTCTACAGAATCAGTACCGTATCGGCTTATCCAGGCTGGAGAGAGTCGTGCGTGAAAGGATGACAACCCATGATGCGGAGAATTTATCTCCTCAGGGGCTGATCAATATCAAACCGGTGCAGGCAGCGGTCAAGGAATTTTTCGGTTCCTCCCAGTTGTCCCAGTTTATGGATCAGACCAATCCTCTGGGTGAGTTGACGCATAAGAGGCGTTTATCCGCATTGGGGCCCGGCGGACTTTCCAGAGACCGTGCCGGGTTTGAGGTGCGTGACGTACATTATACACATTACGGGCGGATGTGTCCGATAGAGACACCGGAAGGACCGAACATCGGACTGATCAACTCCCTCGCCTGCTATGCGCGGATCAACGAGTATGGTTTTGTGGAAGCTCCCTACCGTAAGATTGATAAGAGCGATGCGCAGAATCCGAAGGTAACGGATGAGATTGTTTATATGACGGCCGATGAAGAGGATAACTATTATGTTGCACAGGCATCCGCAGCGTTGGATGACGACGGATATTTTGTGGGTAAAAGTGTATCCGCCCGTTATAAGGAGGAGACAAAGGACTATCCGAAGAGAATGATGGACTATATGGACGTGTCGCCCAAGATGGTATTCTCGGTGGCGACGGCGCTGATCCCGTTCCTGCAGAACGATGATGCCCACCGCGCGCTGATGGGTTCCAACATGCAGCGTCAGGCGGTACCTCTTTTGTTCCCGGAGGCTCCTGCGGTCGGTACAGGTATGGAGCAGAAGGCGGCTGTGGACTCGGGCGTTTGTGTGATTGCGAGAAAAGGCGGTACGATTACCTATGTGTCTTCCCGGATCATTAAGATGGTCTGTGATGACGGGGAGCAGGACGAGTACCATCTGACCAAGTTTGTGAGAAGTAACCAGTCCAACTGTTATAACCAGAAGCCTATCGTGAAAAAGGGCGACCATGTAAAAGCCGGAGAAGTTATTGCCGACGGTCCTTCCACGGCGCTTGGCGAACTGGCGCTCGGTGAGAATCCGCTGATCGGCTTTATGACCTGGGAAGGGTATAACTATGAGGATGCGGTACTGATCAGTGAGAGGCTTGTGAGAGAGGATGTCTATACATCCATTCATATAGAAGAGTATGAGGCGGAAGCCCGCGATACAAAGCTGGGCGCGGAATGTATCACAAAGGACGTACCGGGCGTGGGCGATGATGCGCTGAAAGATCTGGACAGCAACGGTATCATCCGTATCGGTGCGGAGGTGCGTGCCGGTGATATTCTGGTCGGCAAAGTGACGCCGAAAGGCGAGACGGAACTGACTGCGGAGGAGCGGCTGCTTCGGGCAATCTTCGGTGAGAAGGCAAGAGAAGTGAGGGATACCTCCCTGAAAGTGCCTCACGGTGAATACGGTATCGTTATCGACGCCAAAGTATTTACCAGAGAGAACGGCGATGAGCTCTCACCGGGTGTCAATATGGCAGTGCGGATCTACATCGCGCAGAAGAGAAAGATTTCCGTGGGCGATAAGATGGCAGGCCGTCACGGCAACAAGGGTGTTGTGTCCCGTGTGCTGCCGGTGGAGGATATGCCGTATCTGCCGAACGGCCGTCCGCTGGATATCGTTTTGAATCCGCTTGGTGTTCCTTCCCGTATGAATGTAGGACAGGTACTGGAGATTCATCTTTCCCTGGCGGCGAAAGTACTGGGCTTTAATGTGGCAACGCCGGTGTTTGACGGGGCCAAGGAGATTGATATAGAAGATACACTGGAAATGGCAAACGATTATGCCAATACCGAGTGGGAAGACTTTGAGGCAAAATATAAAAAGACGGTGCTGCCGGAAGTGATGCAGTATCTTTATGAGCACAGGGACCACCGGGCGGTGTGGAAAGGGGTTCCGATCAGCAAAGACGGTAAGGTAAGGCTGCGGGACGGCAGGAGCGGAGAATATTTTGACGCACCTGTTACGATCGGCCATATGCATTATCTGAAACTCCACCATCTGGTGGATGATAAGATCCATGCCCGTTCCACCGGACCATATTCCCTTGTGACGCAGCAGCCTCTGGGCGGTAAGGCGCAGTTCGGCGGTCAGCGTTTCGGTGAGATGGAAGTGTGGGCGCTGGAGGCTTACGGCGCATCCTACACACTGCAGGAAATTCTGACGGTGAAGTCCGATGATGTGGTAGGGCGTGTAAAGACCTACGAAGCGATCATCAAAGGCGAGAATATACCGGAGCCGGGTATACCGGAATCCTTCAAGGTGCTGCTGAAAGAACTGCAGTCCCTCGGTTTGGATATCCGCGTGCTGCGTGAGGACAATACCGAAGTGGAAGTGATGGAATCCGTGGATTATGGTGATACGGAATATCGCTATGAAATGGAAGGCAACAAGAACTACAGCCAGGAAGGGGAATCTTTCGACGGCTATCAGACGCAGGAGTTTTCCAGGGACGGTGAGCTTGAGACGATAGAGGACGAAGCAGCCGCTGATGAAGAAGATTATTATGACAGCGAAGAGTATGCCGATGATGTAGAGTATGAGGATTCTACCAACTAATAAGTAACAATACTTTCACATGAAAAATGGAGGGAATCATGGCAGAAGTAAAAAATGAAAGTTATCAGCCTATGACATTTGATGCGATCAGAATCGGCCTTGCGTCACCTGAAAAGATCAGGGAATGGTCCCGCGGTGAAGTATTAAAACCGGAAACGATCAACTACAGGACTTTAAAACCGGAACCCAACGGACTGTTCTGCGAAAAGATATTCGGTCCCAGCAAAGACTGGGAGTGCCATTGCGGAAAATATAAAAAGATCAGATATAAAGGTGTGGTCTGCGACAGATGCGGCGTGGAAGTGACAAAGTCTGCGGTGCGAAGGGAGCGTATGGGGCATATCGAACTGGCGGCGCCGGTTTCCCATATCTGGTATTTTAAAGGAATACCCAGCAGAATGGGACTGATTCTGGATCTGTCCCCGAGGGTGCTGGAAAAGGTGCTGTATTTTGCGTCCTATATCGTGTTGGATGCAGGGGAGACGGATCTGGAATACAAGCAGATCCTGACGGAAAAAGAGTATCAGGATGCCCGCGAGAAATGGGGCAGCAGATTCCGTGCCGGTATGGGCGCGGAGTCCGTAAAGGAACTGCTGCAGGCGATTGAGCTGGATACGGAAGCGGAAGAATTAAAGGCAGGACTGAAAGAGTCCACCGGCCAGAAAAGAGCGAGAATTATCAAACGACTGGAAGTTGTGGAGTCCTTCCGGGAATCCGGCAATATGCCGGAGTGGATGATCATGGATGCGATTCCTGTGATTCCGCCTAACCTTCGTCCGATGGTGCAGCTTGACGGCGGGCGTTTTGCGACATCCGACTTAAACGACCTTTACAGAAGGATCATCAACAGAAACAACAGATTAAAAAGACTGCTCGAACTCGGCGCGCCGGATATCATCGTGCGCAACGAGAAGAGAATGCTGCAGGAAGCGGTGGATGCGCTGATCGACAACGGCAGACGGGGACGTCCCGTGACAGGGCCGGGCAACAGAGCGCTGAAGTCCCTTTCCGATATGTTGAAGGGTAAATCCGGACGTTTCCGTCAAAACCTCTTGGGAAAACGTGTGGACTATTCCGGGCGTTCGGTTATCGTTATCGGACCGGAACTGAAAATTTACCAGTGCGGGCTGCCGAAGGAGATGGCTATTGAGCTATTCAAGCCTTTTGTGATGAAAGAGCTGGTGTCCAAGCAGATCGCACAGAATATTAAGAGCGCCAAGAAGATGGTGGAGCGTCTGGACGTACAGGTATGGGACGTACTGGAGGAGGTTATTAAGGATCATCCGGTTATGTTAAACCGTGCGCCGACACTGCACAGACTGGGCATTCAGGCGTTTGAGCCGGTGCTGGTAGAAGGTAAGGCGATTAAGCTGCATCCCCTTGTATGTACCGCTTTTAACGCTGACTTTGACGGAGACCAGATGGCGGTACATCTCCCCCTGTCCCAGGAGGCACAGGCGGAGTGCAGATTCCTTCTGCTCTCACCGAATAACCTGTTAAAACCTTCCGACGGCGGTCTGGTGGCGGTGCCTTCTCAGGATATGGTACTGGGTATCTATTATCTGACGCAGGAGCGCCCGGGTTCCGTGGGTGAAGGAAATGCCTACAGAAATATCAATGAGGCGATTCTTGCCTATGAGAATGGCGAATGTACGCTGCACTCCCGCATTAAGGTGAGAGTGACAAAGCAGGACGCCGAGGGCAGGGAAGTTTCGGGTATCGTGGAATCCACGCTGGGACGTTTCTTGTTTAATGAGATCATTCCCCAGGATCTGGGGTTTGTGGACAGAAGCAAACCGGAAAATTTACTGAAACTGGAAGTAGATAAACTGGTCGGCAAGAAGCAGTTAAAGCCTATCCTTGAGAAAGTCATCAATATCCACGGTGCCTCAAAGACCGCGGAAGTACTGGATGATGTAAAGAATCTGGGCTATCACTATTCCACAAAGGCCGCGATTACGGTATCCATTTCCGATATCATTGTGCCTGAGGAAAAACAGCGTATGCTGAGTGAGGCGCAGGCGGAAGTGGATAAGATCGCCATGGATTACGGCCGTGGTAAATATACCGATGAAGAGCGTTACAGAAGGGTTATCGAAACCTGGGATAAGACGGATGATGTGCTGAAAGAGATGTCCATGGACTGTATGGACGATTACAACAATATCAAGATGATGGCGGATTCCGGTGCCCGTGGTTCCAAGGAACAGATCAAGCAGCTTGCGGGCATGCGCGGACTGATGGCGGATACCACCAGTAAGACCATCGAACTGCCGGTAAAATCCAATTTCCGGGAAGGTATGGACGTACTGGAATACTTTATTTCCGCTCACGGCGGCCGAAAAGGACTGGCGGATACGGCGCTGCGTACCGCTGACTCGGGTTATCTTACCCGTCGAATGGTGGATGTCTGCCAGGAGCTGATCATCCGTGAGGTGGATTGTTCCGAGGGAGCAGAGGTACTGCCGGGTATGGTAGTTAGGGCGTTCCAGGAGGAAGGCAAGAAAGACGGAGAAAAGAAAGAGGATGTGCTGGAGAGCCTGCGGGAGAGAATCACGGGACGTGTATCCTGCGATGAGATCCGTGACAGGGACGGCAATGTCATTGTCAAGAGAAACCATATGATCACGCCGAGCCGCGCCGAAAGAATCATGAGTGTGGGTATTGATAAAGACGGAAAACCGATCGAGGAAGTGAGGATCCGCACGATTCTGACCTGTAAATCCCATGTGGGAATCTGCGCAAAGTGTTACGGTGCCAACATGGCAACCGGTGAGACGGTTCAGGTCGGAGAGGCAGTTGGTATTATCGCGGCGCAGTCCATCGGTGAGCCGGGTACCCAGCTTACCATGAGAACATTCCATACCGGCGGTGTGGCAGGTGAAGATATCACCTCCGGTCTTCCCCGTGTAGAGGAGTTGTTTGAGGCGAGAAAGCCCAAGAGAACGGCAATCCTGACGGAGATCGCAGGTGTGGTAAGCGTCAATGATAATAAAAAGAAACGGGAAATTACGGTGACGAGCCGGGAGACAGGGGAAGCGAAAACTTACCCGATTCCTTATAAATATCAGATCAGGGTGGAGGACGGCGATATACTGGAAGCCGGTGACGAACTGACAAAGGGCGGTTCCATCAATCCTCATGACCTGTTAAAGATCAAGGGCGTCCGGGCGGTACAGGATTATATGATCAGGGAAGTACAGAAGGTGTACCGTCAGCAGGGTGTTGATATCAGCGATAAGCATATCGAGATCATCGTGCATCAGATGCTGAAAAAGATCCGGATCGAGAACAACGGTGATGCACCGTTCCTGCCGGGGACACTGGTGGATGTTCTGGATTATGAAGAGATGAATACAAAGCTGATCGAAGAGGGAAAAGAGCCAGCCGACGGAAAACAGGTTATGCTGGGTATCACAAAGGCGGCGCTTGCAACGGATTCCTTCCTTTCGGCAGCATCCTTCCAGGAGACGACGAAGGTGCTGACGGAGGCGGCGATCAGAGGCAAGGTGGATACGCTGATCGGCCTCAAGGAGAATGTGATCATCGGTAAACTGATTCCGGCGGGAACCGGAATGAAGAGATACCGCACAACAAGCCTCGACACGGATAATAATCTGCTGATGAATCCTGTGGATGCCGGGGAGGAGATTATTCTTGCGGATGAGGCGGAAGAAGGAGCTGAGCAGGACGGGACGAAAGAGGCTGTGACCGATATCAGGGAAGAGACGGAAGAAGGCTTTGAGAAAGATATCGAGAATGAGGCGGATGAGCCCGGGACAGAAGAGGTTGTGGAGGATGCGGAAGCAGTGCCGGAGGTCGTAGAGGAGTCATAAAGGTGTAAGCACTTACACATCGGCAGGATTTTTGCCGGAAGAATGTTTTGGCTGATTCCCGGATGAAAAAGAAATTTTGCGGTAAAATAAAAAAACAGTTGACAGAGAATAATGAAGTTATTATACTGTAAGTTGCTGTGTAAAAGTTACGGATTTCGGTATTATATGGCCGGAATAAGTGATAAGTAACCGGCAGCTTACGGTTTGACCTGGGAAAAGCCCTCTGATACGGGGGAGTTCCATAAGTCAATATATATCAAATTAAGGAGGTGAAACAGAATGCCAACATTTAACCAGTTAGTAAGAAAGGGACGTCAGACAGTTTCCAAGAAGTCTACCGCACCTGCTCTGCAGAAGGGCTATAACTCTCTGCACAAAAAAGTGACGGATGTATCCGCACCTCAGAAGAGAGGCGTGTGCACGGCTGTGAAAACTGCTACCCCTAAGAAGCCTAACTCAGCTCTTAGAAAAATTGCCAGAGTTCGTCTTTCCAACGGTATGGAGGTTACATCCTACATTCCCGGTGAAGGCCACAATCTGCAGGAGCACAGTGTTGTACTGATCCGTGGCGGCAGGGTAAAAGACTTACCCGGTACAAGATACCACATCATCAGGGGAACACTGGATACGGCAGGTGTTGCAAACAGAAGGCAGGCACGTTCCAAGTATGGCGCAAAGAGGCCGAAAGCCGGAAAATAAGTGAATCCGTTCGCGGGTGAACTTGTTTGCGGGTAAACTTAAGTTGTTTACCTTAGTATGGGACCACGAAGAAACTAAGTATAGTGTTGGAATTCTGTATCAGGGTATCGCGGCCGAATCAGGGCGGTACTATAATAGATAGACTGCACAACACATTAGTCGGCAGTATGACTGCGCATTGTGAGTACCTGTGATTTAATCAGTGGCGCTTCCGCGAGGAAGGGCAGCCATCAATAATTAAGGAGGGAAGAGACGTGCCACGTAAAGGACATATCCAAAAAAGAGATGTACTGGCAGATCCTTTGTATGATAATAAGGTAGTGACCAAGCTGATCAATAACATTATGTTAGACGGTAAGCGCGGTGTTGCCCAGAAGATCGTATACGGCGCATTTGCCAGAGTAGAGGAAAAAACCGGGAAACCGGCAGTAGAAGTGTTTGAAGAGGCGATGAATAACATCATGCCCCTTCTGGAAGTAAAAGCAAGACGTATCGGCGGCGCTACCTATCAGGTGCCGATCGAGGTAAGGCCCGACAGGCGTCAGGCACTGGGGCTGCGCTGGTTGACAACCTTCTCCCGTAAGAGAGGCGAGAAGACCATGAAGGAGAGACTTGCGAATGAGATTATGGATGCGGCGAACAATACGGGTGCATCCGTAAAGAGAAAAGAAGAAATGCACAAGATGGCAGAGGCAAACAAGGCGTTTGCGCATTACCGTTTCTAAGACTGTCATTTAGATTTAGGAGGAAGAACTTTGGCTGGAAGAGAATATCCGTTAGAGAGAACCAGGAATATTGGTATCATGGCGCATATCGATGCGGGTAAGACCACATTGACGGAGCGTATCTTATACTATACTGGCGTAAACTATAAGATCGGTGATACTCATGAAGGTACTGCAACGATGGACTGGATGGAGCAGGAACAGGAGAGAGGTATCACAATCACATCAGCCGCTACAACATGCCACTGGACTCTGGAAGAGTTTACAAAGATCAAACCAGGTGCATTAGAGCATCGTATCAATATCATTGATACGCCGGGCCACGTTGATTTTACAGTTGAGGTTGAGCGTTCTCTGCGTGTACTGGATGGCGCTGTTGGCGTATTCTGTGCAAAAGGTGGCGTGGAACCTCAGTCTGAAAACGTCTGGCGCCAGGCTGATACCTACAACGTACCCAGAATGGCATTCATCAATAAGATGGACATCCTGGGAGCAGACTTTTATGGCGCCGTAGAGCAGATCAGGACAAGACTTGGCAAAAATGCCATCTGTCTGCAGCTGCCGATCGGTAAGGAAGATGAATTTAAAGGCATCATCGATCTGTTTGAGATGAAGTCATATATTTTCAATGATGATAAGGGCGATGATATCACGGTAACTGATGACCTCGGCGATATGCAGGAGGACGCAGAACTGTACCGCTCCGAACTCGTGGAAAAGATATGTGAGCTGGATGACGATTTGATGATGATATATCTGGAAGGGGAAGAGCCTTCCGTGGAACAGATGAAAGCAGCGCTGAGAAAAGCTACCTGTGACTGCAGGGCGATTCCGGTATGCTGTGGTTCCGCCTACAGAAACAAAGGCGTGCAGAAGCTGATCGATGCGGTAATCGAGTATATGCCGGCTCCTACGGATATCCCTGCGATCAAGGGTGTCGATATGGAAGGCAATGAGATCGAGAGACATGCATCTGACGATGAGCCGTTCTCCGCGCTTGCGTTTAAGATTATGACAGATCCTTTCGTAGGAAAACTGGCATTCTTCAGAGTATATTCCGGTACGTTAAATTCCGGATCGTATATACTCAATGCTACAAAAGATAAAAAAGAGCGCGTGGGACGTATCCTGCAGATGCATGCGAACAAGAGAGCGGAGCTGGATAAGGTGTATTCCGGTGATATTGCTGCGGCAGTCGGGTTTAAACTGACGACAACGGGCGATACTATCTGTGATGAACAGCATCCGGTTATCCTGGAATCCATGGAATTCCCCGAACCCGTTATCGAGTTGGCTATCGAGCCCAAGACAAAGGCAGGCCAGGGTAAGATGGGTGAGGCGCTTGCGAAGCTGGCAGAGGAAGATCCTACATTCCGCGCACACACAGATTCCGAGACAGGCCAGACCATCATAGCAGGTATGGGCGAGCTCCATCTGGAGATCATCGTTGACCGTCTGCTCCGTGAATTTAAGGTGGAGGCGAACGTTGGTGCACCGCAGGTTGCTTACAAAGAGACATTTACAAAACCTGTGGATCAGGAATACAAGTATGCAAAACAGTCCGGCGGCCGCGGTCAGTATGGTCACTGTAAGGTGAAATTCGAGCCTATGGACCCGAACGGCGAAGAGACCTTCAAATTTGAGTCCAGCGTTGTCGGCGGTGCGATTCCGAAAGAATATATCCCCGCTGTTGGCGAAGGTATCGAAGAGGCGGCGAAGGCAGGTATTCTGGGCGGATTCCCCGTACTGGGTGTATGTGCTAACGTATATGACGGTTCTTACCATGAGGTGGACTCCTCTGAGATGGCATTCCATATTGCCGGTTCTATGGCATTTAAGGAAGCTATGAAGAAGGGTAACGCCGTACTGCTTGAGCCTATCATGAAGGTGGAAGTGACAATGCCTGAGGAGTATATGGGTGACGTCATCGGCGATATCAATTCCCGCCGCGGACGGATCGAAGGTATGGACGATTTGGGCGGCGGCAAGATTGTACGCGGTTATGTGCCGCTTGCCGAGATGTTCGGTTACTCCACGGATCTGCGAAGCAAGACACAGGGACGAGGCAACTATTCCATGTTCTTTGAAAAGTATGAACAGGTGCCTAAGAGTGTACAGGAAAAAGTGCTTACTGCAAAGACAAAGTAACAGTTTGGGAAGAGACCGGACTGTTGCAAAATAAATAAGAAAAACTCTTGAAAATATCAATAGTTTTGATATAATCAGAGATAGCTGATTGTATGGTTTTATAAAACATTCATTTTGGAACAAGGTAACAAAAATAAGGAGGACTTTAGAAAATGGCTAAAGCTAAATTTGAAAGAAACAAACCACATTGTAATATCGGTACCATCGGCCACGTTGACCATGGTAAAACAACTCTGACAGCAGCAATCACAAAGGTACTGTCAGAGAGAGTTGCCGGTAATACTGCTACGGACTTCGAGAACATTGACAAAGCTCCCGAAGAAAGAGAAAGAGGTATCACAATTTCTACCGCTCACGTTGAGTACGAAACAGATAACAGACACTACGCACACGTTGACTGCCCGGGCCATGCTGACTATGTAAAGAACATGATCACAGGTGCGGCTCAGATGGATGGCGCTATCCTGGTAGTAGCTGCTACGGACGGTGTTATGGCACAGACAAAAGAGCACATCCTTCTGTCCCGTCAGGTAGGTGTTCCTTATATCGTAGTATTCCTGAACAAGTGCGATATGGTTGATGACGAAGAACTGATCGAACTGGTTGAGATGGAAGTAACAGAGCAGCTTGAAGAGTACGGCTTCACAGATTGCCCGATCATCAAAGGTTCCGCTCTGAAGGCTCTGGAAGATCCTGCAGGCGAATGGGGCGACAAGATCATGGAACTGATGAGCCAGGTTGACTCTTATATTCCTGATCCTCAGCGTGCTACGGACCAGCCGTTCCTGATGCCTGTCGAGGACGTATTCACAATCACAGGTCGTGGTACGGTTGCTACCGGTAGAGTAGAAAGAGGTACTCTGCACCTGAACGAAGAAGTTGAGATCATCGGTATCAAGGAAGAGACAAAGAAGACTGTTGTAACCGGTATCGAAATGTTCCGTAAGATGCTGGATGAGGCACAGGCTGGTGATAACATCGGTGCTCTGCTTCGTGGTATTAACAGAACCGAAATCGAAAGAGGTCAGGTTCTTGCAAAACCCGGTTCCGTTAAATGTCATAAGAAATTTACGGCTCAGGTTTACGTTCTGACCAAAGACGAGGGTGGTCGTCACACTCCTTTCTTCAATAACTACAGACCTCAGTTCTATTTCAGAACAACTGACGTAACAGGCGTTATTAATCTGCCCGCAGGTGTTGAGATGTGCATGCCTGGCGATAACATCGAGATGACAATCGAACTGATTCATCCGATTGCTATGGAGCAGGGACTTACGTTTGCTATCCGTGAGGGTGGTAGAACGGTTGGTTCTGGTAGGGTTGCTACTATCGTTGAGTAATCAGTAAAAAGCTAGATTTTATGGGGCTTTCCGAGAAATCGGGAAGCCCTTTTTGAAACTTTGCAACAGTGAAAATGTGTAAAACGGTGCCTAAACGGTGC
>JAAWOG010000005.1 GCA_022799355.1 Lachnospiraceae bacterium | reverse complement strand
GAAAACATGTAAATTGAGCCAAAAGAATCTGCCCCTCGCCGAAGGCGACTTGAAATGGGCAGATTCCGTAACAGGGAAGCCGAAGGCTGAACTGTTACCACGGAAACAAAAAATGACCAAAACCGCATGCATTAAAAAAATGTACAAACTTGTGAAAAAACTCCACAGATGAAAATAAATATGTTATAATCACTTTGTAGGTTTGAAACCATCTAACAACACAGGAAAAACATATGGATAAAAAAATTACATTGACGAAATGGGCGGCAGACTCGGCGGGTGTCAGTGTCAGAGCCCATGGTATCAGTATCCATGCGGAACTTTATGGCAGAACGAGCAATGGTATTCTTCTGTACGACAGGGAGAATGAAAAGCCTGTCCGAATCGACTTTACGGAAGACATGAGACTGGGCAGTACTTACCGTTGTTTGTTATCAGGGGTTTCATCACAGGAGTATGACTATCTCTTTCATGAAGACGGCGAACCTGTGGTGGATATTTATGCGAAGCGTCTTGTGGGGCACCGGCTGTTCGGGACAAAGCATCAGGATGCCGGCAGGAAGGATGCTTTGAAATACTGTTCTTTTGTTTCGGATCAGTTTGACTGGCGGGGGGATAAAAGACCGGGGACCGCTTATGAGAACAGTATCTACTACGGTCTGCATGTCCGTGGTTTTACGAGAGATAATTCTTCCGGAATAAAGGAGGCGGGCACCTTTGCGGGTGTACAGAAAAAGATCCCTTATCTGAAAAAACTGGGCGTCACGGGGGTTGTGATGCAGCCCGTTTATGAGTTTGAGGAATGCATGAAGAGACCGGAGGGCAGAACGGTCCCGGATGCGGCCGCGCCGCAGCCGGAAATAACGCCGGTAAAACTGAACTATTGGGGATATCTGCCGGGATACTATATGGCACCGAAAAATGCCTATGCCTACGGTGAGGACGCGGTAACGGAACTCAAAACACTTGTGCGGCAGCTTCACAGAAACGGTCTGGAAATCATCATGCAGTTTTACTTTGAGACATCCATGCCGGCTTCCCGGATACGCAGCATTTTATTGTACTGGGCAGAGCATTATCATATCGACGGTTTTGAACTGATGGGAGCGGCGCTTCCGCTGAAGGATATTGCATTGGAACCCGGGCTTTCGGATGTTAAACTGTGGAGCGAATGGTTTCCGTATGAAGAGATTGAGAACGCGGAAAAAGAGAGGAATTTTCTTTGCGGCCGCGGGCAGGATAAAAAGCACAGGCAGCAGAAAGCAAAGCCGGCGGAAAAACGCCGGCTCGCTTCTCTGGGCAGGCACTATCAGAGTACGATCCGGTGCTTTGTGAAGGGAGACGGCGGTATGCTGCCGGCCTTTTTGCAGTGTCAGCGGGATCATCCGGGAAGCCATGGTCAGATTAATTTTCTGGCATCCTATAATACTCTGCGGCTGTCGGATGTTGTATCTTATGAGAGAAAACACAATGAGTTAAACGGAGAAGATAACCGGGACGGCGAAGAGGTTAATCACAGCTGGAACTGCGGCATAGAGGGGGAAACCAGAAAAAAGGGTATTCTCGCGCTTCGGATGAAGCTGATGAAAAACGCGCTGACGATGCTGTTCACGGCACAGGGGGTACCATTCCTCTTTATGGGGGACGAATGGGGAAGAACTTCAGGGGGAAATAATAATCCGTACTGTCAGGACAATGAAATGAACTGGCAGAAGTGGAATTTGAAAAAGATGCAGAAGGAGCTGCTCGCGTTTACCGCTGAACTCATCGCTCTGCGAAGGGCTCATGGTATTATGCATCAGAAGGAGCCGCTTAAGCTGATGGATTATCTTGCCTGCGGGTATCCGGATCTTTCCTATCACGGCAGGGAAGCATGGCGCGCCAATATGGATTACCAGATGCGCCATGTCGGTGTGATGCTGTGCGGAAAATACTGTACGGTAAACGGGAAGGAAGATGACTGTTTGTATATCGCGTACAATATGCATTGGGAACCCCATGAGTTTGCGCTGCCGAAGCTTTTGAAAAACGGAAGATGGAAGCTTCTTTTGTGTACCGACGGGGAGAAGGCACAGGAGAGAGCAGCCGAAGACTGCGTGAGAGAGTCAGTGGTAACGCTTCCCGGGAGAAGCGTGGGAATCTATATATCGGAGGAAGCGCCGAAGCAGCGGATAGGCGGCGGAAAAAGACAGACAGTAAGCAGGAATAAAAGGACAAAATAAAGGGTACTGCAGGTATGCGTGCATGGGAACATTTTAAAACAATCACACACCACAGACATCTTGTCAGAAGAGGGTGTTTTCAGGTGGGACTGTACAGACAGGGATTACTGCATGATCTGTCCAAATACAGTCCTTCCGAATTTCGAGTCGGCGCAAAATATTATCAGGGAACAAGAAGCCCCAACAATGCGGAGCGGGAGGACATCGGTTATTCTTCCGCCTGGCTGCATCATAAGGGCAGAAACAAACATCACTATGAATACTGGATCGATTATTCTCTGAAAGCGGGACCGGGCGGTATGCTGCCCTGTCCGATGCCGGACAGATATATTGCGGAGATGATTATGGACAGGATTGCAGCCTGCAAGACTTATCAGAAGGATGCATATACGGATAAGAGTCCTCTGGAATATTATCTGTCGGGAAAAGATCCTGCGCCGCTTCATCCCTACACAAAAAAGAATCTGGAATATCTTTTGCGAATGCTGGCAGAAAAGGGAGAAGAAAAAACATTTCGCTATATTAAATATGTTTATCTGAAAAAGCGGAAGGGACCGATCAGGTGCCTGCGTATAGATAGAAAGGAAGGCAAAAGAAATTGATAGACGGAAAAAAAGTACTGTTCAGCGGTATGCAGGCGACAGGGAACCTGACGCTCGGCAATTATCTGGGAGCATTGAAAAACTGGGTGACGCTCTGCGATGAATATGATTGTTTTTACTCGGTGGTAGATCTGCATTCCATCACGATACGGCAGGAACCGGCAGAACTCAGAAAGAGGGCGCGCGACCTCCTGACGCTCTATATAGCGGCGGGGCTCGATCCGGAGAAGAACTGTCTGTATTATCAGTCCCACGTATCGGGGCACTGCGAACTGTCCTGGATCTTAAACTGTTTTACCTATATGGGTGAACTGAACAGGATGACGCAGTTCAAGGATAAGGCGGCAAAGCATGCCGATAATATCAATGCGGGACTGTTCACCTATCCTGTGCTGATGGCGGCGGATATCCTCTTATATCAGGCGGATGTGGTGCCGGTGGGGAAAGACCAGCTGCAGCACCTTGAGATCACCAGGGATATCGCCCAGAGATTTAACGCCGTCTACGGCGATGTATTCACGGTTCCGGAACCCTATATAGGCAAAACCGGCGCCAGTATCAAGAGTCTGCAGGCACCGGAGAAAAAGATGTCGAAATCCGATGAAAATCCCAATGCCAGCATCTATCTGATGGATGATCCCGATACGGTCATGCGGAAGTTCAGGCGTGCCGTGACGGACTCAGAGGCGCAGGTGCGCTACAATCCCGAACAGACGGGGATATACAATCTGATCAATATCTACAGCGCCTGTACCGGAAAGAGCCCGGAAGAGATCGAAAAGGAATTTGACGGCAGAGGCTACGGCGACTTTAAGGCGGCGGTGGGAGAGTCCGTTGTCAGTGTGCTGAAACCGCTGCAGGAGCGATATGCGGATCTGAGCAAAAATAAAGATTATATAGATTCTATCATCAAAAACAATGCGGAAAAGGCAAATTATTACGCGATGAAAACGCTGCGCAAGGTGCAGAAAAAGGTAGGCTTTCCGGAAAGGATCAGGTAAGGCCGGTAAAAAAATCAGGTAAGACTTTGCAGGATGAGGCAAGGAGGATATATGCGATGAAGGATAAATATGTAGCTTACGTATCAACCTATACCATGGGCACTCTGACGAACGATAAAAAGAGTTATGGTATCAAAATCTATGATGTGGATCTGAAAAACGGATGTTTTACGCCGAAAGACCAGGTGGAGATCACCAATTCTTCCTATGTGACAATCTCTCACAATAAAAAATATCTGTATTCGATCACGGATATGGGGGTGGAATCTTACCGTATTGAGAAAGAGGGAACGCTGACCAGGATCAATCAGGGTTCTATCAACGGTATGAGAGGGTGCTATCTTTCCACGGACTACGAGGATAAGTTTCTTTTTACGGCGGGCTATCATGACGGAAAGATCACGGCGCTGCGGCTAAATGAGGACGGAGGCATCGGCGATATCACCGATGAGATTTTCTGTAAGGGTATGGGCAGCATGGCGGAGCGCACATCAAGGCCCCATGTGAGCTGCGTGAAGATGACAAGAGACAATAAATTCCTCTGTGCGGCGGATCTCGGCATGGACCATGTCAACGTCTATCTGCTCGATCACATGACAGGACGGTTGAAACTGGTGGATATTTTGAGGAGCGATCAGGATTCCGCCCCGCGCCATATCAAATTTTCCCAGGACGGGAAATTCCTGTACATCGTGCACGAGTTAAAAAACTTTATTGATGTATATACTTATAAAGAGGAGCGGAACATACCGGACTTTGAAAAGATTCAGACGATCTCTACCGTAAATGAATACCATGCGTCCAACTCCGCGGCAAGCGCCCTGAATATTTCCGAGGATTTCCGCTATATCGTCACTTCCAATGCGGGCGATAACACGGTGGCCATTTACAAGGTGGATAAAAAGACCGGTATGCTTGAGAAGCTGCTCTGCCTGCCGATCAGCGGGGATTATCCCAAGGATGCGGTATTGTTTCCGGACAACAAGCATCTTGTCTCCTTAAATCATGAGTCCAATACGATGACGTTTTTTGCCACTGATTTAAAGAAGGGACTGATCATGATGAATACGAAGGAGATTCCGGTGAATTATCCCAATTGTATTATTTTTCATAAGCTGGAAGGGTAAATGATAACCGGCGCCGGAACGGAAATAGAATAACGGAGCATTTTATTTCCGTTCCGGCGTTTCCACCAACTAACGCGCAATTTCCGGTTGCGGCTAATGTTTATGTGACTTTTTCAGGAAAGCAGGCGTATATTTTATCGGATATTGTCACCCGTTCATAAATGCAGGCATATTCGGATGCCTTTAATTCCGGGATATAATTCATCTCGTAATTTTTTTCAGGATACTGTTTCTTTACGATATCCACCGTTTTATTGTAGGCGATGGCTGCTTCTATGGCGCTGTCGTAATAGCCGATCAGATAATAACTTCTGATGTGGATTCGTGCCCGATAGAGTGTTTTGCCCTTTTTCCGGATCAGTGAGACGCCATGATAGGTGTTTAATATCTTTATATTTTCATAGCGGAAATCACAGGGATCGCCGTTGATAAACTGAAAATCCTTTCCCTGTACCGCGTAGTTTTTAATGCCATAGCGGGAGGGAAGCGTTACCTGCATTCCATAATCCGCCACAAACAGATGGCCGCCCCGCCGCATGATCTTGTGGGAGGCATAGTAAAAGAGGTCTTCCAGGTCAAATTTCAGTTCCAGTTCCGGTTCCAAATAGTATAAAAAATAGGTTTTCATCAGATAAACGGGCGTGGCAAAATAAATCCCGTTGTCCCGCAGATTGATCAGGACCACCCACTTTTCAAAAGAGAGCGGCAGAGACTGCTTATGATCAAGGATTTGAAGGGATTTGTCTGAGAGTACGGAAAAAGCCAGAAGATAGGCGGCGTGGGCTGTCTCTTCTTCCGGATAGCTGCCGAGGCTGATATGCTTTTTCCGGTGGGTTATGGAGGCGCGGTAAGAGACCGTGCCGTCTTTTAAAGTTGTCTTATATACACCGGGAAGGCTCATAATATTTTAAAGTTTGTTTTTTTCATGTTGTCATGTATTTACTTTACCAGATCATTTTATCACAGGTATAAAAATAATTCTATTCCTATTTTTGGGGCATTTCTATTTGCTTTCCCGTACCATTTTTATATGCCGTTCAAAAAGTTACTGCCAATACTTGCTTTTGAGAAATGGGGGGGTATAATAAAAACAAAAAGGACAACGGTAGGTTATGAGGTAGGAGGAGAATTGAAATGAGTGCGGCAAGATACAAAATATCCAATAAAAACATTTATGGATTCAAAGACAATGTATACCAGATGTTCCTGTTGATACCGGTTATCATTGTGTTGGCGCTGGTTGTAGAATTTGCGGGGGGACCGCTTTTTTATAAGATATACCGAAAGGATGTCGTATTGGAGGAGAACGCTGCAGGTTCGGAAGCGGGAGGCGAGATTCCCGTAGCGGAATCCGTAGAGGAGATGGAACGCTTCGGTACTTTTACGTTTATCACAAGCGGAACGGTGCTCAAGTATGATACGTTCCGGATCGGGGAGGATATCTATCACCGGATTGAATTGCCAAGCGGAGAGAAAATTTTTGCGCATATCAACCAAAAAGCGCTCCTTGAGACTGACAAAACCGGCATCTACCGCCTGCCTGTGGGCGAATGGAGAGAGTGGGAAGCGCCAGAAGAGGCTATGATATTTGAATCGAATCAGTATGTTATGGACCACTATGTGGATATGTATGGAGATTATGTGCCGGTGCTGACGGAAGCGGATTATGGTATGGGATTGGGCAAAGCGGCTTCCGCATGGATCTTTGTGATTGTCATGCTGCTCTACAGAGTGATCGGCGTAAGGCGCTGGCGGTTTGCGCCCGCTGTTTTCTGGAAAAGAGATCCGCTTTTGCCGCGCAATGATCTGGAGTGCTGGTGTGCATCCACCTTTGCAATCTGGGCACATTCTTTTCCCATGCTGGAAGGCTGGCCCCTGGTCACAGGCGTCCACGGCAGCCGGAAGGCGGTGGCAAATTTCAAAAACGTAGCGCTGGGAGAACAGTGGGATATCAGGAACAGGCAGGACGGAATCGAGACCGTGCATGAACTGGTGGAAAAGCATGCGGGACGTTTCGATACGGAGTACGCAGGCTGGGATCTGTGCCGTGCGACGCAGCTTTTGGGCATGATGTATCTTGTGAAAATGATAGACAGAGAAGAGATGGACCGGGAATTTTCCGCCGCCGGGAAGGTGATCCAGCAGCAATTTACTTCCTGGGACGCGATGGCGGAGAGTTATCTTGGCGGCTATGAGGCGTGGCTGAATCGGATCGGCAACGCCAATGCGGCGCAGAGTGCGGCATGGCGCAGAAATATATTTGAGCAGTTAAAGAACAAAGCGGATGGACCGTATTCCCTGCCTTTCAGAACGGATCTGACATGGACGCCGGGCACTAAGGGCGAAAGGAGCGAGGTGAAGAGGGTACTGGCGCGTTATCGGGCGAAGGACTGATTGACTATGGATTTTAAAAAGCTGATAAATTCCCATACATATGATTTTCTGCGCGAACATCCAAGGCTTGGCAGGCGCATTATCCTGCTGGGGCTTGGCGGCAGTTATGCCTATGGAACGGATAACGAGAACAGCGATATCGATTTCAGAGGGATTACGCTGCATTTATCTTCGGATCTCTTAGGACTGACGGAATTTGAACAATATGAGGATGATGCTACCGATACGGTGATATATGCTTTTCGTAAAATGGTAAAGCTTCTTTTAGACTGTAATCCGAACATCATAGAACTGTTAGGGCTGGATGAGGACCAGTATCTGATCAGGACGGAACTTGGAGGGGAACTTCTCGATCACAGGGAGCTGTTTTTGTCTAAAAGGGCGGCAAAGTCCTTCGGAGGATATGCCGGGGCGCAGCTTCGCCGGCTCCAGAATGCCATAGCAAGGGATTCCATGCCTCAGCCGGAGCGGGAGAGACATATTTACAATTCCGTCAAAAATGCGCTGGAGGATTTTGAGAGGAGAAATGCGTTTGCGGAAAAAGGAACCGTCCGGATTTATATAGACGATGCCGAACATCCGGATTTAGAGAAGGAACTCTTTATCGATGCGTCCTATCAACATCTGCCTCTGCGGGACTATCACAATCTGCTGGGCGTGATGAACAATGTGGTCAGAGATTATGACAAGATCGGGAAGCGCAACAAAAAGAAAGACGACAACCATCTGAACAAACATGCAATGCACCTGATCCGGCTTTTTATGATGGCCATCGATATTCTGGAAAAGGGAGAGATCAATACCCACAGAACACAGGAGGCGGAGCTGCTCAGGCGTATTCGGACAGGCGGTTTTCAGAAAGAGGATAAAACATTCTCCGCCGAGTTTTATGAGCTGCTTGCCGATTATGAGGACAGGCTGGATCAGGCAACAAAAAGGTCCGCACTGCCGGATCATCCCGATATGGAGAAGGTCGGACGGTTTGTGGAGTATGTGAACAGAAGGACGATTGACGGAGATTTTTAAAGGATACGGAGCAGGAGGGGTGAGGCGTGAGAAGTGAAATGGCAGAGAGGATTGCGGATAAGCTTGCGGAGATTGAAACATCCGAGCATGTCAGGATCTTATATGCGGTGGAATCCGGAAGCAGGGCATGGGGCGTTGAATCACCTGACAGTGATTATGATGTGAGATTTATTTATATAAGGCCGGCAAAGGATTATTTATGTGTCAGGGAGAAACGGGATGTGATCGAGTGGCAGTTGGATGAGGTGCTCGATATAAACGGCTGGGATCTGAAAAAAACACTTGTCCGTTTTCAGAAAGGAAATGCCACGTTGTTTGAATGGGCAAATTCCCCCATAGTCTATCGGACTACGGATATATGGCAGAAAATCTATGATACCGGCAAAAGGTATTTTTCGGAGAAAGCCGCGTTATGTCATTATTATGGGACGGCAAAGAGCACTTTCCGGCAATATTTGCTGGGGGAAGAAGTGAAGTATAAAAAATATATTTATGCACTGAGACCTCTCCTTGCCTGCAGATTTATCGAGTCAAAGCACGGCATTCCGCCGGTAACATTTGATGAACTCTTACGGCAGAAGCTTCCGGAAGAACTGACGGAGGAAATAGATAAAATGCTGCGGATCAAGGCGCAGAGCGAAGAGACGGCTCTGCATCCTCAGATGCCCGTGATCAGAAAATATATAGAAGATGAAATTGCCAGATATGAAAAGCTGTCAAAGGAGATGGCGGATGACAGGACGCCGGACTTAGAGGGGCTTGATGATATATTTTTGTGGAGCCTGCAGCAGATGTAAGGAGAAAAACGGAACATGAAACGGATTTTGGTGGTGGAGGATGACCTGATGCTGAGCACGGGGCTGTGTTTTGAGCTGGATACGGCGGGATATATAACGCAGGCGGCGTACAACTGCAAAAAAGCGGAATATCTTGTAAAGCAGGAGGCATTTTCGCTTGTGATACTGGATGTGAACCTGCCGGACGGAAACGGGTTTGATTTGTGCCGGAAAGTAAAGGAGACGCATCCCGAACTGCCGGTTATCTTTCTGACGGCGAAGGATTTGGAGGAGGATGTGCTCAGCGGCTATGACCTGGGAGCGGAGGACTATATCACGAAGCCCTTTCGGATGCCGATCCTGCTGAAACGGGTGGAGGTGGCACTGCGGCGGGGAGGAGGGGCGGAAAAATCTGCCGGCGCCGACTGTTACAGGGATGACTTTCTGCAGATAGACTTTGATGCGCTGACGGTATGGCAGGGCGGGGAGAAATTATCTGTCACGCCAAACGAGTACAAGCTGCTCCGAGTGCTGATCGCCAACGCGGGCAATGTGGTGACAAGAAAGCTGCTGCTTGAGAAGCTTTGGGACTGCGACGGAAATTTTATTGACGACCACACGCTGACCGTGACGATGAACAGACTGCGGGCAAAGATTGAGGATGACGCCCACTCCTATATTAAGACGGTGCGCGGGATGGGTTATATCTGGGAGAGCAGGGTGTGACGCGCAGCATTTTATTTTCTTCCCGGCGTCCGGCAATCTGAAATACAGGAAAGGATTTACTGTAATATGACAGGACATAAAAGCGAAACGATCATCCGCTGCGGGGTGCTTACCGTTGGGGTTTGCATTGCGGGCGGTTTTCTCTATACGGTATGGATCTGGGTACCCAGGGCGGAGATACGATATCTGCTGATTTCCCTGTTCGGAGGGCTCTGTTTTCTTATCCTGTTTTGGACACTGCTTCTGAGAAGGCAGATGTGCAGGTTTGCGGACGAACTGTGCGGCACGCTGGATCAGCTTCTGGCGGAGCGGGAGCCGGAAGGATTTTCGTTCTATGAAGATACCCTGACCGCAAAAGTACAGGGGAAATTCCGGCAGTTTTATGATCTGATGAGCGAGGAACGCAGACAGAGCAGGCAGGATAAGCAGATTATTCAAGAGCTTGTCTCCGATATTTCCCATCAGGTTAAGACGCCCATTGCCAATCTGCAGATGTTTTTAGGTATTTTAAAGTCCCATGATTTAAGCCCTGAAAAGCGGACGGAGTTTCTGGACATGGAGGCAGGCCAGCTCAATAAGCTGGAGTTTCTCCTGCAATCCCTGATTCGGATGTCCCGGCTGGAGACCGGTACGTTTACAATCCATATGGAGCAGGCAAATCTGTACGATACGATTGCCCGGGCGTTAAACGGAGTATGGGCAAAGGCGGAGAAAAAGAATATCGGGCTGTCCGTGGAATGTGACGGTCTGGTCACGGCAAAATGTGATCCGAAGTGGACCGCGGAAGCGCTGGAAAATCTGCTGGACAATGCCGTAAAATATACTTGTCAGGGAGGAAACATACGGATCAGCGTGCGCCCCTGGCAGTTTTATACAAGGGTGGACATCAGTGACACCGGTATCGGCATACCGGAAACGGACTACCATAAAGTATTTCAGCGGTTCTGGCGCGGAGCGGAGGCGAGTTCTTTTGAAGGCGTGGGGCTGGGGCTTTATCTGGCACAGGAGATCATCAGGAGGCAGAAGGGATATATCAGTGTGACCTCCAAAGAGGGCGTCGGAAGCGTTTTTTCGGTATATTTGCTGAGCTGATACTGCGCCGGAAAATAATTTGTATAATCGATATAATTTATATATTTATAAGACAGCAAGGAAAAACAACATGGATATGATTACCATACATAACCTGAAAAAATATTATACGAATCCTGTGATCGGCCGCGGAAGCAAAAAGCCGGTGGTAAAAGCGCTGGACGGCGTGGATCTGACCATTGCCCGGGGAAAGTTTACGGCCATTATCGGCGCCTCCGGCAGCGGCAAGACAACGCTCCTTAACATGATGGGCGGTCTGGATATGCCCACCGAGGGAGAAGTGATCGTGGACGGCATCAATCTTTCTTCACTGAGAGAGGAAGAACTTGCCGTGTTCCGCCGTAAAAAAACAGGGTTTATCTTCCAGAATTATAATCTGGTGCCCACGCTGACCGTGGAGGAAAATATTCTCTTTCCCCTTGATCTGGACGGCGCCGCGCCGGATATGCGGTTTCTTGAGGAGATCACAGAGCTTCTCGGGCTTGCGGATAAGCTGGAACATTACCCCGATATGCTCTCCGGCGGGCAACAGCAGCGGGTGGCGATTGCCAGAGCCCTTGCGGCAAAGCCGCCGGTTATTTTAGCGGATGAGCCTACGGGCAATCTGGATTCCCGGAACGGTCAGAATGTGGCGGGGCTTTTGAAAATGACGGCGGAAATTTATCACAGGACACTTGTGATGGTCACTCACAATCCGGAACTTGCACAGATGACTGACCGGGTGATACGGATGCGGGACGGACGCATTACGGAAAGCCAGGTTATGCCATGTTAAAGAACAATAATCTCGGAATATGCCGCAGATTGATGATGCGGGAAATAAAATTTCATACCGGGCAGTATATTCTCCTGGCGATTTCCACGTGCCTTGTCTGTATGCTGTATACCTTTTCACTGTGTCTTGGGAATCTGACCTATAATGGATTTATTTTTTCTTACAAGATGATCTATGGCTCCGGAAGCCATATTCTGTTTTATGATCTGACGCCCTCTCAGGCGGCGGGGATCAAAGGCCACAGGAGCGTAAGGGAAGCGGTTTCTCTTTCCGCCATAGGCGTCCTCTCCGATGAAATGCTGGAAAACCGCAGCGTGAAACTTGCGTCAGTCTCTCCGGGATGGGCAAAGGAGACGGAGGCCGTGCCGATGCAGGGACGGATGCCCAAGAAGCAAAACGAGATTGCGCTGGATGAGCTCACTATGAATTCCCTGGCGATCCCTTATGAACTCGGAACGGAAGTTTCCCTTAAGTGGACGCCGGCAGACGGCAGCGGGGAGCGGGTGGACACTTTCTGTCTGTGCGGTTTCTGGGAAAACCGGATGGGACAGACGGAGACCTGTGCCTGGGTGACAGAAGAGACGGCGCAAAAACTCAGCAGTGGCGGACAAAAAAAGCAGGCGCTGGGGGTTACATTGTATCGCCCCGGAGATCTGGAAAGACAGGGGGAGGAGATTCTTTCGGATCTGGGCATACAGGACATCGCGTTTACGACAAACCTTGCCTGGAATGATGCCAGACGGGAATACGCCGGGCTCAAAGCCGGGCGGTTCTATCGGCTGAATCTGATCGTCATGCTCTGCGGTATCCTGATGTTATACCATATCGTACGCCTCTCCGCCGCCCAGGATGTACGGTTTTACGGACGAATCAAAAGTCTGGGAATGACGCCGAGACAGCTTCGGGTTCTGTGGGCGGAGCGGGCGGCGCTTTTGTCCCTGTCCGGCCTGCTGCCGGGATGGTTATCGGGCTTTTTACTCTGTGTGGTGCTTGCCCCCCATGTGGTGATTGGCATGGAAGAAAATCCCGCGCTTTATTTTTTCCGGTTGTGGCCTTTTATCGTATCCGGTCTGTTTACTTTTCTGACGACAGGGATCGCCTGCTCACTGCCGATGCGGGCAGTGACAGGAAAAACCCCGGTGGAAGCCATGAAATTCGTGGAGAAAGAGGGAGGAGGACGAAGAAGAGGGAAGCGCAGGCGAACCTCTTTATTTCTGATGGCATTTTCCGGGCTTTCAAGGCGAACGAACAGATCCGTCCCCGGTATGGCTTCTCTTTTTCTTTCCCTCTGCATTCTGTGCTGTATCCGGACGATGGGAGCAAGCTATGATCAGGAAAAATATCTGGAGGGCATGGCCGTTTTTGATTATCTGATCGCGGATGCTTCGGCGACCGCCAGCATACAGCGTTATAATCCGAAAAGCCGGAGTATCAAGGAGGAGATGTATCAGGCCGCTGCGGCACATCCTGCCGTTACCGGCATCGGCGTGCTGCGCACGATGGAAGTTCCCATGTATGCGGAGGATATGGAACGGGCACAGATTATCGCGGCATTTGAGGGAAAGGATGAGAGCGGCACTGTCAGAAAAGAATATATGGCAGATAATCCCGACTGGATGGCCGGATATGAGAAGATGCGGGATAAGGGCGAATATATCGGCATAGCCACCGGCGTAAGCGGGCTGATGCTGGAAAAGATAATGGCGCAGAACATATTGATAGAAGGCGCTTTCTCGGCCGAATTATTTGATACCGGGCAGTACGTGATCGCTGCGGCGAGCAGTTCGTCCGAACTGAAAGTTACGCCGCCTGCGGGGAGCAGGGTAATGATAGCGGGCAGAGAGTTTGAGATCATGGCATCCGTTCCTTTGGAGGAAAGTATGATATCCGGCGCAAACAGCAGAGAGGCGCAGTTTCATGTAACCTATTATATGCCGGAAGAAGTATTTGAAGAGCTGTTTCCCGGATATGGCATCAGGAATGTGGGGATAGATATTGACCAAAACAGTCAAGAGGAATTTGAACTGTTTCTGGAGGAGCTGCTTATGGAAACAAAGGCGGATGTGATCTCGGTCAGCGATTATCAGTGGATTTTCCGCAATGCTGTCTTTCACAATTGTATGATACCGTTGTTTGTGGGGAGTGTGATGCTGCTGATCGGTGTGCTGAACTTTGGAAACGTGCTGGCAAGGGGCGTCCTTGTCCGAAAAAAAGAATTTGCCGTTTATGAAAGCCTTGGCATGACAAGAAGGCAGATCTTAAGGGTACTGTTGCTGGAAGGGGTATTACATCTGGCCTCGATGCTTCTTTTTCTGGTCCCGGCAACGGCTGCCGTCACCTGGCTCTGGGGGCGCTGGTGGATTGCGAACACGAACACCTGGTGCGTCACCTGGCACTATTCCCTGATGCCTCTCTGGGTTTCGATACCGGTTCTTGCGGCATCAGCCCTGTTGATCCCGCCGTATTTTCTGAAAACCGTCACGAGAGAGAGCGTGACGGAGCGGCTGCGTGTTTTCTGATCAATAATACATATCCGTTGTTATTCTTAAGGTACAAAAACGTACCTTTTCCGTACCTTACCCGTACCATTCTTCTGATAGGATGATTGTTATATAAAATGTTTCTGAATGGAGGAAATCATGGAAATCATCGTCAAAGCAGAAGGATTAAAAAAATATTATGGAAAGGGCGAAGCCCTGGTAAAAGCACTGGACGGCGTGGATTTGGAGATCGAGCGCGGCAAATTTACCGCCATCGTCGGCACCAGCGGGAGCGGTAAATCGACGCTTTTAAATATGCTGGGCGGACTGGATGTGCCCAGCGAGGGCAGCGTGCAGATCGGCGGCTGTGAGTTGGCCCATTTAAACAGCGAACAGGCAACGATCTTCCGCCGCAAACAGATCGGTTTTATTTTCCAGAATTACAATCTGATCCCGGTCCTGACAGTATGGGAAAACATTATCTTTCCGATTACGCTGGACGGAAGAAAACCCGACAAAAAGTTTATTATGGAAATCGTGCGGTTTCTCGGACTTGAGAGCAAACTGGATACACTGCCGAACAACTTATCCGGCGGACAGCAGCAGAGGGTGGCAATTGCCAGGGCCCTTGCCTCCAAACCATCCCTGATCCTTGCGGATGAACCCACCGGGAATCTGGATTCCAGGACAAGTGAAGATGTGGTAGGACTTTTAAAGGTAACCAGCAGCCAGTTCCGTCAGAGCATTGTAATGATCACCCATAATCCGGAGATTGCGGCACAGGCGGACCGGATCATCCGGATCGAGGATGGGAAGATTGCAATGTAAAGGTGAAAAAACAAAGTGGAAAGGCAGGATCATAACAGATGAATTTCAGACCGATCATGGTATTAAATAAAAGATTATTCAGGCAGAACAGAGGGCGCAATCTGACTGCCATTACGGCTATTATGCTGACCACGCTGCTGTTTACAACACTTTTTGTGCTGAGTCAGAGTATGCGTGAAAATCTGATAGAAATGACTTTTCGGCAGACCGGCTATGACGCCCAGATATCCATCAAGAATATTACGGCGAAGGACGCGGAAAAGATCGCGGCGCATCCCGATGCGGCAAAAGTGGGGCAGAGTATGGTGGCAGGGCTCGGCATGGGTGATGCCCTTTCGGGAAGGCAGGTGGAGATCCGCTGGGCGGATGAGAACTACGCAGTACATTCCTTCGCCGGACCGACAACCGGAAACATGCCCAAAACCCGGCAGGAGATCGCCCTGGATACCATAGTCCTTGACAGGCTGGGGATTCCCCATGAGCTGGGACAGAAGGTTACGCTGGAGTGGATCGCGGATTTTACGGAAGATCAAAACAGAGTTTCCGAATTTACGTTGTGCGGATTCTGGGAGGGAAACGAATCTTCCTATGCGAGTTTCGCCTGGGTGGATAAAGAATTTGCACGGAAAGCGGCGGAGGATGCCGTATCCGATACCGCTGCGGGCAAAGATCCGGCATCCTCTAAGATTGCAGGGCAGTATATGGCGCAGGTCACACTCTTCGATGATAAAAATATGGAAGCGGTAATGGACCATATTCTGGAAGATACCGGTCTTACCGGACTGGAATACAGTGTAAATCTCGCCTATGATCCGGAGATGAACCGTATGGCGGCGCAGGAGAATATGCCCGTGTACCTGGGCATGGTCCTTGTATTTGCGGCGGGCTTTCTGATTATCTACAATATTTTCCAGATATCCGTCACCACCGACATTCAGTTTTACGGTAAGTTAAAAACGCTGGGAACAACCGCAAGGCAGTTAAGAAAACTGATCTACTGCCAGGCAGGTATGCTGTGTCTTGCCGGGATTCCGGCGGGGATACTCCTTGGCTGTCTTTTGGGAGCGGTGCTGGTTCCCGTGTTTTTGCAGGGGCGTTTTAGTTCGGTATCGACAAGCCCCGTTATCTATATCGGTTCCACTCTGTTTGCCGCAGCCACGGTTCTGATCTCCTGTATGCGTCCGGCAAGGATGGCGGGCAGGGTATCTCCGATGGAAGCGCTGCGCTATAATGACGTGTTGAGAGGAACATACTCCACCGGAAAACGAAGTGGAAATGCGGGGCTTTGCGCCCTTGCCTGGTCAGCCCTTGGGCGAAACAAAAAGCGCACGGTTACCGTGATCTGTTCCCTGACGCTGGGACTCACTTTGATGAGTGCTTATTATGCCAAAAACGCGGCTTTTGATATGGAGAAGTATTTGAGCGGCCTGACGCTTTCCGATTATCAGATTGATGATGCTACCAGCGAAGACTATATCAGGGGATATAATCCTCACGGCGATACGCTGGGGGATACGCTGAGAGAGCGGGTGAAGTCGCTGGAGGGACTGGAAGGAGTTGGTTATCTCTACAGCCATGAGACCGAAATTTCCTTAGATGAACGGACCATCTCCAATATACGGGGATTCTATACCGAGGAAAAGCTGAACTTCTGGAGTTCCTATGATCCCAATGGGCCGAAATCCCTGCTGGAAGCGATCACACAGGAAAAAGCGGCCAGTGTGGTCTATGGCGCGGACGGTATCGTGCTGGATGCTTACTGTGACCGGGAACATCTGTTGGACGGCAGCTATGATGCGGCGCGGTTTGCCGACGGCGGCTATATTCTTGCGATTGCATCCGCCGGTGAAGAGGGAGAGAAGCCGGGGACGGTGTCCGTCGGAGAAAAGATAATAATAGAGGACCATGCCTATACGGTGATGGCGGTGCTGGACAACTGGAATCCGGTGACGGAGGGGGCTTTGGAAGAGGCGGCGGTGAGCGGCGCGGATAGCCGGTTCTATCTCAATTTTATTCTGCCGGCAGAAGTCTTTCGGGAGAACTGGCAGGAGAATACACCGCGGAAACTGTTCTTTAATGTGGAGGATGCCCATATCGATGCTGCGGAAAAAATGCTGGATGCCTACGGCAGTGAAAACGGAATAAGCTTATCCGTTACATCTAGGGCGTCCATGATGGGGCAGTATGAGAGAGAGTACAGAGCTTCTGCCGTGATGGGTAATGTGACAAGTTTTGTCATTGCGCTGGTGGGCGTGCTGAATTTTGTAAATTCCATGGTAACGTCAATCGTATCACGGAAAAAGGAGTTTGCCATGATGCAGAGTGTGGGTATGACAAAAAAACAGTTGTGTGAGCTTTTAGTCAGGGAAGGGCTGGACTATGCCTTTATCACACTTCTTATCACCTATGCGGTCAGCGCACTGGCTGTGGGCGTCGGCGTGCGCGCTATGGTAGAGGGCGGTTTTACCACATTCCGCTTTACGCTTCTGCCTCTTATAATCTGTACGCCGGTTTTGCTGCTGTTTTCCATTCTGGTTCCGTATTGTTGTTTTCGGAATATTGAAAAAGATACTCTGGTAGACAGGCTGCGGATGGAAGGGTAAACGTCCCCTTTCATTCCCTTTTACAACGGTTTCGTTCCATTTTGTATAAAAAAATAAAAATTATGCCGATACATTAAATGAAGGTTACCAAAAATGTAATGGTGACCGGATCACGCAATGTCATTTGGTTTAGCATTGCAGGATCATATTTTCGTTACGGACATTTATGAGGTGCGGCATTTGATAAATATAGCAATAGTGGATGATGAACAATATATCAGGGAAGATATAAAAAAACGGATAGAACAAACAGGAGATGACCTGGCGGCAGATGGTTTTGAGTCAGGGGAGGCTTTTCTTAACGCGGAAAAACAGTATGATATTGTTTTTCTGGATATTCAGCTTGGAGGGATGGACGGCATCCATGTCGCAAAAAGGCTGAGGCAGAAGGCGGAAAATGCGATACTTATTTTTGTGACCGGGGCTAAGGAATATGTTTTTCAGGCGTTTGATGTGGCGGCTTTTCATTATCTGTTAAAGCCCATCGAGCAGGAAAAGTTTGAAGAAGTGCTGACGCGGGCTGCGGAGGAAATAAAAAAGCGGAAAAAGGACGAGGCGGGGCTGTTGCTGATCAGGACCAGAAACCGTACCTTCCCGGTGCAAAAAAGCAGCATTCTCTATGTGGAGAGCAGGGGCAAGAAGGCGGAAATACATACCGGCAGGGAGACGATTACCATGTATGCCTCCTTAAACAGCCTGCAGGCGGAACTTGGAGAAGGGTTTTACCGATCTCACAGAGGATATCTTCTCAATATGGCGTATGTATCAGAATATTATCATGACAGCGTCCTTCTGACAAACGGTGAGGCAATCTATCTGGCAAGAGACAAATACCAGGAGTTTGTAAAAGAATATATGCGTTACCTGAAAAGCGGAGGGACCATACATGGCTGAAAAGATAACAACGCTCTGTGAAATCCTCTCTTTTTTTCTACAGGGGTACTGTTTGCAGTTTTTTCTGGGCAGTTTTCTAAAAGAAAGATTTCGCGGACGGCGCAGAAACGGTTTTATTGTTCTTTTCTGCTATGGCATTTTTAAAACGGCGCTCAGTATTTGTATCTCCTTTGGAGAGAGTTCTGTGAGCGGGTTCTACAAACTGATACTGCACAGCCTTCTGCTGGTGATACTGACCTTTGTTTTTTACAGAGCGTTTCAAACCATTACCATATTTCTGCTGGTGACGTTCCTTGCCCTCAATGAGATCAGTTTTTTTCTCGGCTATCTGGTTATGGCAGTCAGTTCCCATGTACTGGAAATGGAGAGCGGGCTCTTTGCAAAAGGGTATATAGGAATGGAAACCTTTGAACTGCTGCTGCTGGGAACCGCCGCCGCCCTGCAGATCCTGTGCTGTAGTCTTTGGGTTTTACTGCTTTATCTCTCCCTGAAGAGGGTGGCGGGTTCCTTCCGGGAAAAGGATCATGGCCTGCACAGGACGGAACTTCTCTTTATTCTTACGCCGAGCCTTGTGGGACTTTTGCTCTGCGTCCTTCTGCGCATTATTATGATCACGGTGGAGGACGGCATGCCGGCTCTGGTTTACGACAGATATCCTTCCCTGCGGCTTCTGGTTCCTGCCATCTTTCTGCTTTCACTGATGTCCATTGTGCATGGTGTAAGGCTGTTTCAGGATATGATTCTGTTAAGCAGGGAACGAAACAGCCGTATTATTCTGGAACAGCAGATTGACACGCTGCAGGAACACATCCGGGAGACGGAACGCCTTTATGAGGGGGTGCGGAGCGTGAAACACGATATGAAAAATACCCTCTCCGTGCTGATGCGTCTCTTTGCCGAAAAGGGATCTGTGGATGATCCGGAACTTACGGCTTATCTGGCGGAGATGAACCAGAGCTTTGACAGGCTGGAACTTCGTTTCAGAACCGGAAATACCGTGGCGGATGCCCTGCTCAATATGAAATACCATGAGATGATTCGTCTGATACCGGATCTGGACTTTCAGGCGGATGGACTGCTCTTTTCGGAACATATACCCATCCAGGGTTATGACATAGGTGTCATTTTGGGAAACGCGCTGGATAACGCGATGGAAGGCTGTATGCGGCTGAAAGAAGAATATCCGGCAGCAAAGCCTCTGATTCGTCTTTCTTCTTTACAGAGGGGCAGATATTTCTTTCTGGAAATTGCCAACAGTTTTGATGGAAAGTTGTCCTTAAACGGCGGCTCGGAATTTCCGGCAACGCGGAAAAAGGATAGACACCTGCATGGTATCGGCCTTGAAAACATGAAAAAAACCGCGGAGAAGTACGGCGGAACGGTGGATTATTCCATAGAAGGTAATCCGGACGCAAATAACAGCAGGTCCGGTTATGCAATATTTACCTTATCAGTCATGATGAAAGTATAAAATCAGACCTATTGTCTGATGCAAATGGAAAGGAGGAACGCTGTTTTGAATTTGAAACACGAAATGACGACGGATCGGATTCGCTTGGACCTTACCGGAGAGCGAAGGGTTCTGACTGACAGAGGAACCGACAGGAGATCCGCATTTGCTTACAGGGGAGGGTATATCTTATGAGTATCGGAAGTATCGGCTATACAAAATATACGGAGTATACCGCAGCGTATACAAATAATCAGACGGACAGGGCGGCGGCAAAAAGCGGCTTTGCCGATTCCGTCACAAAGGCGGAATCCGCCCAAAAAACGGGGCAGGTTACGGAGAGCGCAGTGGAAAAATATATAAAAAGGCATCCGGAGGACAGAGACCATGTGGAATCGCAGGTGAGAGCCGGAAAAAAGGTGCTGGAGAAAAATGGTGTGAAAGACGTCTCCAGAGAAGATATGACGATGGAAGAATATAAAAAATTCTTTACCGCTCTGATGGACAGTATTCCGTTTGATGCTTCCCAGCGGGGAAATGTAGAGTTCTGGTCCATCTCCGAGAAAGGCTGGGAACAGATGAAAAACGATCCGGAATATGAAGCGTGGGTGCTGGGATATACCTCCGAGAACAGATCGGTATATATTCCCTTTGCTTCGTGGCCGGGATATTCCCCGAGTATCTGTACGGAAAAATTTGGGGATTCCATCGAACAGCATATCGGACAGTCCGTGCCCACAGACAGCGGGAGCAGCAAAAAGACAGAAAACGAAGAAGAATCCTGGTGGTCAAAACGGCATAAAAAGCTGAAAGAATTAATGGAGCTGCAGGAGAAGGCGGCAAGGGAGAGAGCGGCGGCCAACAGAAAAATGCAGCAGCAGACGCTATTGCAGGAACAGATGATCAGCAGTGTGAGGCTGAGAAATTTTCTGACGGAGGGAGCCTTCGGAGAGGAGAATCCCGTCTTTTCTTCCGGGCATGTCACGGTGGCGGCAAATACTTATCTGAATATGATGGATTTGTTTGGCGGTGGCCTGGGGAATACGGGAACACCGTAAAAGGATATATATTGTCAGAATAGGAGAATATAATAATGAGTATAAATAATACACAGACTCGTTTTGCCGGAAGTCCTTATGTAAACCAAATGGCACCGGGCATGTATGTCGGATATGAAACGGGACAAAGGGCAAAAAACGTTTCTGAAAATGAAGAAAATTTCATGCGGAAAGTAACGGAAAAAGTCACACGGTATGCAGCCGGAAGCAAAGAAACGGAATATGCGGAAAAAGCCTTTGCATCTGTTGGCTCTAAAGCGCCGGAGGAAGTGAAACGGGCATGGATGGATGCCGCAAAAGAAACCGGCGTCAACGGATTGGGCATCGGATCTGACGGGATGATAACGCATATCTCCCAGATGATGACGCAGCGGTTAAAAAGGAGCCTGACAGGCAGCGGGGATACAAACGATATTCTCGGAAACAGCGTATCTTCCGCGATCCGTGCCGCAAAAGAGGCGTTACACGACTTGGAGTACCCGCGTTCCCCTGATCACAATAACAGCATTGAAGTACAGCGTCAGCGGATGAAAGAGAGGGCATTTTATCAAGCCTTTTTGAAAAATCTGGGAGATACGACTCAGACAGCAGGGAAGGATTCCGCAGGCGGCGTAATGAAATGCGTTCGCGCCGGGGATCAGGAAGTCCTGCTATGTTCTGATGCGCTGATGTCCTATGCAAGCCCCCAGACCGGAGAATCCGTCAACATCTACCGGTCGGAAAACTATACGAAGGAGAATCCCGTATATCTGCTCAAAGGGCTCGATGCCGCCGGCAATCCCTTTGAGATGGAGGTGAACGCAGGAGAGATCGATCCGAATCATTGCAGCTACAACGAACTGATGGTGCTGAATGTGGAAACAGGACATACATCACCTTCCGACTATATGCATGCCGTGATGGCAAGAGATAAAGCGGGTGCGGGAAGTTATTTTGATAAAATGAATTATCTGGCCTATGCCAGAGAAATCATGAATGAAAAGAAGATGACGGGAAGCTGGGATTCCTATTTGTCCTGCGGCAAATGGATAGAGAGCCTTTTGAAATACTGCAGCCGGAAGGGAGGAGCTGTTTTATGAGCACAAGTACCCCTGTTCTTTTAAGACAAAAACCCATCTTTCTGCAGACCAACGCAGAAGTAACAGCTTTCCTGAAAAGAGCCTGTCCCAATGGGCTGCGCACACAAAGCGGCGAGATCAAAGGAACGGACCTTTTTGAAAACAACAGCGGTCTGAATACGAACAACTCCTGGCGGAACCATGCCGTTTATGAGGTGGAGAAGGGACGAGATGTAAACGCCTATTTTGACGTAAGCTTTCTGATCAAAGATGAGACGAGCTGCCTGAAAGGAAATCTGGACAGTGAGAGCGATGTGGACTTTTATCAGTTTTCCATTCCCTATAACCGCACTCTTCAGAATTATTTTGATATTGCCGTATCGATGGAACTGCCCGATGGCTGCGATTATGACCTGACGCTGTACGACCAGTATGGCAATCAGGTAGGAAGGGCCGAATGGGATGAGAACGGAAAAAAGACACTGCATATTCCGAACTGGGATACAAAAACGAACAGATACTGCCTCAAAGTCGAAAACAAAAACAAAGAGTCCGTAGATCCCGATGATTCTTATCGGATCAGCTTCCGGATGTCCGAGAATAAGGAGAGTTACAAAACCGATGCCGTCCGGGACGCCTATATAAAATATCATAACGATTCTTCCACACAAAAGGAGAGCGCCAAAGAGAGCCTTGCGGAATATAACCGGGTGCTCAAAGAGATGGAAAAGCAGTATGTCCGGGAACTGGATGCGCTGCACAAAAAGCAGTATGAGAGCCTTCCGGAAGAATTAAAATATACGGGTGATAAGTCTCTCTCCGAACTTATGCAGGATATGGCGGACGGAAGGGAGCTGACAAAAGCCGAGGAGGCATATGTGAAAATATATGCCAATCTCCGGGACTATGAAGAAGCCGTGCGGAAAAACGAACTGCAGAATGAGGTATCCGCGGACTTTCTCTCGGATTTAAATAAGGACCTTTCGGATACCGATACGGAAATTACTTCTGATGATCTGGAAGGCATGAAGGTAAGTATCGCCCCGGATGGCGGAGTGTCCGTTTCCGGTATCGATGATGAAAACATACGAAGCCGGGTGGAAAAGCTTATTTCCGAACGCTATGCTGACAGGCTCTATCACTATTATACCGGGATCGCGGAGAGCCTGACGGACCTGCCTGCGGACATTTATCAGTTTGTGGTGGATGTCCAGGAAGCAGAGCGGTTTTTATCGAAAGCTGCCGGAGAAGAGATTTCTTTGGAACAACTGTATTTTACCGCGGACGGGAAAATCGGAGGGCTGCCGGGTAATGTGGCTGATCTGGTCAATAAAACAAAGAATAATACCAAAATAGAAACGATCAGGGAGAGCCTTCACAATATCATCAGCTTTAAGCAGTCCTATGGTATGGAAAATATCCCACGCTTTTCGGCCTCTTTCACATTCAAGGGGGGCAGTTTCGACGTGGAGGATCAGGGATTTGATATCGATATGGCAAAAATGCAGGAGAAGATGGAGAGCATATTTGCCTCCTTCCAGATCGGAGACAAATATAACGGCGTGTACAACTATCAGTTCCCCAATATATTATAATCCGGTTTATATTCCCTGCTGATTGTGTTCTAAATTGGCAGGGAATATATCCGCCACCTCATTGATGGCAATATAAGCCTTCGGATCGATCTTATGTACCAGATTCTTCATCTTCCCCACCTGAAAACGATTCACGACAAAATAGATCAGCGTCTTGTCGGAATTGGAATAATACCCCTTTGCATCGATGATCGTCATCCCGTTCTCAAAAGTTTCGGAAAGCGCCTTACAGACCATTTCCTGCCGTGTGGTAATGATAAACGCCGCCTTGGAGCGGTCAAATCCTTCCACAAAGAAATCCACGGTTTTGGACGCCGCGGCATAGGTCACAATGGAATAAAGAGGCAGCACCCAGCTCCCCAATACGATACCACATATGATATATAGCACAACATTGTAGATCATCACAAAACTTCCAAGGCTTAAGCTGAGGCGTTTTGCAAACATTACGCCGAGGACATCGATGCCGTCTATAGCGCCGCCAAAGCGCACCGTAAGCCCGCTGCCGCAGCCGGAGATGATGCCGCCGAAAATAGCGCATAAAAACAGATCTGTCTCCGCAAGGGGCGAAGCGATGGTCACATCCACCGGCAGAATATCCGTAATGATCCATGCGGTCACGGAGTAGACTGACACCGTATAGATGGAATAGACGGTAAACGCCGCCCCCTGCTTTTTCAGCCCGAACAGGAAAATCGGAATATTGAGCAGAATCAGAATCAGTGAGAGAGAGCACCAGGCGGGCGTCTGCTGGGAGATCAGCATGGACGTCCCGGATATGCCGCTGTCAAAAAGCTTTACCGGCGCAAGGAACATGACTACGCCGAAAGCGTTGATAATGCCTGCGACTGTCAGAAACAGGAAATTCATGGCGTTCAGCGAATAAAGGACGACCAGAAGGTGGTCTTTGATTTTTTTAAGGACAGCCTTTACAGGACTTTTTTTCATGGGCAAAGCCTCCCTCCCAGTCAAATGGATGTCTTAATCGAAATAAGTTTGGTTTCCCGGACAGTCCCATTATAATCCACTTTCGGCAGAAACACAATTCCATAATTACCGGAAACAAATTCCGTAATGCCGAAGAGGAACCGTGCGGGCTTTGTCGAAAAGGGGGATAAAACATTCCGATTTTCAGGCATGTCCCGGACAACTCCCGCATAGAATGATAAGGGCAGTACATAAAAAAGAAGCGGGATGCCGTATGTGAAACGGCTTTCCCGGTAAAAAAATGGAGGATATTACGGAATGTATAAAAATTGCGCGATGATATTATGTCTGTTTATGCTGGCTACGGGCATGTGTACAATTCATGCAAAAGAGATGGAATTAGACCGGAAAGTTTCCGGGGAGGTTTTTTCGATGACACTGGACGAGGCCCGGACAAAACTGCGAGAGGAGGACATACAGGAGGTTTCCCGTTTCCGGGAGCTGATACAAAATATCTCATCACCGAAGAGGATCGTAAGCTATGATGTGCTTGTCAATGAGAACGCGGTCTTTCTGGATGAGGAAAGCACGGAGATACTTTGCCGTATTGTGGAGGCGGAAGCCGGAAACGAGGACGAAAAAGGGCGGATGCTGGTGGCAAACGTGGTGCTGAACCGGGTGGAGAGCAGCCGTTTCCCCAATACCGTCAAGGGCGTCGTCTTTCAGAAAGGCGGCGGTATCTATCAGTTTTCCCCGGTGGCAAACGGCAGGTACTACCGCGTGAAAGTCTCCGCCCAGACGAGAGAGGCGGTGGAAAAGGTGCTCCGCGGCGCGGACGAATCCCAGGGAGCGCTCTATTTTGTCAACAGGCGTGCCGCCAACGGAAAATATATGAGCTGGTTTGACAGAAAATGTACGTTTCTTTTTACCCATGGGCGGCATGAATTTTTCTCATAAATTTATTTACTGAAAGCTGAGTTATATGGTATACTTTTAAAGAATCATTTTCTGCCTGCGCCGCTCCGGATCTGAAAGACAGAGGCGGCGGTAAAGGCAGAGTAAAACCGGAGGACTACAAATGGTAAAATATTTCAGTACAAGAGGCGGCGGCAGTCCGGTATCGGCTTCCGAAGCTGTTTTAAAAGGGCTTGCGGAGGACGGCGGGCTTTTCTTTCCCGACCATATCCCCCCGCTGACAAAAAGCCTGAGGGAACTTGCGGAAATGTCCTATCAGGATGTGGCTTATGAAGTGATGAAGCCGTTTCTTTCGGATTATACGGAAGAGGAGCTGAAACACTGCATCAAAAACGCCTATGATGCCAAATTTGACACGGAAGTGATCGCGCCCCTTGTCTATGCGGACGGCGCATATTATCTGGAACTATTCCACGGCGCCACCATTGCCTTTAAGGATATGGCGCTCTCGATCCTGCCGCACCTGATGATCACAGCGGCGAAAAAAAATCAGATTCAAAACGATATCGTGATCCTGACAGCCACTTCCGGCGATACCGGAAAGGCGGCGCTCGCAGGGTTTGCCGATGTGAAAGGAACCAAAATCATCGTCTTTTACCCCAAAAACGGCGTCAGCCCGATCCAGGAAAAGCAGATGCTCACCCAGAAGGGGGATAATACCCTGGTGGTCGGCATTCACGGAAATTTTGACGATGCCCAAAACGGTGTGAAAAAAATATTCGGCGATCAGGAACTCTCAAAACTGATGGCGGAAAACGGGCATCAGTTCTCCTCCGCAAATTCCATCAACATCGGAAGGCTTGTGCCGCAGGTGGTATATTATGTATATTCCTATGTGAAGCTTCTGAAGGAGGGGAAATTATCCGACAAAGAACCCGTAAACGTGGTGGTGCCTACCGGAAATTTCGGTAATATCCTTGCCGCTTATTTTGCGAAGAATATGGGGCTTCCGATTGCGAAGCTGATCTGCGCATCCAACGAAAACAGGGTGCTGTTTGACTTTTTCCGGACAGGCACCTACGACCGGAACAGGAGTTTCGTGCTGACCAGTTCGCCCTCCATGGATATTTTGATTTCCAGTAACTTAGAGCGCCTGATCTACCTGATCGCGGAGTGCGACGCGGAAAAGAATAAAGAGCTGATGACACAGCTTTCCACGTCGGGAAAATACGAAATTACGGTAAACATGCAGGAAAAGCTGCAGGATTTCTACGGCGGGTATGCGGATGAGGCGGAAACCGCGGACATGATCGCTTCCCTTTATCAGGACTGCGGCTATGTGATAGATCCCCATACCGCGGTTGCCGCCTGCGTTTACAAAAAATATAAGGAAGAGACGGCGGATGAGACAAAGACCATCATCGCCTCCACCGCAAGTCCCTACAAGTTTACCAGAAGCGTTATGAAGGCTCTTGGCAAAGACGGGGGCGAGCCGGACGACTTTGTACTTGCGGACCGGCTCCGTGAACTCTCCGGCGTGAGCATTCCCGAGGCGGTGGAAGGCATCCGCAGGGCGCCCCTTCTGCACGATACGGTCTGTGAGAAAGAGGAGATGGCGGATGTGGTAAAGAGATACCTTGGTATCTGACCGCCCGGATAAAAAGCGGAAGCGAATGAGAAAGGATAAAAAACATGAACAGTACAATGGGATTTATGGACATCATCATAATGATCAGCGGTGCCTACCTGATTTATGTATCGGTACAGATGAAGCGCACCGGTGAGATTTCCAGTTCCGCCATTATCGGAAAGGGATACGATGTCAAAAAGGCAAAAGATCCGAAAGGATTTATCGATTATATGTATATGAAATCCGTTATTATGGGAGTCCTTGTCATACTCAGCGGCGTGCTGGATTATATGAATGAGATGTACTGGGACCTTCCCTATTTCGGCATTATCATGTGCGTGGTTTTTCTGGCTATCATCGTTGTCTACTGCAAGATATCCATGAATGCCCAGAAGAAATATCTTTCGCCAAAATGATAACCGACCATATGATAAATGACACTTATACAGCAGGAGGATCAGAGAAATGGAGCATTATTATCAACCTGAAATCGAATGCGCTTCCCGGGAAGAGATTTTGAAGCTGCAGAACGAACGACTTGTGAAACAGGTAAAGCATGTGTATGACAACGTGCCTTACTACAGAAAGAAAATGGAAGAGGCGGGCGTCGTACCGGAAGATATCCGGTCCGTGGAAGATTTGCATAAACTGCCGTTTCTGACAAAGGATGACCTGCGGGATGCCTATCCCTACGGCCTGATGGCAAAACCCTTAAAGGACTGTGTGCGCATTCAGTCCACCAGCGGTACCACCGGCAGGCGCGTTGTGGCGTTTTATACCCAGCATGACCTTGATCTTTGGGAGGAATGCTGTGCCAGAGCGATTATGGCGGCGGGCGGTACAAACGAGGATGTGGTGCATGTTTCCTATGGCTACGGTCTCTTTACCGGCGGTCCCGGCTTAAACGGCGGCTCCCACAAGGTGGGCTCTTTAACGCTCCCCATGTCCTCTGGCAATACGGACCGGCAGATTCAGTTTATGTGTGATCTCGGTTCCACGATCCTGTGCTGTACGCCTTCCTACGCGGCGTATCTGGGGGAGACCATAAACGAGAGAGGCCTGAAGGATAAGATCAAATTAAAAGCAGGTATTTTCGGCGCCGAAGCCTGGACCGAGGAGATGCGCCGGGATATCGAAAAATCCTTAGGGATCAAAGCCTACGATATCTACGGGCTCACCGAAATCTCCGGTCCCGGCGTATCTTTTGAGTGCAGCGCCCAGACGGGTATGCATGTCAACGAAGATCATTTTATTGCGGAGATCATCAATCCCAAAACGGGAGAGGTACTGCCCGAGGGTGAGAAGGGAGAACTTGTATTTACAAGCATTACCAAAGAAGCTTTTCCTCTGCTTCGGTATCGCACAAGAGATATCTGTGTATTGACCAGAGAGAAATGTTCCTGCGGCAGAACTCATGTGAAGATGACAAAACCTATGGGCAGGAGCGACGATATGCTGATCATCAAGGGTGTCAACGTATTCCCGTCTCAGATCGAGACCGTGCTCTTAAACGGAGGGTATGCGGCAAACTATCAGATTATCGTGGACCGTGTCAACAACAGCGATACACTGGAAGTACAGGTGGAGATGACAACGGAAATGTTCTCGGACTCCGTCAGCGTCATCAGCAAAAAAGAGAAGGAACTGGTAAACGCGTTGAAATCCATGCTGGGAATCTACGCGAAAGTAAAGCTGGTAGCGCCCAAGTCCATAGCAAGAAGCGAAGGGAAAGCCGTCCGGATCATCGACAGGCGGAATTTATATTCATAAGCGTGATGCCATATGTGATGATATGTTTCTGTGAGCTGAAACGGCAGCGCTCTATGAGGCGGCGCAATATGAAAATTATATTGCCTGCCGGTATATATAAAAAAGAAAGGGGAACAGCATTATGACCGTAAAACAGATTTCTGTATTTCTCGAAAACAGACCGGGGGGACTTGCGGAGTTTACAAAAGTGCTCTCCGAAAACAATATCGATATGAGGGCAATGTGCATAGCGGAGACGCCGGACTTCGGCATTCTGCGCATTATCGTGGATGACGTCTATCATACCATCTGTACAATGAAGGAAGCCGGTTATGTCTGCTCCGTCACAAAAGTACTGGCGGTAGAGATTCCGGATAAACCGGGCAGCCTTCTCCACACGGTATCGGTGCTCGGTGAAAACGATATCAACCTGGAATACTCCTATGCCTTTACCACACGGAAAAAAGACGTGGCATATATGATCCTCCGTGTCAACGACAATGAGAGAGCGATAGAAGTGCTCACGGAAAACGGGATCACGCTGGTGGACCAGGACGAAATAAGTAAATTGTAAATATAAAATCCCCGGTCGTGGTGATCGGGGATATATTTTATAATAGGATCAGTCGCTGCTCCGCAGTTTGACCGCATTGGTCACTTTCATACGTTCTTCGTCGCTGATCGCGGCGTAGTGTTTTCTGGTGGTATTTACATCACTGTGGCCGAGAACGCTTGCCACAAGGTAAATATCACCGGTTTCTTTATACAGGGAAGTACCGTAAGTGCTGCGCAGTTTGTGAGGGGTGATCTTCTTTAAGGTAGTTACGTTCTGAGTATACTTTTTAACCATATTTTCCACGCTGCGGACACCCATCCGTTTATTCTGCATGGAGATAAAAAACGCATCCTCGTGGCCTGTCAGCGGTATCATATCTTCCCGCTTATCCATGTAGTCCCGCAGGGCCGCCTCCACCTCAAAGCCAAAGTAGATCGTTGCATCGTAGCCGCCTTTCCTGTGTACAACAAGGGCGCCGTTATCCAAGTCCACATCATTGATATTCAGCCCCACACATTCCGAAACACGGATGCCGGTCCCGAGCAGCAGCGTTAAAATGGCAATATCGCGTATCTTGTTGATCTTATGGTACTTAAGCTGGGATTTTGTCAGCTTCTCACCCCGTTCCACCTGCTCCAGCAAAATAGCCACTTCCTGGGGCTCAAGCCGTATGATCTCTTTTTCATGCTGTTTGGGCAGAGGGATCAGGGACGCCGGATTTTTTTCAATCTTTTCCGCCCGGAAAAAATAATTGTAAAAACTGCGGAGGGACGCGATTTTACGCGCCTTCCCGCGCTCCTTATTCATAATAACGCGCCCGTCCCTGTCATAGAGCGTCATATAGTCTAAATATTCCATGATATCGTCTTTTGTCACACGCTCCAACACCGACAGAGGGATTTCCGTAATCTCCATATTCCGGCAGTATCCGTTGTTTTTATGCAGAAATTCAAAAAACACTTTCAGGTCATAGGCGTAGGCAAGCCTTGTCCTGCTGGAAGTGTAGTCTGCGATATCGTAAAAAAAAGATTTACAGAAAGAGGGCAGTTCACTCAAAATCTCCCGAATTTTTAAAATATTTTTTTTGTCCTGTTCTTCGTAGTATTTCATAATTTATATCCCGATTTCCGCAATTTCCATGCCGGCACCATATCCTGCACCGCATGAAACATTCTTTCTTTCACGCCGGGATTCTCCCGGTTAAGCTGCTGCAGCAGAAGATGGGCATATTCCCGCTTTGTATGCCCGTCCGCAGGACAGGGACTTTTTACCACCGGTACATCATATCTGTTCACAAAACCGATCACATCCGACTCCTGCACATAGATCAGCGGACGGATCACGGTCATATCCATCCGGTCCAGATAGGTCACCGGCGCAAAACAATGGAACCGTCCCTCATAAATCAAAGAGAGCAGCATCGTCTCCACCACATCGTCCCTGTGATGGGCATAAGCTACCTTGCCGCAGCCTAACTCCTTCATCGCCTGATTCAGAGCGCCCTTTCTCATTTTGGCGCAGAGGGAGCAGGGCGAAGTTTCTTTTCTGTCCTCAAAAATGATTTTGCCGATATCCGTCTTTACAATATGGTAGGGCACCTCAAGTTTTCCGCACAGGTCGGCTATTTTGTCCAGGTTCAGATTTTCAAACCCCAGATCCACCGTTACCGCAAAAAGTTCAAAGGGGAGCGGATAAAAGCGCCTTATGCCGCTCAGGGCATAGAGCATGGCGAGAGAATCCTTTCCGCCGGATATCCCGACCGCGATCTTATCCCCTTCGGCAATCATCCCATAATCCTCCAGGGCTTTTCTTGTATGACTGTACAATTGTTGTAATTTCATCTTAATATATAAGCTTTCTTTTTGCTGTTTTCACATGATTTAAGTTGCAAGTCCCACCGGTTCTGGTATAATATAACTTATGGGGTTCGCCCGGGGCAGGTAATGTTATTTTTTAACATTGCCGGATGCCGGAAGGATAATGGCTTAACGAAATGACATTAACCATGCTGCGGACCACATTATCTATCATATCATGATATCTGTCAAAAGAAAAGGACTGAAAACCAAATGAAAAAGTTTACCAACAAGTATATGAAATGGGGGACAACGGCACTGGTCGTGCTGATACTGGCAATCTGTTTCGTGTGCCTCATCTTTAAGGGAGAAGCGATCTGGAGCGGCCTTAAAATGGTTTCAGGTGTGGCCATGCCTGTGATCGACGGCCTGATCATAGCCTTTATCGCCGCGCCGGTACTGAACTGGATGGAAGAGAAGATCATCTTTCCCCTGTGCCGGAAATTTCATGTCGACATGTTGAAACCCAAAGTGAAAAAGCGCATCCGGGCTGGTTCCGTGCTGCTCACTTTTTTACTTTTCGGACTTATCATGTATTCCTTTTTTGCCATAGTGATTCCGGAACTGGCGCTGAGCATCCAGAGCATTATCACACGGTTTCCGACCTATATCAATAATCTGATAGAACTGACAGAGAAACTGCTGGCTGACAATCCGGATGTGGAGGCGTATATCGAAAGTCTGTTAAGTACCTATTCCAAAGATCTGGACGGGCTTTTGGACAATAAAGTGATGCCCACCATCAACAGTTTTATTCTTTCCGCGTCCATGGGCGTGATCGGCATGCTGAAATCGCTTTATAATCTGGTGATCGGCATGATCATCTCGGTCTATGTGTTATCCGGAAAAGAGAAGTTTGCAAGCCAGTCGAAAAAGATCTGCTACGCCTTTTTTGAGCGTCCCGTTGCCAACCAGATCATCAGCGCCTGCCGTTTTACCAACCGGACATTTATCGGCTTTCTGGGCGGCAAGATCGTAGATTCCGCGATCATCGGCGTACTGTGCTTTTTCGGAACCAGCCTTTTGAATATACCTTACGCCGTGCTGATCAGTGTAATCGTCGGCGTGACCAATATCATTCCGTTTTTCGGTCCTTATATCGGCGCCATTCCAAGCGCGCTGCTTGTATTGATGATCAATCCGGTAAAATGTATTCCCTTTATTCTCTTTGTTCTGGCGCTGCAGCAGCTTGACGGAAACGTGATCGGACCAAAGATTCTGGGAGAATCCACAGGCCTTTCCGGTTTCTGGGTGATCTTTTCCATTACGTTCTTCGGCGGTCTCTGGGGGATAGCCGGGATGGTAGTTGGTGTGCCGTTATTTGCCGTACTGTATGCGGGTATCAGCTATATGGTCAATAGATTCCTGGAAAAGAAATCACTCTCCACCAATACCGACGATTATGACGAACTGGACCATATCAATGCGGAACAAGAGTATATCCTGATGCAGAATACGGCTTTGGCAAAGGATGCACCATCAGACAATACAAAAGAGAAAGAAAACGGAGAAGAGTCATCATGAAATTTTTAGTGCAGATCGCATCCGACGCTTCGGTGAGAGTCGATGGCAGCGTGATCGGTGAGATTCCCTTTGGGTATATGGTGCTGATCGGCGTGGAAGATGCCGATACAAAAGAAATTGCGGATAAAATGGTGAAAAAAATGCTGGGGCTCAGGATTTTCAAGGATGAAAACGGAAAAACCAATCTGAGTCTTGATCAGGTAGGCGGAAGCCTTCTTCTGATTTCACAGTTTACGCTGTACGCGGACTGTAAAAAAGGAAACAGGCCGTCCTTTACGAGATCGGGTTCCGCGGAATTTGCAAAGGAAATGTACCTTTATATTATTGAAAAATGCAAAGAAACCGGTACGAATGTCCGGACCGGCGAATTTGGCGCGGAGATGAAAGTTTCCTTTACAAACGAAGGTCCCTTTACCGTAATGCTGGATTCTGCGGAATTATTCTGAGGTTAAGATCCGTTTATTTTAAGTAAAAAAGGCTGTTTTTTCGTAACAGTGCAGCCGAAAGGCTGAACTGTTACGTTTTTCAGACTCAGGATACCGATATGATCATATATATACAAAAGCAGAAAAAGGAGGAAATGCTTTATGTTTACAAGTTTACTTGGAATCGCGGGAACGATTCTTCCTGTTGTGGCGGTGATCGCCGTTATCATCATTTTTGCGTCAGGCTATGTGAAGGCATCGCCGGATACGGCATACATCATATCCGGTCTGAGGAAGCAGCCGAAGGTCCTGATCGGTAAAGCCGGTGTGAAAATTCCTTTTCTTGAGAAAAAGGATGAATTAAACCTGCAGCTGATCCCCATCGATGTAAAAACCTCAAGCGCAGTGCCTACGGCGGACTATATCAATATCAAAGTGGACGCCGCCGTCAACGTAAAGATCAGCGACAATGAGGAGAGGCTCAATCTTGCGGCCCAGAACTTCCTGAACAAGCCCACGGAATACATTGCCCAGGTGGCAAGAGAGGTATTGGAAGGAAATATGCGTGAGATCGTGGGCAAAATGAACCTGGAGGAGATGGTCAGCGACCGCCAGAAATTTGCGACGCTTGTAAAAGAAAACGCGGAACCTGATCTTGCGGCAATGGGGCTTGATATCGTCAGCTTCAATGTACAGAACTTTGTGGACGGCAATGGGGTTATCGAAAACCTCGGTGTTGACAACATCGTAAAGATCCAGAAAAATGCGGCTATTTCGAGAGCGGAGAGCGAAAAGGAGATTGCCAAGGCACAGGCACAGGCAAAGAAGGAAGCGAACGACGCCCAGGTGAGTTCGGAATTAGAAATCGCGAATGCCATCGCAAAAGCCCAGAAAGAAAAAGCCGTCGTACAGGCGGAGGCTGACAGGGAGTCCAAGGAAGCGCAGATCGGCGCAGAGACACTGATTGCCCAGAAAGAAAATGCTTTAGCGATCCGCAAGGCGGAACTGCAAAAAGACGCGGATACGAAAAAGGCTATCGCAGACGCGGCTTACCAGATCCAGAAAGAGATGGAGCGGAAGACTGTGGAAGTAGCTACGGCGGATGCCAACCTGGCAAGGCAGGAGAAAGCCATCGCTCTGAAAGAGAAGGAAGTGGAGCTGACGGAGAGAACTCTTGAAGCAACCATTAAAAAGCAGGCGGACGCTGATAAATATGCCAAACAGCAGGAATCAGACGCCAAGCTTTATGAAACACAGCGGAAATCAGAGGCACAATTATTTGAACGTCAGAAAAATGCGGAGGCGGACAAATTTGAGAGGGAAAAAGAGGCGGAAGCCTTAAAAGCAACCGCGGAAGCCCAGAAATACGCGATGGAGCAGGAAGCGGAAGGTATCCGGAGTAAAGGCCTTGCTGAAGCGGAAGCCATCAAGGCAAAAGCCCTTGCCGAGGCGGAAGGTATCGAACGGAAAGCCGAAGCCATGAAACAGATGGGGGAAGCAGCCGTTCTCGAGATGTACTTTAAAGCAATGCCTGAGATTGCCAAAAATATCGCGGAACCTCTCACGAAGGTGGATAAGATCACCATGTACGGCGACGGTAATTCCGCAAAACTGATGAAAGATATCATGGGTACACTGAACCAGGTCACAGACGGCTTAAAAGAATCTACCGGTATCGATTTAAGTTCTGTCCTTGCCGGTTTTGCAGGCGCCAAGATCGCAGGCTCCAATTCCAAAGCTGCGGATGAGGCGAATCAATAAATAAATTGAAAATAATGGTTTAACGAAATGACATGACATGATGCCGGGGGAAAAAGTCTTTTGATATAAAATACCTTTACCCCGGCGTCATGTCATTGTGTATATATATATGCCATATCTTTTTTGCGCATAGAAAAAATACCTGGTCGTAAAACATGCAATAATCCATATTATTCATTTATATTATAAAATCACATCTGATTTAAATTATAAAATTAAATTATGAAACAATCCAAAGTGAACTTTCTTCTGAATATCAGAATATGATACCAACTCACTAAATCACAAACATTCCAATCCCCAACCAACACCCCCATAGTTTAACGAATAGTCGGTGCATCCACAGCCTAAATGCAGCAAATCGCTGTTACACGCACCAACTATTCGTTAAACTATGCTTTTGCGAATAGTTGTAGAGATCGGAAAATGCGTTTACCACTCTTCCATTGCAATGATCCGATAAAATTATTTTTACGATTTTCTAAAGTCCGTCCACATAAACCGGATCAGCTAACTTTAAAAACGTCCTTTTTCCACATCCTCCACATACTGTGCGAGAAGATTTGCGGTGCCGTCTATACCGAGCCTTGCGGAATTAACGGAGAGATCATAAGTATCGGAACGTCCCCATTTTTTGGAAGAATAATAGTTATAATAGCTCTGGCGCTGTTTATCCTTTTTGTTGATAGCATCCTTAGCCTTGGATTCGGTCATATTATGACGTTCCATAATACGTTTTATTTTGTGTTCCTCATCCGCGTGAATAAAGATATGCACACAGTTCGGATATTCGGCGAGGGCATAATCCGCGCATCTTCCCACGATCACACAGGCCCCCTCGTTCGCGATCTTTTTGATCGTATCGAACTGTGCCAGGAAAATCTTATGGCTGATCGGCATATCCACAAATGAGGAAGAGTTATAACCGAATGAATAGGTGTCCATGACAAGATTATATAAAAATGAGTTGGTCGGGCGTTCGTCATGGTTTTCAATCATTTCCTGGCAGAAGCCGCTCTCCTTTGCCGCCCTGCTGAGCAGTTCCTTATCATAAAACGGAATATTAAGCCGTTTTGCCAGCTTTTCACCGATCTCTCTCCCGCCTGAACCGTACTGCCTTCCTATCGTTACTATTGTATTCATATGATGTCCTCCTGTTTTATGTTATTTTTACGCTCATTTCTTATGCAGTAAAATATGAAGAAATGCGGCGGTTTATTCCTGACTGCATTCCATAAGGACGTATCTGCCCATACCGGATAATTGCTGCTTTTGTTTATCTGCTCTTTACTAAAATAATGATTGCAAAAATGACCGCAATAAAAGGTCCGAGCCCTGTCAATAAAAAATTTCCTATGATAGAACAGATCAGTCCTGCTGTGCCTAATCCGTTCAGTTCTCTTTTTCTTCCTAAAATGAACGGAATAAGCCCAAAAAGACCGCCTATCAGCAGGTTTCCCACTATAACACCTATCAAAAATCCCGTCGCTGCCACATTCATAATATGTTATCTCCTTTTCTTAAAAATAATATCAATATAACTATAGCACAAAAAAAGAACTGCCACAATAAAATTTTACAGCAGTTCTTACAAAATTATTCTTTTTCACACAATGCCAAATGGAATCCCATCTTTACTCTCTGAACAACTCGCACCAGTAATACACGCCACCCACTTCATAACAGGCGATACCGACTCTTCTTAAGTCGGGATCAATGATATTATTAGCATCCGTCCAGTATTCCATAAAGTTATTGTGCACATCTTCCGCATCATCATACCACATGGCAATATTTTCCGCGTCCACACGATATTCATAGATGCTGTCCCCGTTCGGGCGCACATGGTCAAATCTGATCGGCAGTTCCATCACTCTGGTTTCCGCAAGCGCCGCGAGGGAATTATCCCAGGTAAGGTTCCTTAACCCCCATGCCCTTCTCTCCTCATTGGTGATGGCGAACAGCCGGTTTGCCTTTCTGGTTACCTGATGACCGTTTAATACGGGTTTTTTATTGTCTTCCTTCTTCTCTTCTTCCGTCGATTCCCAGGAAGCGTTTCTGCCTTCTTTCTTGCCTCGTGTCAGATAATGGGTGTACAGCCCGCTCAGGTTATAACCGTAAATATTTTTCAGATCTGAGTATCTGTTGGCATAAGAAGCGGCATCAAAGTCTTCACCGTATCCGATACGCCCTTCCTTGAGTCCTTCGGTCAGATACTGGTTTACATAAGCTGCCCAGTTATCAGCGTAGATTCCTTCCAGATCGTGATTATGCTCCCTGTACTTCTTTACGTCAAAGAGCGGTCCTGCGTTGCGCCCTTCGTTGATGCCGTTATTGACATAGTGCGCATAGAGCACATTGGGATCATTTCCATAAGTTTCCACCACATCCGGATTGTGTTTCGCATAATATGCCGCGTCAAACAGATCCGCATAATTCGCCGCGTTTGCAGGCACGGAGCAGCCGATAAACAAAGCGACAATCATACCGGCGCCGATAATCAATTTTTGAAGCCTTTTTCGCATGTCTTCACCTCCTTACGTTTTCACTTTGTTATCTAAAAGTATACTCTTATTTATGTTCAAAAACAACCCATTATTCAATCAATGTCATTCCTTTTCAAAGCTTCTTCCGTAATAAATTTATTGAGCATCCTCATTTCAAAAATGCGGTTTGCCATCACGACCTGGCCGTCTTTTTCTTTCAGAAAGCCAAACATACATCCCATATCAACAGATGCGGCGTCCGGACTGAAAGGTATCCGTTTACCCTGATACAGTATTTCTTCTATTAGATTTCTCAAATCTTTATAAGCATCCAACTGTTTCGCCATACTGTCAAATAATGGTGATTTTTCATTCAGCAAAATTTTAACCGCTTCTGCAACTCCCCTTGGGGACCATACGGTCATATTGTTTTCATATCCTTTTTTACCCGGTACTTCTTCATCCAGATATTTGCAGACTGCCGAAACAAGATAGGGATAACCGGAAGTATACTGATAGATTTCCTCCGCGACTGTTTTTATATTCATACCGGTCTGATGATCCGTTTCATATTCCTCCAACATAGAGCAGATCTGATTTGCATCAAAAAACATGTCTATATTAAATTTTGCCGCTATATTCCATGGGCTGTTGTAGCGATGTTCCTTGTCAGAACGTATTTTTAATTTCAGATTTTTAATATCATATACCGCCGCAAGAATCACGGAATGAAAAGCCGCCTTTTCTTCTCTTCCAAGGTAATATCCCCGGAGCATGGCAAGAAAATCAATAAAAACCTGATTATTTGATACGCTGTCTACTTCATCAATTATCATAACGATCGGTTTTTCAGATGCTCCGCAGAGTTTACTCAAACCGCGGAACAACATATCTATGGAGACTTCTTCTTTTTCTTTTAAGAAAATCAGGTTGTTGAAAGCTTCGGCATCCATCTTTTCCCTGAACATTTCCTGTTCGGAAAACAGATCTTCCATATAGTTGATAAATTTTATAACAAACGTCTGTTCATCAGCAAAATTGGCGTTGCTCATCAACTGAAAATCCATAGCTATCATGATATAATCATCTTTCAAATACTCGGCGAGTGCTTTCAGTGTTGTTGTTTTTCCATATTGCCGTCCCCGATTGATTATGAAGTATTTCCCTTTGTCAACATACAGCCTTTTTATCCGGTCCAGTCTCTCATCCAGCCTGACCATATAATGTCGGTCCGGTTTGCACCATCCCTCCGTGTTAAAATAACGTCTCATTTTTTGATATCCCTCATATCCTGTGCATGAAATCTGATCTTTACCATTCCATTCTAGCATCTTGATTCAGGCATGTAAAGAAAAGACAGCCTTGGAAATTATAAACCGTAGCACATTTTTACGGAGTTTGCAGCAAGTGCACTCCTATGTTGAACTGTTACTATAGTCATGATAAACTTAAAATGCATACCGGAATATAATCCCCGCATATCATGATACAGATAGCAGACCTGATACTGCGTCCGGTTTATATGATACTGCCGGACGGTCCGGACATCCGGCATCCCTCTGCTATCCTAAAAATTCCCGTCAAAAACAGACAAAGAAGGTGATACCGATTATCAGATTCAATCCAATCCATAAAATATGCGGTTTAAACCGCCGAAAGCGGATAAAGCTCCTGTTCTTTCTTATGGTCATACTGCTCTTTGCCGCAGCTTTTGATGTCAGGCTTAAAGTAAAGCGCTATGAGATTATGACGGACAGGGTGACAAATCCTCTGAAGATTGCCCTGATCACCGACCTGCATGGCTGCCGTTACGGCAAAGAAGAAAAACGGCTTATTCGCGCCATAGACAATCAGCAGCCGGACATAATTCTTCTTGGCGGCGATATCTGTGATGATGTGATACCGGATGATAATGTGGAATATCTTTTAAGAGAAATTGCCGGCCGCTATCCCTGTTACTATGTCACGGGCAATCACGAATACTGGAGCGGTCGTATCGACGATATGATGGAGATGTTTCGTTCTTACGGCGTAACGGTCCTAAACGGTTCCGTTGATAAGATAACGATAAATGAGCAGCGGATTATGGTCTGCGGCGTCACTGATCCGGATGCGGTGCTTTACACCGGTGACGGCGTTGAGACGAAAACACAGCTTGAGCACATCCGTTCCGAAGCGGACCGAAACAGCTACCGGCTTCTTCTTTCGCACAGGCCAGAGTTGTTCGGCCTGTATCTGCAGTACGACTTTGATCTGGTTTTAGCGGGGCATGCCCACGGCGGCCAATGGCGCCTGCCCGGGTTTATCAACGGCGTATTCGCCCCGGATCAGGGATGGTTTCCGAAATATGCGGGCGGTATCTACGTGGCAGGCGACACCGCCATGATCGTCAGCAGAGGGCTCGCCAGGGAGAGCACAAAAGTTCCGCGGATCTTTAACCGCCCGGAACTGGTCATTGTCACGATAACACCTTGCGAAAACAAATAAATAACATCATATTCGTTCACATTGCCTGACGCCGGAAGGAACATAAAATGGCTTAACGAAATGACATGAAAGCCCGCCCGGAGAAACTACCTGTATGATAAGCAGTTTCATCCGGGCGGGCAGACTTATTTCAATAACCTGTCATATGTAGTTAAGCTGCTTTCTTCTTCCCCATCAGCACCTGTGTACCCTCAACAATAAGAATAACAGCCAGGATTACAAGAGGAACTATGATAACATCCTGCAGGATGCAGGTAAACAGCGCCGTACCCTCTGCGCCTCCTGCGATAGCTACGATATTGTTTTTGAAGGACAATATCAGCGAGCAGAGTGTGGCTGCGGACATGAAGATGATCGGGAAATACAGCATCTGATTCTTTTTGCCGATCTTCTTTAAGTAAGTAGCCGCCGCAAGGAAGGCGGGAACAGCCACGAGCTGGTTCGCTGCGCCGAACAGAGGCCATACTTTCTGATAACCTGCCAGGCAGAGGATAAAGCCGCAGATCGCGGTGATCACCGTTGCCACATACATATTGGACAGAATGTTCTTCTCTCCGCTCTTGCTTGTCGCGAACAGTTCCTGGAACATAAATCTTCCAAGCCTTGTGCCCGTATCTAAAGAAGTGAGGCAGAAACAGGAAACCGCCAGCATAATAATCGTCTTTGTTGCCGCCACCGCATTTGCGGAAAATCCCATTACTTCAAAGAAGTTGGCAATCGCCGTACCGAAGATAACGGTCGGAGAAATTGCTTCTAAACCGAGCATTTCCTGTACCGCAGCCTGTGTACCGTTCGCGGAAAGCGTTCCGATCGCGATCAGAGAGATCACAGCCAGCACACACTCAATCAGCATGGAACCGTACCCTACCAGCAGCGCGTCCTTTTCATTGTCAAGCTGTTTGGACGTTGTACCGGAACCGATCAGTGAATGGAAACCGGAGATGGCGCCGCAGGCGATTGTGATAAACAGTACCGGGAACAGATAACTTCCTCCTACCGCAAATCCCGTAAATGCAGGTGTTTGGAAGGTTGTGGATGCCGGATTGATGATCGTTGCACCGACGATACCGATCACAGCCGCCGCCATCATAAAGTAAAGCAGGAAAGAACTTAAATAATCCCTGGGCTGCAGCAGAATCCATACCGGAGCTACGGACGCGATCATGATGTAAACAAATACGAACGCGATCCAGAAATTCTTCGGCAGATCCATCGGGAACGCCAGACCAAGTCCCACACATACCGCCAGCAGTACGACGCCGAGAACGGTAGCAACCAGCATCGGTGCATTCTTCCTGTATACAAGGAAACCGAATGCGATGGCAAGCGGAATAAACAGGATGGAAGCCGTTGCAACGGAACCGTTGCTTGCACTTCCGCCGTGGCTTGCGCCGATAAAGGAATTTGCCACGATATCGGCAAATGCCGCAATAACCAGAAGAAGTACCAGCCATGCGAATACGGTGAACAGCACACGTGCCTTTTTGCCGATATTCTCCTCGATTACCTCGCCCAGGGATAATCCCTTATGACGAATGGATATAAAAATAGAACTGAAATCCTGAACCGCACCGAAAAAAATGCCGCCGATCACGATCCAGAGAAAACAGGGTACCCAGCCGAAAAATGCTGCCTGAATAGGTCCGTTGATAGGGCCTGCACCGGCAATAGATGAAAAGTGATGCCCCATCAGGACAGCGGTTTTTGCCGGAACATAATCTACGCCGTCTTCCATCTCATGGGCAGGCGTGGTTCTGCTGGGATCAATACCCCATGTTTTAGCCAGGTAACGACCGTAGGTAAGATATGCAACTACGAAAATTACGATGGCAAGTACAATTAATAATAATGCGCTCACACTAAATCCCTCCTATCATTTTTATTTGGGGAGCGGTGTTATGGAGTGCGGTATCCGCAGACCATGTGCTACTCCTCTTTAGTGTTTATAGAGCCTTATATAAACGCCGTTTCCGGCATCAACATAAGCGAAGTCAATCGGGAACCTGCTGTTTAAAACTCTCAATCCCCTGTTCTTTCAGCGCCTCCCTGTACCCTGGTTTCCCGTTCCTTACTTCTTCAAAAACGCTTTCATACAGCTTTTTCAGCGTCCGTCCCGCCCTGTTCAGCGTGACACTTTCATCTTCCATGGAGGCGACTGCAATCCGCGCCTGGGAATATCCCCGGATGCTGTGCATATAACTTTTTTCAAACCGAAACTTTTTCACGGCTTTTCTGACTTCCGGAGACAGAGCCCGATCTGCCGCCACGGCTATGGTAATATAGGAATACATATGGTTTGGATCAGGAAGCTTTTCCCCCTTTAAAACCAGTTTCGGTTCAATATATTCCTTCACGGCACGTCCGTATTCCTCAAGATCCGCCATGGTCAGCTCTTCCCGGGTGGAAAACAGAATATGTTCATAACTGTCTGCGGACCACATATTCGCCGCTCTGACAAGCACATACTTCTCCACATGCGAAAAGAAGTAACCGTACGCCGGATATTCCCTCTCCAGTATCGTATACGGCTGATAAATATCAAAGGTGCCGGAATAGCGAAGGAGCAGCCTGTTTAAATAATCAGCCGAATGCATCTTTGTTGTCACCCCGTTGTATCCCGTATGATATTAAATAATTATAAACTTTCTAAAAAAACACTGTAATTAATTTAGCACACTAAATCGAAAAATTCAACAAAAAAATGCAATGGAATTGCATTTTTTCTTATAAATCCGGTCTTTCCTGTTTTTTCATGAATAAATATGCAGAATCTACACGAGAATATCAAGAAGATGTCTGAATTCATCCGGCAGAGGCGCCTCAAATTCAATATATTTTCCGCTGCCGGGATGGATAAAACCGATGGTCTTTGCATGCAGAATCTGTCCTTCCCGGCACGTGACGGAACTCTTTCTGCCCGGCGCGTATACCTCATCCCCTAAGATGGGATGCCCGATATGTGCCATATGCACCCGGATCTGGTGCGTCCTGCCGGTCTCTAAGCGACATGCCACATAAGTGAATTTTCCAAAACGCCGGAGCACGCTTACATGGGTAACCGCCCTTTTGCCGTCCGGCACCACCGCCATTTTCATACGATCCTTCGGATGCCTCCCCAAGGGGGCGTCTATCGTAAGCTCCTCTTCCTTTATCACGCCATGGACAATGGCATGGTAAATGCGATTGACGGAATGTTCCTTTAGCTGTGCGGCAATACTGTTATGTGCCATGTCGTTTTTACAGATGATCAGTGAGCCGGAAGTGTCCTTGTCGATGCGGTGCACGATTCCGGGGCGCATTACGCCGTTGATGCCGGAAAGGCTCCCCCTGCAATGATACATCACCGCATTGACCAGAGTACCGCCGTAATGTCCGGGAGCGGGATGTACCACCATATGTTTCGGCTTATTCACAACCAGTACATCCTCATCTTCGTACAGGATATCCAGCGGGATATCTTCCGCCCTGATATCCGGCTCCGCGCTCTCCGGCAGGGAGAAGGACACCACATCATCCTCCTTCACCCGATAGCTTGCCTTCACCGCCTTCCCGTTGACAAAGCATCTCTCCCTGGCGATCATCTTCTGAATAAAAGAACGGGTGAGGGAATCGATACAGCCTGTGATAAACTTATCGATCCGCTCCCCGCTTTCGCTCTCTGTTACCTCAAATTTAAATTCATCCATAGTTCGGTTACCTTTTCATTCTTTCCCGCCCCCGGGCGTCTTTTGTTCTTTCCGCTTTACGCTGAGAAAGGCAAAATCCTCCTCCTTATAATAGAACAGGACGGCAAACACAAACATGGCAGAAGCACAGGTCACATAGATATCCGCCACGTTAAAAATCGGGAAATCAATCAGTACAAAATAGATAAAATCCACCACGTAATCCTGCACCACCCGGTCGATCATATTGCCCACCGCGCCGCTTGCCACAAGCACGATCATACCATGCATCAGATTGTATTTTTTATCGGCGGGAAGCCGGAGCATCACAAAGCCGATCACCAGCAAAATCACTGTCTCCGTGAACAGAAAAAACAGCTTCTGATTCTGCAGCATACCGAACGCCGCCCCCCTGTTTTCGAGATACTGCAAAACAAGGACATCCTTAAGAAGCGGAATATCCGGCTTTCCCTTTAAATAAAGCACCGCCGTATTTTTGGTAAACTGGTCAAACCAGATCAAAAAAACCATAGCCAGAAAGTCAATGGCAAGTAATATCATCTTACGCTTCTTCATGAATGATCAAATCCTCCACTGCCTCAAGCAGTTCTTCTTCCGTCACCGTCTCATCGATAACCGCCCTGCCGAGTTTCTGCAGCAGAATAAAACGGAGCGTCCCGGATGCGTTTTTCTTATCGGACTTTGTATTTTCCACCACTTCCTTAGCCGTAAAGGAGATTTCCCTGAGCGCGATAGGCAGGTGGAACGGCACAAACATATCCCGGATTTCCAGATATTCATCCTCACCGATCAGCCCATGCCTGTAAGAGATATTGGCGGCGGCGATACACCCGAGGGCTACGCACTCCCCGTGCAGCAGCGTAAAACTGCTTGCCTTCTCGATGCCGTGTCCGATCGTATGGCCGAAGTTGAGCAGCGCCCGCTCCCCCTGTTCCATGGGATCTTTCTCCACCACCTTTTTTTTGATCATACAGCTTCTGCAGACCATCTCCTGTAAAACATCCGGCTCCCTGTCATCGATCTCATAGATATTTTCCAGAAGCCACTCATAATATTTCCGGTCCCTGATCAGCCCGTGCTTCATCACTTCCGCAAAACCGGAGGCAAACTGCCTTTCATCGAGTTCTTTCAGCACCGAGACATTCGTATACACAAGGCGGGGCATATGGAAAGCCCCCACCATATTTTTATACTGCTCAAAATCCACACCGGTCTTTCCGCCGATGGAACTGTCCACCTGGGAGAGCAGTGTCGTCGGAATCTGTACAAAATCAATTCCCCGCAGGAAAGAAGCTGCCGCAAAGCCCGTGATATCTCCGACTACGCCTCCCCCGAGAGCGATCAGCATATCCTTTCTCGTAATCTTCTTCTCTATCAAAAACCGATAGATATCCGACACGGTGTCGAGTGTCTTGTGCTCTTCCCCCGCCGAAAACACATAAAAAGAAAGCTCCCTGCAAATTCCCTGCAGCAGATTTTTAATTTCGTTTCCGAAAAGCCTATCCACATTACTGTCCGTAATCACGCAGAGATTCCTCTTTTTCAGCAGGCTCTCCCCCATCTCCTCCGGAAACAGTTTTTGCAGTTCCTCCGGCAGATGATCAAAAGAATGCTCAAATACAATATCGTAGCAGGGCTTCTTCTGAAAAGAAACGGACAGGCGGCCAAAATTTTGTTCTTTTGTAGATTCCATGATGACTGATCCTCCATATTCAGGTGGTATTATTTCTTTATGTATTTACAGGCTTATAATCCCAAAAAACATCCTGCAATCCGAAAATATTTCGTATCTTGCAGGATGTCTGATACATTCCTGTATATTATGTATAATATATATTATATATATGATAATCAGATAGGCATATCTAACGCGGAGCCCATGATTTCCTGAAAATCTCCGGAGATGTCCACGCTTGGCGGCGTGATGATAAAGATGTAATGGGAGATTTTCTGCAGATTACCGCTGATCGCGAAACAGGAACCGCTTGTAAAATCTATGATCCGCTGGGCAATTTCCATATCCAGTCCTTCCAGATTCAGGACTACGGTTCTGTTTGCGAGGAGGGTTTCCGTAATCTCCCTGCCGTCCTCCACGGAGGTCGGTTTGATCACACAGACTTCCATACCGCCGACACCGACTTTCCTGGACTGCTTCATAGGCGTAATCTTCGGCACCGTCTTTTTCACCGGTTTTTCTTCTTCCGGTTCAGGATCGGACTTTACCAGCGTAGGCCTGCTTCTGCGGGGGGCAGGTTCCGCTATCTCGTCATCGTCATCATAATAATCATCGTCATAATACTCGCCATCGTCCTCATCATTCAGTTTCATATAATTTAAAAACTTGTCCATAACTCCCATTAAATCACACTCTCTCCTTATCGTTCCCCAAAGATGCCGGTTCCCACTCTGACGCAGGTGGCGCCGTCTTTCACGGCCTGTTCATAATCACCGGTCATCCCCATGGATAGAACATTCATATTAACATTATCAATGTTTTTCTTCGTTATGTCAACAGATAATTGTCTTAAGTTAGCAAAGTGAACTGCGTTATCTTCCGGTTTTTCGACAACCGGCGCTATGGTCATCAGTCCCTGGATATGTATATTGGGGAATTTAGCCACTTCCCGCACCAGATTTTCCACCTCATCCGGCGATACGCCGAACTTGCTCTCTTCTCCCGCCATATTTACTTCAATTAAAATATTGACATGGACCTGCTTTTTTTCGGCTTCCTTCCGAATCTCCTCCGCCAGCCTCAGAGAATCCACACTGTGGATCAGATAAGCCTTATCCACCACATATTTTACTTTATTGCGCTGCAGATGCCCTATCAGATGCCAACGGATATCCTTCGGCAGTACCTCATACTTTTCACAGAGTTCCTGTACCTTATTCTCTCCGAAATCCCGGCAGCCGCAGGCATAAGCCTCCTCTATCATGGAGACGGGCTTCGTCTTACTGACTGCGATCAGTGTGACTTCCTCCGCTTTTCTGCCGGCTTTTGATGCCGCCGATGCAATATGATTTTGCACCATATCCAAATTTTCTTTGATCATAATTTTCTTCCTTACTACTCCTCTTCCTCTTCCGATTTTGTCTCCAGCTTCTTCTCATGCACAAACTGATCCGCCGTCACGGTGGAGGCATCCAGCGCAATATAGTCATAGGGCCTGAGCCCGTACTTTGTGTTGGATTCCACAATAGAATATTCATCATTGTCATACAGTACGATGATTCGCTTAAAATCCGCATATCCCTTGTTGATATTATAGACACCCGTTAAAGATGCCTGCTTGCTCACGGTCAGCGTTTCGGTTGAGTCCTCCTGATAGAGCACATCTCCCACTTTCAGCACACTTTCATCCACATAATAGATCCCCTCTTTTTCATCCACATTGTAGATCGGCGTCTCCACAAATTCCGATGTGATTTCATTGTCCTCCGTAAAGGTCTGCCGCATAACGCCCTGCTTTTTATCGCTTCCGTGTTCCACGATATACTCTTCATCAATCAGAAAGAAATTTCGCTGGGCAATGGCCGAATTGGGAATTTTCAGCCCCGTATCCTCCTCCAGGATCAGTTCCACATCCACGAACCGGTCCTTGATATAATTGATCATGGAAGTCGTAAACGAAAGGCCGACGAAGGTAATGCCTTCTTTCTCGTCTTTTCCGTAAACCGTTACCTTTCCCCAGGTTTCATACTGGTCTTCCATAAACTTAACCTTTACGTATTCTTCTTCCACCAGCTCCTGTACCCGCTCTTCGGAATCGATCCGGATCACGACTTCCCAGTCTTCCTTTGTCACAAGCTTATAGACCGTATCATTTTTTCCGAACCGGTTCGCGGCGAGGAACTGGTTTTTGGTATAATTTTCCTCGTTAAAACTCTCCAGTGTGATATCCGCGGGTTTCACATCCTCAAAGCCGTCGCTGGAAAAAACCACGGCGCCTGCCCGGTCCGCGTAACATTTGCTGATGCCGGATGTGCCCGCCATCTCATCCATGGCGCTGAGCACCGCCTGATTGCTGAGTTTCGCGACTTCTCCCTGGAGGTCATATTTAAAGTCATAGACGGTGGAAAACGCCGTCTCATCGAAAGTGCTGCGGTAATTTACAATCTTTGCCTTCAGGCTGTTATAATCCGCATTGGTCAGCGTTTCCTCATCCGTCGTTTCATTCATCAGCTCCGCCAGCTTGCTGGAGGAATCCACCGCATACACCAGATCGCCGCATGCCACATGTGTCCCTTCCGGCGCAAAATAATACACATACCCTGCGTCGATGGATTCATAAAGCGTCTCCTCCCTGAGTGCAATCCCTCTGTAAACGTTATTGACGGAAAGAGCACCTGTTTTCACTTCATAACCGCTTAAATGTTCCGTCTGCAGGTACATGATAATACAGATAATGATATAAATGAACATCACACCGAAAATAATCATGCCGATATTGACGTTCAGGGGTTTATGATATTTTCTGATGTTGGAGTGCTGCTCCTGTGCCAAAAATGATGTCCTCCGCTGCATGAATAAATGATTCTGACCGAACGCCCATACAAAAAAGTGATACTGTAGAAAAGCCCCGGATATTTTCCGAGGCTCTTATGTAACCTTTTTCTCTTATTTGTAAAAATTTACTACTATACCGAGTTCACGAAGTGAATCTCGCAAGGCGAACGGAGTTCGCTATATTATAATGCCACCAGTACGTTGGATTTCAAAGATTCAGGTAATTCATGCTCATCCAGAGAAACGCTTAAAATAAGCTGTACGCCAAACTTTTCGCTGATCGCCTGCAGTTTCTTAACAGCCGGCTCGATATCCATCCCTTCCAGACATGCGATCTTTAAAAAGCTGTCAAAGTACATCTGTTCCAGATCATGGTCCTGGGAAATGATACCGCAGATAAATCCGATAAATTCATCCGCATCGGTAATCATATACTCCGATACATCGATCAGCCTCACTTTATTATTAAGTTCAAACATATGTTTTGTACTCTTATCAAGATAAGCAATATTGCCGGACACCGTTTTAATCTCAGCGTTTACTTTATCCAGCAACTGTTTTGTTTTCCCTTTTCCTTTTCTTCCTACGATTAACTGAACCATTAAAAAAACCTCCTGAAGTAAGTTAGTTTTAGAGGCTACCGCATACGGCAGGTTCCTTTGCCGCATACAATAGGCTGTCCTAAATTCTGTTTCCATTATAAGTTATTTTACAGGAAAAGACAATAAGTATTGTATTTATTTTTGAATCACGCCGAGCAGATCCGTCATTTCCGTATACATAATCCCCCGCTCCTCCGATTTCATGATTACGGAAATATAGGATTTCCCGGACGTATCACTCGACAACAGTACCAGACAGTTTCTTGCGGCACTTGTGGTACCGGTTTTTCCGCCAAGTACGGTGATTCCTGCCGGCGCCGTTGCCTCTCCGTTGAAGTACCAGTTTGTGGAGGGTTTATCAAAAGACACCTCTCCCCCGCCGGCGTCATAATAAATCGTCGTATAGGCGGACATGCCGATGATCTCCTTGAAGAGCTCATATTTACAGGCCTCATTGAAGATCAGATACATGTCATAGGCAGTGACATAATGATTCTCATCCGTCAGTCCGTGAGGGTTGGTGAAGTTGGAGTTTGTGGCGCCGATGGCCTTTGCTTCTTCGTTCATCATCTCACAGAAATGCTCCGTGGTTCCGCCGTACTGCTCCGCGATCATAACCGCCACATCGTTTGCAGACTGGATCAGCAGTATCCGAAGCGCCTGATCCAGCGTCATTTTATCGCCCTCCTTAAGTCCGGAGAGCGTTGCACCTGATTCTGTGATCCTGACGTTGGCGGAAGCCGTCAGGACATCTTCCCTGTTTCCGTTTTTCAGCGCCACGAGAGCCGTCATAACTTTCGTCAGCGATGCGGGATAAAGCCGCTCATGCACATTTTTCGCGTACAAGGTCTCTTTATCCCCCAGAGAAAACAGTCCTGCGGCCTCCGCCTGTGACATATCCGCCGCATTTTCATTGGAGTTTTCGTTGGCAATACACAGATCTGCCGCAAAAGTTCCCGCCCGACCTGCCTGATCCGCACTCAGGACGGTAAAGCTGCTGTTTACGGAATATGCGTCGTAAGGCATTCCGTAACCGTCGCTCCCACAGCCGGCAAGAACAAGAGCGCACAGACAACCGCAGCCGCCCGTCAGAATTTTTCGGATGTTCGAGTTTGCAACAAACCACAGCCCTGTCCGGAATAATTTATGTCGGACAAAGCTGTCTGTCTTTTTATTTATACATCTCACGCCACTCTAAATCTCCTCTGTCAAGTGCCTTCACCAAAAGTTCTGCCGATGCTAAATTTGTGGCAAGCGGGATATTATGCGTGTCGCACAGCTTGACAACATTGTTTACATCCGGCTCATGGGATTTCGATGTCAGCGGATCCCGTAAGAAAATGACCAGATCGATCTGATTGTGCTCGATATCCGCGCCCATCTGCTGTTCTCCGCCCAGATGCCCCGCCAGATACTTATGCACGTTCAAATTTGTAACCTCTTCGATCAGTCTGCCCGTGGTCCCCGTGGCAAACAGATCGTTTTTGCTTAAAATACCCCTGTAAGCAATGCAGAAATTCTGCATCAGCTTCTTTTTTGCATCGTGCGCAATCAATGCAATATTCATGATTCCTTCTCACCTCTTCTTTAATGCAATAATGTTCTGTCAATTGGTAACACAACGGTTCAGTCAAAAGATAAACTGTTGCCGCTGCCGTCGTTCCTTGCCCTGCGGCTCACCCACCTCACGTTAAGCGCCAATCCTATCCCCAGATAAAGACTGACAAGGGAAGTAAGTCCATAGCTGACAAAGGGCAGTGGAAGTCCTGTATTCGGAACCAGCCCGGTTGCAACCCCCATATTGATAAAACTTTGAAAACATACCAGGCCGGCTACCCCGCCGGCTATCACATGTCCCGCCATATCCCTGGCTTTCCATCCGATAAGGGCACATTCCAGTGCAATCAGGAACTCAAGGATAACGATCAGACAACTTCCGAGAAATCCCCATTCTTCTCCGACAACGGCGAAAATAAAATCCGTCTGGGCCTCCGAGATAAAGTTTCCGTTTTTTACGGAACTGATCTCATTATTATTATAGCCCTTTCCGAGCAGCTGCCCGGAACCGATCGCCATCATGGAATTATTCTGCTGGTAGGCCTGCGTATCCTTATATTCGTCCGGATAAAGCCAGGCGAGAATACGCTTTTGCTGGTAGTCCTGCAGGATCTTCTGATCCGGCTGGATAACCAGCGTCAGGAAAATAACCGATACCGGAACCGTGACGGCAAGCAAACCGAGAACAAGCTTGTGGCTTATGCCTCCGATATACATCATGACGCAGAATATAACACCAATCATGATCGTCGTAGACAGGTCCTCCTTCAGTACCATCACCATCGGCATACCGATCAGCACCAGGGACAGCAGAATAATTCCGAAGCTGTTTAATCTATCCCTATTTAACATAATATACTGTGCAAAGAATAAAATCAACAATATTTTAGCCAGTTCCGAAGGTTGAAACCGAATTCCTCCGATTTCCAGCCATCTCTGGGCGCCGCCGGCGTCATCTCCCATGACGATAACCAGCGCCAGCAGAATGAGATTTCCGATATATATAAGGTGGTAAAACTTCAGAATAAAATGATAGTCCACAAGGGAAGATGCCAGCATCACAAAGATCCCCAGCGCCATCCCCATAATCTGCCTGTTCTGGACAGACTGCCTGGCACTCCCGATCGCGAGAATGCCAAGCACTGTCAGGGAGACAACCAGACATATCAGTTTAAAATCATAATCTTTTAAGAATCTGCGAAATCCATACTGTTTATACATATATCTTCCCATCCGCCTGCCGTCACAGACACTGTTATGTTTTCTACATTTTTCCGGAGGGAGTCGATGAAAGATCCAGAATCGGAATATTGACATACAGAAACGGTGACTTTCTTGATCCGCCCATACTGTTTTTCTTGGTGATCTGAACCTCCATGCTTTCCTCGTCTATCATCATGTAACGCGATATCACGCCTGCAATATCGTTTTTTATCATATTCATCATCTCCGGTGAACAGTTTACCCTGTCGGAGATCAGCAAAATTTTCAGTCTGTCTCTTGCAATGCTGCCGGAACTTTTTTTCTGAAAAAATCGATGCAGCTTCATATGTCATCCCCCCCTTCCTAATTCTTCCTGAATATGCCGGTCACCTTCGTCCAGAAAGAAAAGCCTTTTTCAAATTCGATAAAAGGAACTTCCTCTCCGAGGACACGGTGGCAGATATTCCGATAAGCTTCCCCCGCCATAGTGGAATTTCCCACAACAGGTTCCCCCTGGTTGGTGGAAATCACCACGCTTTCATCATCCGGCACAATGCCGATCAGTGGAATGGACAATATATCAACTACATCCGCGGAGGACATCATATCTCCGCGCTTTACCAGGTCGTAACGGAGCCTGTTGATCACAAGGTCTATCTTCTCGAAACAATTCGCTTCGAGGAGGCCGATGATCCGATCCGCATCCCTGATCGCCGAAACTTCCGGCGTTGTGACAACCAGCGCCCTGTTTGCGCCGGCAATGGCATTTTTAAAGCCCTGTTCGATACCCGCCGGACAATCCAGTATGATATAATCAAACTGGTTTTTCAGCTGATCGATCAGTTTTACCATCTGCTCCGGCTTTACCGCCGATTTATCCCTTGTCTGGGCGGAAGGTAAAAGGCATAGGCCCGGATGGCGCTTGTCCTTGATCATAGCCTGCTTTGCGCGGCACTTTCCCTCCGCCACATCCACCAGATTATAGACGATCCGGTTTTCCAGCCCCATCACCACATCAAGGTTCCGAAGCCCGATATCCGTATCAATCAGCAGTACCTTCTTTCCCAGCTTTGCAAGACCTGTACCTACGTTTGCGCATGTTGTGGTCTTTCCAACACCGCCTTTTCCTGATGTGACGACAATTACTTCACTCATATACGCTACCTCACTTTCTGCTTTCCACCGATTCCTGCGGTGGATCTCTCCTGCCTTTTCCAGGCGGATTTTTTTTCGTGATTTTGTCGTCCTCCGGGCTGTTTATCCCCCATCATTTTCGACTCGTTCAGTCAATAAATTGACCAATCCAGTCGTTGGTATCAGGGAGTAATCCTGCCCAGCAATTCTTTTGTAACAGGTTTGACGATGATTTCGCCCTCCTGCAGTATAGCCATCTTTGGTGATTTTTTATAAGAATCCGGCCACAATCGTTTTTCCGGTTTCTTTCTGTATTTATAGCTGCCGATTTTCAGCTTTTCCGGCGAGAACTCCAACGCGCATACAAAATGCCCGTTTTCCCCTTCCGTACCGACACCGGCCTGCGCCTCCCCTAAAAGAGCCCCTAAAATAATGATGTCCCTGCGGGAAAAAACTTTGGCGCCGGCACTGACATCCCCCAGAATAATAACGGAATGTTCCGTCTCCAGGCTCTGTCCCTTTTTCAGGGTACCCCGGTAAAACTGTCCTTCCAGTCCGGCATCTGCCTTGGCCGCCCCATCCTGATCAAGGGCTTTGTCCAGCAGATACTGGACGTTGTCGTCTTTTCCGATCAGACAGACAATCTGCAGATCGGAACTTTCGCCGATTACATCCAATATGGCTTTTTCCTCTTCCGGTGTCAGTTCTTTACCGGAAAGAGACAGCCCCACCTGCATATTTCCGAAAAATTGTCTGGAACTTTGAAATTTCTCTCTTAATTCTTCCAGCAGGGTATTCATTTCCGCCTCTTGATCAATATGAAGCGCCAGCCCTTTCCGGTAGCTTTTGAGTGTAAAAGAACGCTCCTTCATCCGTATCTCCCTTCAGTCATCCCGGGCGGAACGTATCAGTCGCTCTGGATGGCTGTATTTCCTATACTCTGTGCAGCCTGTCCCGTGAGGATATTTTCCTCTTCGTCCAGTTTATAATAATATACATAAAAATCCTTTGCCGTCTGTGCGGCATAGGAGGAGGAATAACCGTTTACAATCCGGACCGTTACGGAAATTTCCGGATTCTCATAGGGCGCGTAGCTGACAAACAGCGCATGGTTCGGATGTCTCTCGGACTGCTCTGCGGTTCCTGTCTTTCCTGCCACGTTGACATTCACATCCCCATAATATGACATATTTTCCACAACGCCACGCATTCCTGTGTGAATCACATCCCAATAGCTTTGATCCATCTCGATCCGATTGCGGATTTCGGCGCTCCGGTCCTCTAACAGACTCCCGTTTTTATCCGTGATCTTATCGATCAGAGTCAGGTTAAAACAGGTGCCGCTGTTTGCCACGGTCGTCACATAGCGGGCAAGCTGTACCGTCGTAAAGTTGTTGTTGCCCTGACCGATGGCGGAACGCACCGCATCCTCCGTTGACAGCTTGGGATCGGATTCTTCGAGTTCCAGCCCGGAAGCTTCGGACAGCCCGTACATATCGGCATATTTCGCCAGCATATCCGTTCCCCGCTCGCTGTTATAAGAACCGCCGCTCGAGCCAAGCCTGTATCCCACCTCGTAGAAGTAGTTGTTGCAGGATCTCTGTATCGCACTGCTCAGACTGAGCGTACCGTGGGCGCCCGGATAGATATGGCACCTGGGCGGCGGCGTAATTTTATCAAAAGGTCCCTGACAGGCAAGGGTTGTCGTTGCCGAGATAACGCCCTCCATCAGGCCTGCCGTGGATGAGACCATCTTATAAGTGGAGCCCGGCGCCGTTCTCTCCTGGGTTGCCCTGCTGTACATCGGGCGCGCCTCATCGTTCATCAGTTTCGCGTAATACTCCGCATCAATGGAATTGGCAAGCCGGTTTGTATCGTATCCCGGATAGGAAACCAGCGCCAGCGTATCGCCGGTATTGACATCCGTTACCACCATGGAGCCGGAACAGGGTTCCAAGGCAAGCTGAGCCGGTGTGATATCCAGATTCGTGATCCGGTCCAGCATAAACTGATATGCCGTGATATTGCCGCTGTAGAGCCTGCTCTCCACACCGGAATCCACCTCTACGATCTTCTGCTCGCAGAGGATCTGACAGACCTCCTTGCCGCTGATCACATCATTTTTGATCATATAACGATAGATTCGTTTCTCAAAGGTAGAGTCCGTCTTTAGTTTTTCCAGAACATACTCTATCAGCGTCTCATATACTTCTTCGGAATCCGCATAATCGCTTTCCAGTTCCAGCTTTGTCACATCGAGCCATCTCTGTGCGATGCAGTGCCGGAGGTACTGCTCTAACGGAATATTTTCATCCTGCCTCCATGCCAGATAAACTTCATCCGTCTCATCGATTTCCTCCGCCAGAAGGATATTGTTGTCGCCAAGCAGCGAGACAATATAGAGCATATATACCTGATACTCGGTGGAGAGCTGGTCATAGGGCGTCTTTGTAACTAACAGTTCTTCCCTCAGATGCTCCAGCACATTCGCCTGCTGTTGTTTATACTTTTCGGCTACAATACGCTCCGTATCCCTGGCGTTATTCTCGGTAAAATGGGATATGTCGATAATGCCGTTTTCAAACATCGCATTATATACATCATAAATTGCGATCAATATGGAAGAACTGCCGGCATTTTCCTTCGGCACATATTCCTTTATGTTTCTGATACGGGACACAAGAATACCCGCTATCTTCTGTTCCAGAATATTGTAGGCGGCAGACTGAAGTTCCGTATCCATCGTCAGATAAATATCGTTTCCGGCAGTGGATTCCACATAGTCCGTGGATTCGATCACCTTTCCGAAGCTGTCCACGTAGATGACTTCCGATCCCTTTTTCCCCCGCAGCACTTCCTCCATGGAGGATTCGATGCCGGCGACACCGACCTGGTCGTTGAGGGAATAGGAACTGTCTTTTTCCGTATATTCCGCCAGTTTTTCCGAGGGCATTTTTCCTGTATAACCGATAATATGGCTGAAATAAACGCTGTTTACATATTTTCGGATCGTATCTTCGGCAATATTGATGCCGTCAAGGTACTGGATATTCTCACTGACTACCGCCACCGTCTTTTCATTGACATCCGTGGCAATGGTTGTGGCAATATATTTCTGGTAGCTGTTGGAGGAGAGGGCAAACCGGATCGTCAAAATTTTCAGAATCTCGTCTTTTTCAAACCCTTCACACGGCGTAAATTCGAGTGTCCCATCTTCCGTTTCCGTGTATGTACCCACACCATATTTATCAGAACTGCACAGATATTCGATAACATCCTCCGGAGATGCCGTCTTTTCCTTATATTCCAGATCGCTGATATTCGGTCTGCCATACACATCCGCCAGAAAACGAAGCAGCGTGTTGTCACTCACATTAAACTGATAGTTTCCGGCAGGATCCAGATAGATATCGAAGTCACTGATCACCTCATCCCCGCTTTCTTCTATCATGCGGATCACTTTATAGATGGTCTCGTTGATATTCCGGTTTTTTGTCCTGCCGGACTCATAAACGTCCTCAATCGTCACGGAATATGCCAGTTCATTGTAGGCGAGAAGCCTGCCGTTTCTGTCATAGATATTGCCCCGCGCTGCCGGAATGGAACGCTCCTTACGAATGGTAAGCTGAAAGTTTTCCAGATAAGAAGCGCCGTTTACGATCTGCAGGGTGAAAAGCCTGTGGATCAAAACCCCGCCGCAGACAAAAATGGCAAGGATCAGCACAAATTCCCGGGAAAGGACCATATTCAGTATTTTATCTTTTATTCTGTCAAACAAAGTCTGCTTCGCTCCTGTTATCATCCACATTCAGCCGTTTATAACAATACAGCAGAATAGGATATAGAATAATACTCATCACAATCGTATAAACCGCCTCCGGTATAATGATGCGCCGGAAAAAATAGAGGAAATTAAGCCTGCCCCGCAGTAAAAACAATACGATATAGCAGATCATGCCATAGGAAAGATCACTCAGTGTAATCAGTGCCAGCGGGAGTTTTATATCTTCCGGATAAAAAATTCTGCTGAACTTCCCGTTCAGAAAACCGATATACATGTAGATCATGGCATAGAGCCCGATCACATCCCCGAAAAAGATATCGATAAACAATCCGCTGATAAAGCCCGCCAGCAGTCCCTGCTTCTCTCCTCTCATAAACCCTACGGAGGTTGTGGTGATAATAAGCAGATTAGGGCTGATCCCGCCGAAACTCAGCTTTTTAAACATAGTACACTGCAATAGAAAGCAGAAAAACATGATGAATAAAAATATAACGGATAATACTCTTTTACGCATTTATTCCCCGATCGTCTTTTTTTGCTCCAAAATAACCAGAACTTCTTCTAAGTGGGAAAAATCTACGGCGGGAGTCACATAACCGGATTTTGTCAGGTTATTGGAATCGGTATTCAGGCTGGATATGTAGCCGATCAAAATACCGGGAAGATAGTGGTCACTGATATTGGAGGTCACAAGCTTGTCCCCTGTCACCACCTGATTTTTCTCGTCCACCATCTTGCCAAACTCTATCAATCCGTCCGCATAGGTTTCCAGATTGCCTGTAATGACCATATTTGTGGAAGTGGAAAGCACCGTGCCGCTGACGCTGACATTGTCGCTGATGATTGTCGTCACCTTTGCCCAGTTTTTCCCCACGGAAGTTACTCTTCCCACCAGTCCTGCGCCGGCTATCACATTCATGTTCTCCTCGATGCCGTCGTCCGTTCCCTTATCAATGACAAAGGAGTGGTACCAGTTGCCGCTGTCCTTGGATATGACACGCGCGCCGATCTTCTCATATTCGGCATATTCTGCGTCAAGCTGATAGAGCTGCCTTAAATTGGTCAGCTCAAACCTATCCTGCTGCAGAGAGATATTTTCATTGGTGAGATCCGCCACCTGCTGTTTCAGGGACTCATTTTCTTCTATCAAGTTCTGGATCTCCTGCAGCATTTCCGTCCGCTCATTTAAATAACTGCCGATCTTTGAAATGCCCTTTTCAAAAGGAACTACCAGAAAACCTGCCGCATAGGACAGAGGGGTGCTCAGCGCCGAGGTCGTAAAGGTAAGGACCATCAGCCCCGTGCACAGGATTGTTAAAATAAAAAGGAGATATTTACTCGGTAATGTAAATTTTTCTCCTTTTTGCTTTATCACTGGACTCATTTGCTCATTCCTTCAATAGAATATGCTACCGATTTATAGTTATCATCCTTGATAATCTTGGCAATGCCGAGTACCACGCTGTTCATCGGTTCCGCGGCAACATTGACCTTTAAGCCGGTACCGGTACTGATCAGCTCCGCCAGATGATTTACTTTGGACGCGCCGCCGGTCAGGTATACGCCGTGTCTGTAAATGTCCGCGGCAAGTTCGGGCGGCGTCCTTTCCAGGATCACTTTTACATTATCTATGATCATATTAAAGTTTTCCGTCAGGCAGGCATCCACAAGGCTGGTGGGAATCTCGCGCTCCACCGGCAGTCCTGTCACAATATCTCTGCCAAAGACCTGTGCGCCTTTTCCTTCCTTCTCCAGGTCCGCTAAGGCAAATTTCACGTTTTCAGCGGTCTTTCCGCCAATCAGAAGGCTGAACTCCTTCCGCACCGCAGCCCGGATCGCATCGTCAAATTTAAGGCCGCCCACTTTAATCAGACGGCTCAGCACGATACCGCCGAGAGAAAGGATGGAAATTTCCGTAGTATCATAACCTACATTGACAACCAGCACGCCCTGGGAATTTTTTACGTCGATATCGAGCCCTAACCCATCGGCAACCGCTTTTTCTACAATCATAATCCGTTTTGCCTTAACGCCCGCATCACGGATCAGGTCATAAAAGGCCCTCTTCTCCACTTCCGTCACATCCGTCGGCACCGCGATATAAAAGTCGGCAGGTTTGATGGCTCCTCTGGATAAGTCGTTGATAAAATATCTGACCAGCGTTTCCATATTATGAATATCCGCAATCACGCCATTACTGAGGGGATAGGAAATCTGAATATTCCCCGGCGCCTTCTCATACATCTCATAAGCGGAATCCCCGTAGGCAAACAGGTTCTTTTTATTCTCAATGGCGATCATATTTTTTTCCACCATAATGGAATCATCGCCCCTGTTATAGATCTTGATGTTATTTGTCCCCAGATCAATTCCGAAAATATTGTTAGCCAAAACCGTACTCCTTTCATGTAACGCAGCGGCGCTACTTTGCCAAATATCCTTTTTCCCGCAGACTGCAATATGTTTTATCTCCGATAATTATGTGATCGACAAGCGGTATCTCCAGCATAGCCCCAAGCAGCCTTACCCGCTCCGTAATTTCCAGATCCGCCCTGCTTGGTTCGGGATCACCGCTGGGGTGATTGTGCAGCAGCATGATCTGTACCGCTTTTTCTTTCAGCGCCATTAAAAACAACTCTCTCGGTGAAACAATACACTCCCTTACCGTACCGATGGACAAAACGGCGTCGCAGATCATATTCAGCTTTTGATCCAGCATGATCAGGATTACCCTCTCCCGCTCTTCATGCCGCAGACGCTCTTTATAATACTGCCATATGGTCGCCGGGCGGTCAAATTTCAGACCTTTTTTCGCCTCCGTCACGGAAATCCGCCTCGCCAGTTCCGCCAGGCATTTGAGTTTGATCGCTTTCACCTCACCGATTCCCGGAATCTTCATCAGTTCTTTCCAGGGAATATGGCAGAGTCCCAAAAGGTTTCTCTCGGGAAAACCGTCCAGGATCTGACCTGCTACCTCCACCGCGTTTTTCTCCTTTGTGCCCGTTCGGATAAACACGGCAAGCAGCTCGTCATCCTTCAGTTCTTCCGCGCCGTACTCTTTTACCACCTCGTACGGCTTCATATCATGTGAATGCATAGGCCTTCCTTTCCTCTCTCCGGGCAGAAGGCTCATAACTGGTAATTCCTTCATAGTATTTACAATATCTGGAATACTATACGGAAATTATCCGCCTTTTTTCTATCCTGACACTCCACATCTGATAACATATAACATACTACCACAAAATTCCACCCCTGTACATAAAAACCCCCACTTTTTTAGACAAAATTTGTCCTCATAATTCCAAAGCATCCGATAAAACAACCCCTTTATCGACAAGAGCCTGCAAAGACCGCATAATGCCGAACTTCGCATGCTGCCAGGTGATTCCCCCCTGAAAATAGGCGGCATAGGGCTCTTTTAACGGCCCGTCGGCGGACAATTCAATGGAAGAGCCGGAAACAAAAGCGCCGGCAGCCATAATGACTTTGGCGTCATATCCGGGCATATCCCAGGGCTCCGGCCGCACATGGGAATCCACCGGGGATGCCGCCTGGATGCCTTCACAGAAGGCGATCAGTCCCTCCGGGTTTTGAAAGCTTACCGCCTGGATAATATCATGCCGCTTTGCCCTTCCGTCCGGCATAACCTGAAAGCCCAGCTTTTCATAGACGTTCGCCGCAAATACGGCGCCTTTTAGAGCGCATGCCGTTACGTTCGGGGCAAGGAACAGTCCTTCATAAAAGGCGCTTAAAATGCCCAGGGAAGCGCCCACTTCCTTGCCCAGTCCCGGACTGGTAAGCCGGAACGCCGCATGTTCCACACATTCCCTTTTCCCGGCAATATACCCGCCGATCGGCGCAAGTCCGCCGCCCGGATTTTTGATCAGAGAGCCCACCGCCATATCCGCTCCCACATCGGTGGGTTCCAGGGGTTCCACAAACTCTCCGTAACAGTTGTCCACCATACAGAGTACATCCGGCTTTATCTCTTTGATAAAAGCGATCAGTTCCCCGATCCGTTTAACGGAAAGTGTGGGCCTTGTGGCATAGCCTTTGGAACGCTGTATCGTCACAAGCTTTGTCCGTTCGTTGATCGCTTTTTTGATACCGTCAAAGTCAAAACCCCCGTCCGGCAGAAGGTCCACCTGGGCGTAAGTGATCCCGTATTCCGCCAAAGAGCCCTTTGACGGGCGGATGCCGATCACTTCCTCCAGTGTGTCATAGGGTTTTCCCACGGGCGATAACAGTTCATCCCCGGGGCGCAGGTTGCTCATCAGCGCCAGCGCCAGCGCGTGGGTGCCGCAGGTGATCTGGGGGCGCACCAGAGCGTCCTCCGTATGGAAAATCCCGGCATATACCTTTTCCAGCGTATCACGCCCAAGATCATTATAGCCGTAGCCTGTGGTGCCAAGCATGCAGGCCTCCGACACCTGATTTTCCTGTAATGCTTTTAATACCTTTAACTGGTTAGCCTCCGATACGGCATCGATCTTTTGAAAACGCTCAGACAAAGATTCCCAGATATTCTGGCAGAATCCGTAGACCTGCGGGGAAATCCCGAGATGTTGATAGTATTGCCTCATTAGTGTTTTTTGTGCTGTCTGTTCTTTTTGTTTTTTCTGTTCCATTTATATTTTTCGTACCTGTGCTTTCTTTTTACTGTTTTATGTATTTTTTGTTTTGTTTTTTATGCTTTTTGTTTCATGAAGGTAGTTTTGGCGTACCGTTTTGTTACGCTAACTGCTGTTTTTCATTGATTGACAGGTGGCTTTCAGCTTATGATCTTACTTAATATGCATACGGCGCCGAGCAGGCATCCGATCACAAAAGAAAGTAAGTGTATTTTTAACGTTGAAATATCTCCGACTTTCAGCGACAGGTTTGTGTCAGGCAACGTGCAGGCACAAATCGCTGTTTCAGTTCTTTTGCTGACTCAGCGCTTCTATCAGAGCCGGCGGATTTATGATTGTCCCAAGTTCGTAGGTCCCGCCCTGATATTCCACGGTTTTTACCGTTCCGGTTTCAAAAGCTTTCCGGAGAAAATATTCCGGCGTCAGATCCTCATCCACCTGCAGACATAGCGCAAACAATCCTGCCATCCAGGGAACCGACCAGCTCAGTCCCCCGGATGCGGCAAACTCATAGCCGTCCGTGCTGTTCCAGGATGCATAAGTTCTGGCATCCATCGGCACAAGCAGCATATGGGCGGTATCGGCGGTCTCACCGTTGTAAAAATAGTCACTCCAGAAATGTCCCGGTCCGTAGGACGCCATATCATCGGGATCCGCAGTGAGTTCCTTCCCCAGCCCCATCAGGGTAAAGCCATAGTGATCTTCCGGCGTGGTGGTAATCACAAACACGCCCGCTTCCTTTGCCCGTTCAATAGCCTGTCGGACCGCATCCGCCCCCTTTTCGGATGTAAATCCCCTCGAGATGGAGATGACGCGTATTTTGCGATCTTCCGGCAGCAGTGTATTGATTTCCAGAATCCTGTCGATACCATCCGCCATATATTGCAGGTTCATTTTCATACCGTTCGATCCGTATCTGCCAAAGGTAGAGGCAATATAATAGACTTTAGCGTCCGGCGCCACACCGCAGTTTTTTCCGACGGCAATGCTGGTTACGGCGCTGCCGTGCATCTGCGCGGCAGTGTCACAGCAGTGAAGCAGTTCGTAGCTTATCAACTGATCCGCATATTCCGTATGGTCCGGGTTCAGCGCCTGATCTACGATGGCAATGCTGATGCCCTTTCCGGTAATTCCCTTCTCGTGCAGTGTCCGGATGCCAAGCCCCGGATTTTTTCCGATTTCCATAATCCGCTCCGGATCAAACCCGTTCGGAAGCCTGTCCGGAAAAACGGTAGCCGAATCATAAGTCACCCCGGATAAGACAGCCTCCTGATCCGTCAGGTCAAGCGCGGAGATATCATAGCTTCGTATATCGAGTCCCATATTGATATCCTGTGCCGGCAATTCAAGGAGAGTCCCTCTTTCCCATACACCGTATTCCTCGCGTCTGTAAAAGGATTTCCGTTCTTCCCGATAAGCTTTATCCGATACCCGCCCTGTGACCGGCATGAAAAAAACACCGGACAGAAACAAAAATAAAAAAACACCGGCTGCTGCAAGTATTGTGACAATAAGTAAAACAGGCTTCTTTTTCATGGTATTCCTCCTTGATGATGATATATAGATGATCTATATATCATCATAGGATAACCAAATGATCCTGTCAAGTACAACGTCATTTCGTTAAGCCATTTATCCGGCCGGAAGGATTTTATGTTCCTCCCGGTGTCCGGCAATGTAAACTAAATGAATTTCTTCTCCCATTCTTCCCTTGTCAGGCAGGTCACATGTTCCGTCCTGATATCATCCATCAGTTTCCAGTGCATATCCTTATTGGTATGATGGTAAATAAATCCGCATTTTTCCTGTACCCGCTTGGACTTTGTATTTCCTTCAAAATATCCGCACCAGAGTTTTTGCAGATTCAGTTCCTCAAACCCGCGGCGTATCAGTTCTTTCACGGCTTCCGGTATCAGTCCCTGTCCCCAGAAGGGCACCCCGATCCAGTAGCCGATCTCCCCTTCCGTTTCCGGCAGTTTCAAATTACTTTCGGCTCCTGTTGTGATCGCGGCGCATCCTATCGCCCTGTTATCCTCTTTCAGGCAGACCGCGTAGGTCTCCTCTGCCGCAAAAACGGTCCTTATGATTTCCAGGCTTTCCTCCACGCCGGAATGCGCCGGCCAGCCGGCCACCGGTCCCACATTGGGGCTTTTGGCATATTCGTATAAACTTTCCGCATCCGATTCTTTCCAGTGCCGCAGAATCAGACGCTCGGTTTCCAGATATTTTGTTTTATCAGATTCTCTTGTTTTTTCTGGCATATCTATTGTGCCCTCCCAGTGTTTTGTGCTTCCGCATATTGCTTTATCACTCCGGTTCACTGACGAAGGCCGTTTTGCCTGTGTCTGCAATGCCGTCGCCTTCTCCCTGTATCGCCGTCTGAAATACGGCCGCTTTATAATTTACTTCCGATATGTTCGGCATAATCCGTGAGCAGAAATTGAATCAGTTCCTCCCTGTTCTGAAAGTTACTCTTCTCCACCCATGTCACTTCCTTCTCCCGCCGAAACCAGGTAAGCTGGCGTTTGGCAAAATGCCTGGTTTCTTTTTTTACCGTATCCACGGCCTCTTCCAGAGTACAACGCCCCGCCAGATAGTCCAGTATCTCCTTGTAGCCGAGCCCCTGCATGGAAACCATGTTCCTTGTACAGCCCTTTTTTTCAAGCGCCTCTACCTCTGCAACAAGCCCCTCTTCCAGCATCTTCTCAACCCGGTCTTCGATTTTCTTATAGAGAAGCTCCCTTGGCTCATTTAATACATAATACCGAAACAGATAAGGGGAAGCTTTCCGGCGCTCGGTCTCGTTATGCTCGGACAAAGGATAGCCGTTCAGCTCAAAGAATTCCAGAGCCCGGATTACCCGCTTTACGTTGTTGGCATGAATATGCTCCGCTGTCACCGGATCGACTTTCGCAAGCTTTTCGTGCAGATATTCCACACCTTTTTCTTCCGCTTCCTGTTCCAACCTATTTCTGACGGTTGTGTCAGTTTCTTCTGTAAAAGCAATATCATAAAGCACCGACTGAATATAAAATCCCGTACCACCTGTCAGGATCGGGATATGCCCTCTGTCATAGATTTCTCCTATGGCTTTTTTGGCAAGCTGCTGAAACAGCATGACATGAAAAGGCTCCTCCGGTTCCAGAATATCCAGAAGATGATGAGGAACGCCGTCCATTTCCTCTTTTCTGATCTTAGCCGAACCGATATCCATGCCTCTGTAGACCTGCATGGAATCGGCGGAGATAATTTCTCCCCGTACCGCCTTTGCAAACGCGATGGAAGCGGCTGTCTTTCCGACCGCAGTAGGACCTGTCAGGATCACCAGCGGACGCAGCACATGAAGTTTTTCCCGATTGTAGTTTTGATTTTTACCGTTCATTTTTAAGATATCTTTCTACTTTGCCTACTATATATCCGGCATTTTCTACCTGTTGCTGGCTTTCATCCTTTACTGCAATATAAAAATCATCATAATCGGAAGCGTTTCTGATCTGTTCGGATTGTGCTATTATCTGATAGTCCTCCGCCGTAAATGTATTATCACCCTGATAAATAAAAAAATAATTGAATTGTTTTAATACACCATTATGAGTAAAGGCATCTATTTCTTTTGTGGCAAGTAAAGCTTTTATACTCTTTTCAACAGCATAATAGGCTCTATTATTTGCAGATTTATAAGCCCCTTTATCCAATAACTCCTTTGCCTCATCCAAAAGTTCCTGTGCTCTTTCCTGGCGAACTTTCGCCAGATCTCTCTGATATGCTTTATCCATAAAGGACCTCCCCTTCTCTGTCAATATTTCTAAAATAGCCGTACCAGGTCTTTTTCTCAAGAAATTCATCATATGGAAGAGGTACAAAATTAACAACAGCAAAATATTTGACAGCAAGTTCCGTTGCTATTTTCGCAAGCCCATCGCTATATTTTTTTGCTTCGTATCTATTACATTTCATTAATAGCGCGATATCAACATCTGAATCTTCTGTGTAATCTCCTCTTGTACAAGAACCATACAAAATGACCATCTTTAAATCAGGAAGCATAATTTTTTTAATCATTTCCGTCGCTTCCACTTTAATTTTTTCAATCACTTCATTATTCAAGGCTAACGACTGATTCCTCATAGATATATCCTTTCCATTTTTAGCAACAGCAGTCTAAAGTTTACACAATCCGCTTAAATTTCTTCTCCAGTTCCTGCTTTGTAAACGAAATGATCGTAGGTCTTCCGTGGGGGCAGAAATAGGGGTTTTCCAGCGTTAAAAGTTCATCTAACAGTGTTTCCATTTCCGACACGGACATACGCATATTGCCTTTGACCGCTGCCTTGCATGCCATGGTTGCTATCCTCTCTTCCACGCTCCTGGCACGTCCGCTGCCGGTTAGTGATAGTTCATCCAGCACTTCCAGAAACATCTCCTTTATCGTACTGCCAAAAAGTTCCGCCGGCGCGCTTCGGATCGTGATCTCATTTCCGCCGAAATATTCCAGCTCAAACCCCAGTTTTGAGAAGGCATCCCTGAAACGCGCCAGTACCTCCTGCTCTCTGCCGGATAAGGACAGCACAAGGGGCGGATAAAGATTCTGAGACAATACTTCACTTTCCCCGACCGCTTTCATGATCCGCTCAAATTTCACTTTCTCATGCGCCGCATGCTGGTCGATCATCAGGAGTTTTTCTTCAAACACCACAATCCAGTAGGTGTCGAAAGCCTGTCCTAAAATCCTGAATTTTTGACGGGACGCCTGGGAAATGATCCTTTCTTTGAACAACTCAAGCTGTTCGCCCTGATACATGACGGGGATTTCCGCTTCCGGCTGTTTTTCCGCAATGGGTTTCGCCGCTTCGATTGCAGGCCGTTTTTCCGAACAGACTCTCGCAGGTTCTTCGTTTTCCTCTTTCATCTGCCCGGTGAGGCAAATACATTCCTCTTCCTTTATCTGCCCGGTACCATAAATGCATTCCTCTTCTTTGATCCGCCCGGTATGATAAACACTTTCTTCTTCCGAAACGCTCCCGGGTTTTTCGTCCTTTCCTGCTGCGGCATCCGTTTCCCTTCCGCCCGGAATTTCCTCTTCCGACTCTTCCTCGTCGTCTCCGAAATCCACAAAGAAATCTTTTGAATTCTGCGGCTTATCATGCACTGGCCGTACCGTTTCCGTCTGCATCTTACTTCTTGCTTTCTGAAAGGGTTCTAACGCTTTCTCCTGTTTTTCTTCCTTTTTCTCCGTCTCCGTCAGGGCAATCTCCGGAATCATCTCATGGGCATACAGCACCTCTTTTACGGCTTTTGCCAGAAATTCATAGACGCGCATTTCTTCCGTGAATCTGACTTCCATCTTTGCCGGATGAACATTCACGTCCACCCTTGACGGCTCCACCTCCATCATCAGCACGCAAAACGGATACTTGTGCTGCATCAGATAGGATTTATACCCCTCCTCTATGGCTCTCGCAACAAGATTGCTCCTGATAAATCTGCCGTTCAGAAAATAAAGTTCATAGTTTCTGTTGGAACGGTTGCCGGAGGGCTTTCCCAGATAACCGGAAAGCCGGATACCGTCCCCCGATCTGTCTATCTCTATCAGAGAATCCGTCATGTCCTTTCCATACAGCTTATATATGGTCTGTCTCAGATCCCCGTTCCCCGCCGTAGAAAACTTCACCTGGTTATTCTGAATAAACTGGAAAGAAATCCGCGGATTTGCCAGCGCAAGATGCTCCATCAAATCTGCCACATAGCCTCCCTCGGTGGCGGGCTGTTTTAAAAATTTCCTCCGCGCAGGCACATTGAAAAACAGGTTGCGGATAATGATCGTCGTCCCCTCCGGCGCACCCACTTCCTCAAAATCGGTTTCGATGCCGCCTTCCATGCTTAGCCGGACGCCGGTCAGTTCCCGCCCGGTTTTTGTGATCATCTCCGTCTGTGAAACAGCGGAAATACTGCTCAGCGCCTCGCCCCGAAAGCCCAGAGAATGAAGCCGCAGAAGATCATCCGCATCCCGGATCTTGGAGGTGGCATGGCGCAGAAAGGCTTTTCTGATCTCCTGCTTTTCAATTCCGCAGCCATTGTCGCTGACGCGGATAAAGCTGATGCCGCCGTCCTTAATTTCCACGGTAATTGCCTCCGCCCCCGCATCCACCGCGTTTTCCACCAGTTCCTTTACGATGCTGGAGGGCCTCTCTACCACTTCTCCGGCGGCGATCTTATCTATTGTTTCGTGACTTAATATATGAATGGATGCCATACTTCTCCTCTTGTGATATTTCCTTATTTCCATGACAGGCAGACACTGCCCGGTCTTTCCATTCCGGTTTTTCTCTTCACGTAATCCAGGTATATCCACTCACTGTGCCTGCTCCGCCAGATGCCTTGCCACATACACACCGCTTGCCGAGGCATGGGATAAAGAGTGCGTGACGCCGCTGCCGTCCCCGATCACAAACAGCCCTTTGTGCAGCGTTTCCAGATTTTCATCCAGTTCCACTTCCATATTATAGAATTTTACTTCCACGCCATAGAGCAGCGTATCGTCGTTGGCTGTGCCCGGCGCAATCTTATCCAGCGCATAGATCATCTCAATAATGCCGTCCAGAATCCGCTTGGGCATCACAAGACTCAGATCCCCGGGTGTTGCCGCCAGAGTGGGCGTCAGGAAGGATTTTTTCAGCCGCTTCTCCGAACTTCTCTGTCCTCTGATCAGATCGCCGAAACGCTGCATGATCACGCCGCCGCCCAGCATATTGGACAGCCTTGCGATACTCTCGCCGTAGCCGTTGCTGTCTTTGAAGGGCTCCGTGAAATGTTTTGCCACCAGCAGGGCAAAGTTGGTGTTTTCCGTCTGCAGCGCCGGATCTTCATAGCTGTGTCCGTTTACCGTGACAATGCCGTTGGTATTCTCATTCACCACGGCGCCCTTCGGATTCATACAGAATGTCCGCACCTTATCCTGATATTTCTCCGTCTTATACACGATCTTGCTCTCATACAGTTCATCGGTGATCGGCGCAAAGATCTCCGCCGGAAGCTCCACGCGCACACCGATATCCACGCGGTTTGACAAAGTCGGGATATCCAGCTCACTGCAGACCTTTTCCATCCATTTGCTGCCGCTCCTGCCCACGGAGATAATGCATTTCCCGGCGGTGTAGGAGGCTTCATCTGTTACCGCCTCATAGCTGCCCTTAAGCAGTCTGATATGACGGACCGGCGTCAGAAAATGGAATTCCACCTTATCTTTTAGTTCATTGTACAGGTTGCCCAGCACCTCGAAATTGATGTCCGTCCCGAGATGACGCACGGAAGCATCCAGAAGGTGCAGGTTATTTTGCAGGCAGAGCCGCTTAAACTGTGTGTTGGTGGTGGAATACAGCTTTGTCTTATGCCCGCCGTACTTGACATTGATGCCGTCCACATACTCCATCAGTTCCGTCGCCTTGTGCTTGCCGATATATTCGTGAAGCGTGCCGCCAAATTCATTTGTGATATTGTATTTGCCGTCGGAAAAAGCGCCCGCACCGCCGAACCCGTTCATGATCGCGCAGGTCTTACAGCCGATACAGCTCTTGATTTTATCGCCGTCGATCGGGCATTTCCTCTTATCCAGAGAATTTCCCGCCTCCAGCACCACGATCTTCCACTCCGGCTTTTTCTGAAGGAGCTCGTACGCCGAAAAAATACCTCCCGGTCCCGCTCCGATGATCATAACGTCGTAACTATAACTCATGTTTAATCCCTCCTGATCTTCTTTCTGTCATTCATTGCCTTCTCCTGTTTTAACGTTTTTCTACTGATAATAATAGGTTGGTATACTCTTGTATGTTATGCCCGCCTTTTCACATAATTCAAAAAAATTCTTTTCCCCTCCGCTTTCTTTATACTCATAAAAGCATTTGTATAGCTTACAATAGTAAATATATATTTTCTGTAATTTCTTCGGCACCGGCTTTTCTGCCAGAACAGATTCGGCTGTCTTTATAGTTTTTTCGTAAGTATCTCTGGTAATAATACAACCCTCCGGAAAATGATGCGATCCCCAATAGAGCTGTTCCAGAATTTCACTAAAATACAGGTCAACTGTCTTTTGGTCGCACTCTTTGTGCTCATATGCTTTTTTCAATATCTGAAACATATCCAATTCCAATTGTGGATTAAACGGGTTATAATTTTTTCCGAACAACTGAAATGCCCATCTCATATGCGGCATCGATTCCGATTCACACTGACTTTTCAGATAATTCCATACAACTCTGCCGATATCGTAGGGCAGGCTCCCATTCCCTCTGTTCAATAACCTGGAATGCTTCCCCTCATCACAAATTTCCCGACAAAATTGCTCCAGAACACTCTGCAAATCCTCCTTTGACACGGAGTGCTCGAATCCTGTTACAAATTTGCTTATATATGCATTCGCCTGCTTTTTCAGTCCTTTCTCATATCCATCCAGATATAAAGTAAGCCCGCTCATCCAATCCTCATATGTATTATGCCCTTTATACTCTCCGATTTCCATGTCTGTTTTTTCTCCAAACCGTTCACCGATTGCAGCTCATTTTATATGCGCGATATCTAAGCACCCATTAACAATTATATTTTCATTTTGTGCCAAATTCTCCGACTACTTTGTCAAGCCTATTGACCCCACCGATTCTTCAACTTACTCTGCAATCTGTACAGCGTATTCATCGCGTCCACCGGCGTCATATTCATCACATCCACCTCCATCAGTTCCTTCAGCACATCCTCGTCCGTCACCGTATCAAAGAGCGAGAACTGCTGCAAGTCCACCTCATCGTAAGTCGGCATCTTCTTATTGTCCGTCTTTGTGTCCACCGCAATGCTCTGCACCTTTTCGGTGATGTCGTTCTCATCAAGCTGCGCCACGATCTCCTTCGCCCGGTCGATGACCATATCCGGCACGCCGGCGAGCTTAGCCACCTGGATGCCGTAACTCTTATCCGCTCCGCCCTTGATGATCTTCCGGAGGAACACGATATCGTCCCCCTTCTCTTTCACCGCGATACAGTAATTGTTGACGTTGTTTATCTTTCCTTCCAGCTCCGTCAGTTCATGGTAGTGGGTGGCGAAGAGCGTCTTGGCGCCCAACAGCTTTCGGTTGCTGATATGCTCGATCACCGCCCAGGCGATGGAAAGCCCGTCAAAGGTGGAGGTCCCCCTGCCGATTTCATCCAGGATCAGCAGGCTGTTCTTTGTGGCATTCCGCAGAATATTCGCCACTTCGTTCATCTCCACCATAAAGGTACTCTGACCGCTCGCCAGATCATCCGAGGCTCCAACTCTCGTAAAAATCCGGTCCACCAGCCCGATTTTCGCGGACTTTGCGGGAACAAAACTGCCAAGCTGCGCCATCAGCACGATCAGCGCCGTCTGCCGCATATAAGTGGATTTTCCCGCCATATTGGGACCGGTGATCACGGCGATCAGATGGCTCCCGTTGTCCAGGTAAGTGTCATTTGTGACAAACATGTCATTTCCCATCACCTGTTCCACCACGGGATGGCGTCCGTCCTTGATATGGATCAGTCCCTTTTCGTTGATTTCAGGACGCACATAGCGATAGCGCTCCGCAACAAGGGAGAGAGAGGCAAAGACATCCAGCCTTGCCACCGCCTTCGCGGTCCTCTGAATCCGCTCGATCTCGCCGCCGATGGTGTCCCGTATTTTACAGAACATGTCGTACTCCAGCGTGGCAAGTTTATCCTCGGCATTTAAAATCGTATCTTCCAGCTCCTTTAAGCGGGGCGTCGTATAGCGCTCCGCGTTGGCTAAAGTCTGTTTCCGCACATAATCTTCTGGTACCATGTCCTTAAAGGAGTTTGTCACCTCGAAATAATAGCCGAACACTTTATTATATTTGATCCGCAGGTTTTTAATACCGGTGCGGTTTCTGTCCTCCTCTTCCAGCGCCGCCAGCCAGTTTTTCCCTTCGGTCTTTGCCTTCCTGAGGGAATCTATGGTAGCATCAAACCCGTCCTTGATAATGCCGCCTTCCCGGATGAGGAGCGGCGGATCTTCCCCGATTGCCGCATCGATCAGGGTAAACAGGTCCTCCAGCGGATCGATATCCTCCAGAATCTGCGCAAGCAGCGACTTATGAAAGGCTTCCAGTACCGCCCTGACAGGTTTCATCATGGCAATGGAATTTTTAAACGCGATCAGATCCCTGGGATTGGCGGACTGGTAGCTGATCTTCCCAAGAAGCCGCTCCAGGTCATAGACCGGGTTTAAATATTCCCGTATCTCGTCCCTGCTGATCACATCTTTTGTCAGCTCTTCCACCGCGTCAAGCCGCTCCTCGATCTGCCGTTTATCGATCAGGGGCTGTTCGATATAGCTGCGCAGCGTCCTCGCGCCCATGGCGGTCTTTGTCTTATCCAATACCCATAACAGGGAGCCTCTTTTCTGTTTTTCCCTGAGGGTTTCCGCCAGTTCCAGATTTCGTCTTGTGGCGGAATCCAGCAGCATAAATTTGCTGGTCAGGTAGGGATAAATATGAGTGATATTGCTCATGGAAGACTTCTGTGTCTCATATAAATACCGCAGAAGCGCCCCCGCCGCCAGAATCCCCACCGGAAAATCCTCGATGCCAAGCCCTGTCAGCGCCGCCACCTTAAAATGCTTTCGAAGCAGTTTTTTTGCGCCGTCCTCGTCAAAATAATGGGGCTCCAGCGCATTGACCGCGATCCGCAGCCGGTTCCGCAGCTCTTCCACGGAAAGTCCGGAAACCAAAAACGCATCGTTGCAGATGATCTCCGAAGGCGCGTATTTGCTGATCTCATCCAGCAGCTTGTTGTTGTCCTCGAGCTCTGTCAAATAATAATCCCCGGTGGATATATCAGCAACTGAAACACCGATCCTGCCGGGGAAATAGGCGATACTCATCAGAAAATTATTGCGGGATTCTTCCAGAGACTGTATATTCAGATTGGTCCCCGGCGTGACGATTCTCGTCACCTCCCGCTTTACCATGCCCTTTGCCAGCTTCGGATCTTCCACCTGCTCACAGATGGCAACTTTATAGCCTCTTTCAATCAGTTTGTTCAGATAGGTGTCTACCGCATGATAGGGTACGCCGCACATCGGCGCCCGCTCCGTCAGCCCGCAGCTTTTTCCGGTCAGCGTGATCTCCAACTCCCGGGATACCGTTATCGCATCCTCGAAAAACATCTCATAAAAATCACCCAGCCTGTAAAATAAAATACAGCCGGGGTATTGCTCTTTTGTCTGCAGATAATGCTGCATCATCGGCGTCAGTTCCGCCAGTTCTTCCTTTGTCAGTTCCTTAGCATTTTCAGCCATCTCTTACCCTTCGTTTACGTCTTTTTATCTTTCCCCGATATAATAAAATCCTTCGCATCTTACCAGTTTCACATCCACGATCTCCCCGATCAGGGATGCATCCCCCGGAAAGTGCACCACCGTATTATTGGACAATCTTCCTGTCACAAGGGATGTGTCCTGTTCATTTAACTCTTCTACCAGAACAGGAAGCACCTGCCCTTCAAAACGTTTTACTCTCTCTCTCGCCGTCTCCTGCACGCAGGCCAGTATCCGGTCAAAGTTCTCCCGCACTTCCTTCTCCGGCACCTGTTCCATAGCCGCCGCCGGGGTGCCTGTCCGTTTGGAGTACACAAAGGTAAAGGCGTTGTCAAACCGCACTTTCCTGATCACATCGATGGTGTCATCCGCATCCTCTTCGCTCTCCCCCGGAAAGCCAACGATGATGTCCGTTGTCAGGGAGATATCCGGTATCGCCCGCCGGATCTTCTCCGCCAGCGCAAGGTAGGATTCCTTTGTATACCTCCGGTTCATCTTATTCAGAATCCTTGTGGAGCCGGACTGCAGGGGCAGATGCAGATGCCGGCAGATCTTCTTCGACTGCCTCATCACCTCGATCAGTTCATCGGATAAATCCTTCGGATGGGACGTCATAAAGCGTATCCTCTCGATCCCTTCCACTTTCTCCACTTCCCTGAGCAGTTCCGGGAAAGACAGAAAGCCCATCCCCGCCAGCTCCTTTCCGTAGGAATTGACGTTCTGGCCAAGAAGCATGACTTCCTTTACGCCGTCCGCCGCCAGATTCCTGATCTCCCGCAGAATTTCTTCGGGCGCTCTCGACCGCTCCCGCCCACGCACATAGGGCACAATACAGTAACTGCAGAAATTGTTGCAGCCGAACATAATATTGACGCCGGATTTAAACGGATATTTACGCTCCACCGGCAGATCCTCCACGATTTTGTCCGTATCCTCCCAGATATCGACGATCATGCCCTTTTCCGTATAACAGCGGTACAGCAGTTCCGCAAATTTGTACAGATTATGGGTGCCGAACACCAGATCCACAAAGCCGTAACTTTTGCGGAGTTTTTCGATGACAAGGTCCTCCTGCATCATACAGCCGCAGAGCGCCACTTTCATCTGCGGATTTTTCTTTTTATAGCCGTTCAAAACACCCAGCCTGCCAAAGACACGCTGGTTTGCATTATCCCGCACGGTGCAGGTATTGTAGATCACAAAATCGGCATCCTCCGAATCGGTCTCCTGAAAGCCCGCGCTTCTTAAAATGCCGAGTAACTTCTCCGAATCCCGGGCGTTCATCTGACAGCCAAAATTTGTGACATTACAGGTGAGCTCACGCCCTTCTCTTTCTTTTATCTCCTGCAGAAGCAGGCGGCATTTTTTTATGTAATAGTATTGTCTCGCCGGTTCTTCTGCCGGCGGAATGGAATGGATATCTATCGTATCTATATCAATTTTTTGGGAAATTTTTTCTTCCATATACACTTTCTCTTGACTTTTCTCCCTCTCTGTCATATAATTAGTCCATAAAAAGAAGCGGGTTTTTTACCGTACAGCTTATGGCTCAAGCGGGGTGCTCGTTTCTTTTTTTATATTTATGATATCATATAAATACAGCTTTCCGTTTTCGGAATGTCTTATCACCAACTCTGCATGAAATACATTATACCGCAAAACATCATTATTTTCATCAAAAACTGGTATTGCGAATCTGGAATCATATCGATACCAGCCATATTTTGCATTTTTATCATGTTTTCTTTCCAGATTTTCCCGAAATCTTTTATTCTCCGCAATTTCTATTATCTCCGGAATTCCCTGTGCAGCATTTGCTTTTGCCTTTGCTAATGCTCCTTTTAACTTTGCAGTATACTTTGAACCCGAATATTCATCAGGTAAGTCACTGCCAATATATATAATTTCTTTACTTTCGGCAATTTCTATAAATTCTCCCACATACTGTTTTAAATACTGTTCCACCTCATCCCAATCTATATTTCTTTTTCCTTTAAAACGAATATCATTTACAATAACAATCTGCTTCCCATTCACATCTTTTATGACGCTTATGTTTCTTTCCATAATCCCTCCCCTCCCTATTCCCCCTCTCTTTCTTTCCTCTTATCCTTCTCCCCGAATCTTCCTGTTTTTGCGTTCTTCCAGTTCTTCAATCTGCTGCATCAGGCAATCCGGGAAAGTCCCTTCAAACGGCACAGCTTCCCCTGTTGTGTAATGATCAAGAAGAACGATTTTATTCTCTCTGTCAAAACAGAATATTTCATCGCCGTTCCCGATAACGGACAGAAACGGTATAAAATCGGTGAATCCCTCATCATGCAATTCTTTTGTTTTTACCCTGATATCAAGAAATTCCGGTATCTCATCCGCAATTCCGTAGACTATGATCCCGCGGCAAAATGACCAGAACGGTCCGACCTCATACATCTTCGCTCTGGGCCATATCTCTTCCCGCACTTCCATATAAAGCCCGCCGAGGGGAGACATGGTAAATTCGCTGAAGTCAGCAGGAAGCTCTATGTTATATTGATCCTCAAACACTTTTATGTCCTGCCTGGACGGCTCATTTCCCATACAGGCTACGACCTGATAAGTCTGCTTGTCATAATGTTGAAAATACTCGTATACTTTTTTAAGTGACATGATAGCACCTCCCTTTTTGATCACGATGATATCATAGCATAGTTCCCCTTTTTTTACAAGAAAAGTACCTATCGCGCCCCAAGTCGGATCAACTTCTCATAGACCGGGATCATATCCGGTTCCGTCACTTTTTCCCGGATCTCCGGGACCGGAATCCAGCCCACCTGAGAGTTTTCGTCCGCTTTGATATGCAGCGTTTCCTCCTCATCCGCCTCAAACAGATAACCGTAGTTCAGATGCTGGTGGGCACAGACATACTTCCCCCGTTTCACATGTCCCCAGACAGGCAGTACGTCCACCGCCGCCAATGGTCCTTCCGCCGTAGTCTCCAATAATACCCGCAGATTTTTTACGCCGGTCTCCTCCGTCGCCTCCCTCTTTGCCACGGGCAGCATCTCCTCCTCACCGTCCGCATGTCCGCCGGTCCAGGACCAGGAACGGTAAATATTGTGATAGACCATCAGCACCTTGTCCCGCGCTTTATTGAAAATCATCGAGGAAGCTGTCATATGGGCGAAACCGTTCTCCCGGGTGAGGATCGTATCGGGAAAAGTCTCGATATACCGCAGGATCATCTCCTGATTCGCCGCCTCCTGGGCGTTTTTCGGGTTATACTTTTTCAGTTCTTCTATATAGTTCATATGTACTCTCGCTCTCCTTCGTTTTACCGCTTCCTCCGGTGCAGATTCGACCGCCCTTTTTTCCCGATCAGTTCTGCAACACCTAAATCCCGCAGGATCAGCAGGCAGGTCTGCGCCGTGCCTCTCGGAATATGGGCACATTTTGCCAGATCTCCGGAAGTAAACTCTTCCGGAAGTTCCTCCGGCAGAAAACGGGCATAGTCGCTGATGTGCTCGATCCGCACAATATCCCGCAGCTTCCCCGGCAGGCGGTCATACCGCGAAGCGCCTCTCTTCTTATCCCTGCTCCGGCCGTTTAACAGTTTATACTCCTCCATATCCATCAGGACAATATGAAATGAAAGGTTGGGATCTCGCAGGTACGGACGGATCGCGTACAGCTCATGGAACACATCGTATGCGCTTCCCCTTCTCGGAGAGCGCCTGCCCCCCGTGATGGCTCCTGTCTCCTGATCCAGCCAGTATATCTTTTTTTCCACTGCCACCGGATAGATCACCGTCACATGATACTCTTTTAAAAAGGCATCCAGTTTTCCGCGAAGTCTGTGAAAAGCCTTTGTCTGGATCTCCCAGATCTCATGATCCACGGCAATATCCGCTATGTAACGCCCCCTTCTCTGCTCCTGAAAATCATGGTCATAACAGTAAAAATCCTTGATCACCTCGTGGATCGTCTTTTCCTGCAAGGTACCGAAACCGTTTGTCTCTTTCTCGCGTGAGAGCAAAAGATCCGTGATCTCCCCGAAATAACGCCTGTTTTCTTCCATATCTTCCAGGGGATATCTTTTATCTTCCATCATATCCTCAGCACCGTATCTGGCCGTCGCCGTAAATCTGATATTTGTAGCTTGTCAGTTCCTTCAGCCCCATAGGCCCTCTTGCATGAAGCATCTGGGTACTGATACCGATCTCCGCACCGAAGCCGAACTCAAATCCGTCCGTAAATCTTGTGGACGCATTTACATACACGCAGGCGGCGTCCACCTCCCGCAGAAACTTCTCCGCATGGGACTTATTTTCGGTGATGATCGCCTCGGAATGTCCGGTATTATAACGGTTGATATGAGCGATGGCTTCCTCCACGGAGCCCGCTGTCTTTATGGAAAGGATATAGTCCAGATATTCCGTCCCGTAATCCTCCTTCGTGGCAGGCACACAGTCAGAAAGTACCGCGCATACCTGCTCGTCGCCCCTGATCTCCACCTGCTTCTCTCTGAGTTTTTCCGCCAGTTTCGGCAGCAGGGCATCTTTTACCTTTTCATGGACCACCAGGGATTCACAGGCGTTGCAGACGCCGATCCGCTGGGTTTTCGCGTTGAAAATGATGGATACCGCCATATCGATATCCGCCTCCTCATCCACATAAATATGACAGTTTCCGGTTCCTGTCTCGATCACCGGGATCGTACTGTTTTCCACCACGCTGCGGATCAGTCCGGCGCCTCCTCTGGGGATCAGAAGATTTACAAATTTATGCATCTTCATAAATTCCGCCGCCGTCTCCCTGCTGGTATCCTCTATCATGGACAGGACATCGGCGGATATCCCGTTATCCATGAGCACACCCCGCAGCACCTCCACGATCTTTTGATTGGAACAGAACGCATCGCTCCCGCCCTTTAAGATCACCACATTTCCTGTTTTAAAACAGAGCCCGAAGGCATCCGCCGTCACATTGGGGCGGGCCTCGTAGATAATGCCGATCACACCAATGGGCACACGGCATTTTTCAATGTGAAGCCCGTTCGGGCGGTCAAACTGTTCCATAACCTCTCCCACCGGATCGGGCAGCGCCGCGATCTGATTAAGCCCTTCCGCCATACCTTCGATGCGGACCGCATTCAGCTTAAGCCGGTCCTGCAGCCCTTGGAGCATTTTCTTCTGCGCCGCTCTCAGCATATCTTTTTCATTTGCCTCGAGTATTTCTCCCTGACGCCGGACCAGCGCCTCCGCGCACCGGCAGAGCACCTGATTCTTTTTTTCCGTGGATAACGTCTGCATCTCATATTTTACAGCCGCCGCGTTTTTACAAAGTTGTTCCAGATTCATATTTTTCTTCCTTTCCGCATTGCTCTTATTATAAAACCATTTTTACAGGGGTGCTTGCAGCTATTGCGCGTCTCCCTTTATCCCGGACAGGATCTTTTTTACCAACACCTGTGTATCCTCCGACGCACCTGCAAGGCTTTCCTGAAACCTCTCGCGATATTTTTTCTTTGACAAAATCCGAACGATCCCTTCACAGCCGCAATGATACCCTTTTTCCGGTATATCATGTAAATACTCCAGCAAAATCCCGATTCCATCCGGTTTCTGCCGGGATGCCGCGTAAACACACGCCTCGCACAGATACTCCATAGCGGTCATCGCCATGGGGGACGGTACCCTGGCCTCATCGTTGAACAGCTCAAATACGTTTTTGAAACGTGACAGGTCCCTGATGTCCCAGAGCCCGGACATCGCCACCCTGTAGTTCTGATAATCTTCCGTGAAGTTTTTCTCCTCATCCCTGTAATCTTTCAGTTCCTTTCCGCAAAACACATCCCGCAGAAAGAAAAGCTGTTCCTCAAAGGGCTTATCCGCAAACGCCCTGACTTTCGGGCTTCTGTACCACTCCTTCACTTCATCTGTCTCTGTCAGAGTAAAACATCCGCATCTCTCACCGGAAAAGACAAATTCCTCTTTGCTCCGGTACATGTCCTTTCCGATATAGATCGGGGTATTATACTTTATCCTCACACAGTTTTTCTTTATTTCCCGCACAAGTTTTTTGAACAGTTCACCGGAAAATTCCGTCTCGAGGTTTCTGGCAATGTGGATATAATAATCGTATGTCAAATCCTCATGTTTTTGCATTCCCTTTAACATCACGCTGTTTCCGTTTTCCGTATAGATCATCCGATATCTCTCGATATCATCCCTGTCTTTTAACGCCTGCCGGTATCTCTTCATCGTCTGCGTTTTCGGCGCGATCAGATAAAACGGCTGAATAGAATGAGCGGCATGACAGTCGTCCGCGATCTCATCAATGGTATCAAACTCCATTTGGGGCATCTCACCTCTGCCGGCTTCCCTATCTGCTTCCGTCATGCAGTATTTGATGTCGAACTGCTGTTCTATCTCGTGAAATATATTGCATATATCTGTTTTGGATGCGAAAAAATAAATAGTATCGATCATAATATCCGCCTTATTCCGTAATCACACGATCCACTTTTTTGTCAAAGCGCTCTGCCGGAAGCGTTTCCACGACCTGCATCTCATAGGCAAGTCCGATCTTTTCCAGCACCATCGGCTTATCACTGGTTAAATGCTCCCATCCGGCGAGCCATCTGTCATAGAAGCCGCCGCCATAGCCGATCCGGTTCCCTTTTTTATCAAAAACCGCCCCCGGAAGAAGCATTCGCAAATAAATCTTTTCCGCCCCATGTCCCATATCTTTTTCTGATTTTGCAAGCCATTCCCCAAACGTTCTCCCAGGCAATATTTTCGGTTCCCAAATTCCCTGATACCCTGTTTCCATTTCTTCCCACCCGTGGATCTGAAAAAAATCCATTTCCGTCCGTTTCTTCTCCGCCTCCTGAAAAGAACAGGATATGTTCCCAGGATGAAAAGACGAATCAACGAAAACTTTCGGCACAAAAACGGTTTTCTCCTTTTCTAAACACCAGAGTATAAATTCTTTTGTAGAAACTTCACTCTTATAATTGACATAAGACAAATACGCGGCACAGGGCTCTTTCTCATCATACCGGATAAGCTCCTTAAAAATCTGTTTATCCATCCTCTGTCGTACTTCTTCGGATAAACTGTTTCGCTCTTTTAGTATTTGTTTTCGCAGACTGGTTTTTCGTTCTTTTTGCTCTTCCATCTCACCCTTCATTTCTGTGTGATACTATCTGTGCATCCTCTCCACAAACAGCGGCAGATCAAACTTCTGATCATACCCGGATGTACGGAACAGCGTCCCAATCTGCGCCCCGGCAAGTAGCCGGTGTATCACTTTGATATCTTTGCTGTTGGCGATCAGCATATCGATCCCCGATTTGGTGGCGATCTTTGCCGCCAGCAGTTTTGTATTCATGCCGCCCGTTCCGCTTGCACTTCCGGTGGAAGCCTTCCCCATCTGCATGGTCTCCTGATCAAGCTGGTTTACTTCTTCCACAAACTCCGCGTCAGGGTTGGTACGGGGATCATCGGTATAAAGCCCGTCGATGTCGGAGAGCAGTATCAGCAAATCCGCATCGATCAGCGCCGCCACAATGGCGGAAAGCGTGTCATTATCCCCGATCTCAATCTCATAGGTTGCCACCGTATCGTTCTCATTGACAATCGGCACCACCCCCAGCTTCAAAAGTTCCCTGAAAGTATTCTGAGCGTTATAGCGGTTTAAGTTGTCCACAATCGTATTTTTCGTCATCAGAATCTGTGCCGTCATCTGATTGTACTCGGCAAAGATCTTCTGGTAGATCATCATCAGTCTCGCCTGCCCTACCGCCGCACAAGCCTGTTTAACGGCGATACAGTGATCTTCGTCCTCATCTTCGATCTCTGTGATATGCACCGCTTTCTTACCCACGGAGATCGCCCCGGAAGTCACAAGCACCACATCCTTCCCCATATTGCGCAGATTACAGATTTCCCGCACCAGCACGTCCAGCTTCGTATAATCCAGATCCCCGGTCTCAGGATGCTGCAGGGAAGAGGAGCCTATTTTGATTACAATCCTTTGTTTATCCTTTAAAAATGCTCTTTTGTTTTCCATATTTTATATATACCTTTCTATATTTTTGTATAATAACTTTATCTATAACTGTATATTCTCCGACATAACACTTTTCCGAAACAGATTTTACATCTCTCACTCCTCTAAAACCGGCACATATCCGCCGCCCTTCTGCCATTGGATCGTAAGCGGCGAAAGGCTGTACTTTGTGACGTTTACTCCGTCCGACAAAGGCGCTATCGTGAAAGATGCCATGCCGCCCTTTGTGCAGGATTTCTCCGGCTGGGCGCTGACGAAATTCCCGATGGAATAATAGACCAGCATCTTATGCCCATCTTTGCCTTCCAGCATCTCATAAGGCTGTATTGTATGAGGATGGGTTCCCACCACCACATCCACCTTCTCTTCCAGAAAGACCTGTGTCCACTTTTCCTGAAAGGCATCCACATCCCCGCTGTTTTCCGTTCCCCAATGGGCAAACACAATCACGGCATCCGCCTCTTCCCCGGCCTTTCGGATATCCTCCCGCATCTGTCCTTCCTCTTCCAGGAGATGTACCATATACGGATATTCCTCTGGCAGAGCAATCCCGTTTGTGCCGTAAGATACATTAAACAGCGCCAGTTTCATATTGTTGCGCATCATGATCTCGTAGGGACGCCTCCCCGCCTCCCCGGGCGCCTGAATGCCGAGACACAAAACGCCATGGTCCGTAAAGAGTTCCTTTGTAGTATGAATCCCTTCGATCCCCCTGTCAAGTGCATGGTTGGTGGCACAGGTGACAACATCAAATCCGGCATGTATCATGGCTTCCCCCACTTCTGCCGGCGTTCCAAAACGGGGATAATCCCCGTACTGCTCCGGCTTCCATACAAGCGGCGTCTCCTGATTTATGACGGATATGTCACTTTCTTCTATCATAGCCCTCACATTGTCATATAAAAAATCAAAACCGCCTTCCCTGTTCAACCCGTAAGTGTAGATCGGCTCATGGATCAGATTGTCCCCGAATACCACGAAGGAAACTTCCGCCTCTTCCTTTGTAAACCCCCAGGATTCCCAGTGCCAGTAACTCACCGCGCCCTCGGGATCTGTCAGAAAAAGCCTTTTATGGCAGCTTTTATTCCCGCCGAACGCCATCTGTGCCACGTCCTGCCCGATGTAGGAGGACATCCATTTGGGATAAATGGTATCCTCCGCATACTCATACACAAAAATATGCTGTGACCAGTTTTTTTCATCCTCCTCAATCCAGAAAGGCATGTATTTCCCGAACCGCCCTCTTTTCCAGCAGAGCAGGATCAGTTCATCCCTCCCGTCCCGGTCCATGTCACAGGATAAAACCTGCTGGACTTTTACCCCTTCGGGAGAGTCCCAGATTTTCTCTCCGCCCCGGGTTACAAAGACTTTCTTTCCGGCGAGGGTAGTTTCGTAACTGCCCGTATCGTCACAGACGCTGCCCTTTGTCCAGACAATCCACCGGGGCAGAAACGCCCCGGCTCTCCACAACGCATACAAAACGGCGCCGCTTGCGGCAAGCGCCATTATGATATAAATTGTTTTCCGAAATTTAGATTTCATTCACTCAATACCGGTAACTCTGTGTCCACTCCGGCTGTTTTACCGGCTGTTCCGCATCATATCCTATATGATTTCCGTTTTCATCTGCCTGATAGCCCATCATATAGCGCCATTTGGAATCGGTCAGCCTGTCGTTCATATCCCAGGGGAACTGATAGAAAGAATATACACTGCCCCTTGCGATCTTGATCACTCCGTCCACATTTACTACCACATAGATGGCGCTGGGAAGCCCTGTCGCTATTTCCAGCACCTGCCCGTTGGGATCCGTTGCGATATCCGTTACGATGGCAGAAGGAAGTTCCCTGGCTCCTTCTATACCCTTGGGATTCTTCACCGCATCGATCCAGAAATGCTCCAGATTCCCGCCGTAAGCTTTGATAAATTCATATTCTTCATCCGTCAGCACTTCATTCAGCAGTTCCTTGTTGGAAATTGTGGCCAGTCTCTGCGCCATTTCCGAGAGCCTGAGCAGATTCTCCTCATCTTTGGAATCCAGCATACCATATCTTTTTAACCCTTCGGCCGTGGATTCCGCCAGGTGGTAAAATCTTGAAAAGACAAGAGGCTCCGGTTCCACATAGCCCCGATCATCGGGCTCTTCTTCCATACCGCCGCCCATTTCCGCCATCACCTGTTTGGTATAAAGGACCGTGTCATGTTTCAGTTCCGCAAAGCTGCCTGCAAAACATTCCAGATTTTTCTTCGTCCACTCCCTATTCTGCATGAAAACAGGGTAGCCCTCGCCCTTTTGATCCAGCAGCGGACGAAGCGTATTTAACCAGTTCGCGTAAAGGCTTGCCGACCACAGCGTTTTGTTGGAAGCGGACAGGCCTTCTCTGAGCGTCTGCATATTTTCCGAATAATTCCGGTATCCGGTATCCCCCTGCTCCGTCAGAATCTCAAGAGCCGTATCGGAACCAAGCGCCGCCGGGACATCCAGCACATCGGGAAGCATACGCCTGTTCCCCGATGCATCCTCCCGTACATTCTGATAGATCAGATTCTGCATGATCGCTCCGTCGATCGTAAACCGCTGTCCCATAAACCGGAACCCTCTGATCACGTTGTCCTCCCCGTCCATGATCGGAACGGAATTGATCCGGGGCGGGGTAAGGCGCGCCGTCATCTCATGAAACCGATCAAAAGCCTCCTGATTTCCGGCAAGATCACCGGCGGAAATATTTTCGCCGTAGGCCTTATCGATAAGCGGCCCGTACTCACAGACGCCGGAATCATCGCTTGCCCCCGCAAAGAAGGAAGTCACCGCATAAATGCCTTCCCACAGCCCATAGCTTTCCTCATCCTGTGTCAAAGCCAGTGTGATCAGCAGCGCGCTCCGATCCAGTTCTTCGGCCTCCTGCACAAAATGTATCCTGCCATACCACATCATCGCCTTAAAATACCGCTCAAGCTGTTCATCTCCCTCGTAATATCCCCTTGGAATATACTGGGAATAATCTTCTTTCTGCCCGGTGATAACGGATTCCCCGATGCCGGCGGCCTGGTCAATGGCACTTAGTTCCTGAGAGATCAGAGATTCCGCATAATCATACGCGGGCACTTCCGCCCCCAGCAGCCTCGCCCCAACCGCAAAGAACGCCACATTGCGGGCAGCGGCCTCCTCCCATTCGGTTCCCTTCAGTTCCTCATACTGAGCCGCGCTGCTTTCGGCCATTTTCACACTGAGCCCCGCCAGGTCATCCGCCAGATATCCTTTCTCAACCTGTTCCAGCAGATAGCTGAAATACAGATGATAGGTGTGCATCATGGAATCCACCGTCACAAAGTTAGGAATCAGCGAATATCTGTTCCACTCATAAACTTCAAAAAATTCACTTCCGGCATCGTCCCAGACAACAAATCCGTTTGCGGAGAGTTTTGCCGCCATCTCCTCCGTCATATAAAACTGCCAGAGATTTTCCACATTGCCAAGATCCGCATCCACCGTATAGGGGGAAACATTCGGCGTCACCATTTCCTCTTTGGGCGCCTCCATACTCAGCAGGGACGGCCTGCCGTTTTCATCCGCAGGGATATCCTCCGGCAGTTCCGTTATGGCCTCTTCCGTATCCGGTTTTGTCTCTCCGTCATCGGCGTCAACATCTGTTTCCTCTTCCTCCGGCGTAAAAAACGCATCCGAATCATCCCCTCCCCGAAACAGATCGCTAAACTCCGACATACCGCAGCCGCTCAGCATACATGCGGCAAGAAAAACCGCCATGATCCGCTTTAACTTGTTCTTTTTCATAGTCACTCCCTCTTTCCTCTTATGACCATTCGGTCAAAACATCGGCTCTTCCGATACCGTTACATATCTTCCGGCTCCTTTAGCACATCAAAAGCCGTTCCCTTTGCCCAGGGACTGCCTATATCGCAGCATCCCAGATGATACTCGCGTTTCGCTTCGCCCGAAGCAAGTTCCTCCGATACGTTCAGCTTGATCCGCCTTCCCTCCGCGGCGCAGAAACCGTCCAGAATTTCCAGTAAATTGTCAATATCCTTTTCCGGTGCATGATCCATAACCAACTCTCCCATCACGTAAAATAACATAACTGCTTTACGCAACAGTATACTACAATCCGCTTACATTTACCAGTTTAACTTGCTTCACGATCCGGCGAAATGCAACAGTTCAGCCTTTCGACTGCACTTGTTACGGAGAAATCACAAAAAGATATGGCATAATTGATATTGACGCTCTCGCCTTCCATAAACTACAATAAACAAAGAGTTCAGGCAAACAGAAGCCGGATAAATGGCTGAACCAAATGACATTGCGGAATAATCCGGAATATAGACAGGAGGCCCCCATGCTTCGCATCAACCAGATCACATGCCCCATAGACCATACCGAAAAACAGCTTTTTAACGCCCTGTGCCGAAAACTCAAATGCGGCAAAGAGGATATTTTGTTCTGGAGGATCGCAAAGCGTTCCCTGGATGCCAGGAAAAAACCGGAACTGTTTTACAGTTATACACTGCTCGCCCGGTGCAGAAATGAGGAAAAACTGCTGAAAAGCCGCAGCAGAGACAAGGATATCGGCAAAGACATATCCGTCCCGTTCCGCTTCCGGGTGACCGGAGAAAAAGCGCTTACCAGGCGCCCCGTTATTATCGGAACCGGGCCTGCCGGACTGTTCTGTGCCCTGGAACTGGCAAAAGCGGGCTTTTGTCCCATCCTGCTTGAGCGCGGGAGGGATGTGGAACAAAGAAGCGCCGACGTAGAAGCCTTCTGGAAGGGAGCGCCGCTGCGGGCGGATTCCAATGTACAGTTCGGGGAAGGGGGAGCCGGTACTTTTTCCGACGGAAAACTGAATACTCTCGTAAAAGATAAATACGGACGGAACACCCATGTACTGGAGACCTTTGTGACATTCGGCGCAAAGGAAAGTATTTTATATGATCAAAAACCTCATCTCGGTACGGATGTGTTAAAAAAGATCGTAAAAAACATGCGGATGGAGATACTCTCTCTTGGCGGCGAAGTGTATTTTGACAGCCGGATGACTAATATCAGGTACTCCGGGATATTAAATGATCCCGCAGATTCGCCGCGGATCACCGCTGTGGAAATCAACGGCTCCAAATGGCTGGAAACGGATGTACTGGTACTGGCAATAGGACACAGCGCGAGAGATACGCTGTCCATGTTATATGAAAAACAATTACGGATGGAAGCGAAACCCTTCGCCGTGGGATTCCGGGTACAGCATCCGCAGTACTTTATCAATGCCTCCCAATACGGCATCGCCGCGAAAGAAACCGCTGCGTCCGATAAAGTATCTGCCGCCTCAGCATCCATCCCGGGCGCCGCGCCCTATAAACTGACCGCAAAGGCAAAGGACGGACGCGGTGTATACTCTTTCTGCATGTGTCCCGGCGGCTATGTCGTGAACGCCTCCTCCGAGGAGGGGCATCTTGCCGTAAACGGTATGAGTTACAGCGGCAGGGACGGGGACTGCGCCAACAGCGCGATCATTGTCTCCGTATCTCCCGAGGATTACGGCGCGCCGGATTTTCCGCTCTCCGGCATTTTCTTTCAAAGAGAACTGGAAAAAAGAGCTTATGAAGCCGCATCAGGAAAAATCCCGATCCTGAAATACAGGGATTTCAAGGCGGAACTTGTAAAGCAGGGGCTGCTTGAAACCGCCGCCTGCTCCGAACTTTTCTCCCCTTTTTCCCCCGCGGTCAAGGGCTCTTATCAGGAGACGGATATCACCCATATCCTGCCTCCGAAACTGAACACGGCCTTTGCGGAAGGCATGGAGGACATGGACAAAAAAATCCACGGCTTCGCATCCGGTGAAACCTGGCTCTGCGGCATCGAAAGCAGAACCTCATCCCCCGTTCGCATCTGCCGTGATGAGACACTGCAAAGCAATATCGGCGGCATCTATCCCTGCGGAGAAGGGGCGGGTTACGCCGGCGGCATCACCTCCGCCGCCATGGACGGCATCAAAGTCGCGGAAGCGATCGGCGCCCTTTACCATCCGGTATAGGATGCGATGCGCCGATCCGGAGGGCTCTGCGCATTGCCGCCCTTCCCGCCAGATGCCCGGAGCTCCAGGCGAAATGCAGATTATATCCGCCGCATTCTCCATTTACATTCAGCACTTCCCCGCAGGCAAAAAAGCCCGGCAGATCCTTACATTCCAGTCTCTTATCAAACTGTGACAGGATCAGTCCGCCCCGGCAGACCTGGGCCTGCTTCATATCTGACACTGCTGTCACTTCCGTTGTGAAATGCATGGCTCTTTTCATGACGGATAAGACCATCATAAGGGCTCTTTTTTCATCGGAGCACTGCACACCCCTATTATGGCTCTCTTTTTGCCGCTCCATATTCTCCGCCAGGTTCCCGTCCGTATAACCCGAAGGTATCCGCAGTGATCCTTTTAGACCTTCCGCCAGCAGACAGACATTAAGCACCTTTTTGTGCAGAACCCCCAGAAAAAAGTCCTCCAGATTTCGCCCCGGCAAAAGCGCCAGCCTTCTTATTGCCCATTGCTTAAGTGTCTCTTCCGAAAATCCCGGCAGAAAATTAATCTCTACCACAACCCGCTTTTTTTCCGAAAGCTTCTGCGCAATTTCTCCGGACAACTGAAATACGGCGATGCCGGATATTCCCTCTTTTGTAAGCTGAAGTTCCCCCGCTTCCCGCCGCAGAAACTTCCAGTATTTCCCCGTATGCCCGGTCATGCCCTCCGATACGTCCCTGCAAGTATTGTTGTCCCCTTTTTGTTTTCCGTAAAGGCCCTCTTTTTCACAAAACAGCGTAAGTTCCGCCTGAGCCCGCACCCCCGCAAGCTGTCCGTAATAAAAATCCTCCCGACAGATACATTTCACCAGCGAAGGATAAAGCTTCGTACTGGAAAGCCCCAGAGATTTTGCCAGCCGCAGCGGATCTTCCTCCCTGTTTTGCAAAAATCCGCCGGCTTTAGAGCCCGTTGCCAGTATCACGCTATCCGCATATGCCCGGTAAGACTTTTCCTGTTCTTTCCATTGAAGCGAAAACCCCTGTCCCGTTTTTTCAATCTTTTCTATGTATACGCCGCAGGAGATCTCACAGCCGAGCTCCGAAAGCCGCAGCCGCAGCACATCCAGCGCCGTGGAAGCGGTCTCGGAGAGGGGATAAAAATAACCGTTTTTTTCTCTGGAAAGCATACCCAGTTTCTCAAAAAAATCCAGTATGGCCTTTGTCGGGTACTTTGACAAAATCTTCTCAAGCGCAGCAATATCATCCGTATCATAATGCTCCGCGCTGATATTACTGTGGGTAAAGTTACACTTCCCGTTTCCGGTTGCCAGAATCTTTTTCCCGATCCGGTCATTGCTCTCAAGCAGCAGAACCTCCGCCATCACCCCGAATGTTCCGCTTAACTTTCCTGCATTCTGCGCCTTAGCCTCTTCCAGAGCCGCTATCGCCGCTGTCATCCCTGATGCGCCGCCGCCGATTACAACAACCGAATATTGTTTTTTCGCCATATTTTCTCTCACTCCGCCTTACGCCGATACTCCGCGACAGCCTTTTCGGTACGACAACGCAGAGATCAGCTTGAATACGACTCCAGGAAATCATAAAGATCCTCCTGTGTATTGACCGTCCTGATCTGTAAAAGATCCATCAGTATTTCCGCAGGCAGTTCCGGCGCCGGGATATCCGTTTCCATATAGATCGTCTCCCCGTCCGCCCTGTACACGACTACCATATTGTCCCGGACCGCCAGATAATAAAATTCTTCTTCCTCTTCCGGCTTCTCCTGATAGAATTTGCACAGTTCCACCCTGCTTCCCGAAAAACTCCGGATCTCCGAGCCCTGAAAACCCTTCTGCATTTCATTCAGGGAGGGCGACTTGTCAAAATTTTGGATCTGCTTCTCAAAATCAAGCCGGTCCATCCCCATATAATAAGGAGGAACCGGAATTTCCTCCGCCTGCTCCGACTGATCTTCCAGATTTACTTCTATCACAACAAAAGAGGTATCCGCAGTGATGACATTTTCATCCCATGCGGAAGCCTCCGCCTTCTCCTCCGACCGGGAAGAGACATCGCTCTTTTTATCCTGCGGCGTCCGGATACCCGGATAAAAAAATTCATGCCCGGAAAATCCCAGAAAGCATCCCACAGCAAACAATCCTGACGCTAATATAAACAGGCTGATACCTTTTACAAATTTCATCTTACACTCCATTTACCTCTCGCACAGAGCCTTTGTTATCAGTATCAGCTTTTTTATCTGTTTTTATTCCGTACTTTTCCTGCGAAATCTTATCTTCCCAACATTCTGTTTATCCGTAAGAATAATCCTCCTCCCGGCATATAACCGGCTTCTTTGTCACTGACAATCTGAAGTGCCACAATAGCTGCCAGATACAATAAAAATCCCGGAATAACGGAAACCGCCATCGCCCCGCCGGCGGAAAGCTTTTTCCCTGCAATCTGGTAAATCAGCAGTATAACGAGAACCGCCGCAAACGCCATGATCATTGCCATAACCAGCTTTTTCAACTGATTTCCTGTCAGTTTCAATCGTCTTGAAAATTTCACAAAAAATAACACGATAAACAATAGTGCCTGTACCATCATGCCAAGCATAATTCCCGTCACACCGGCTTCCAGCACCTGAAATGCGACAACCGCAAACGCTGTCTGCGCCACAAAGCTGACAAGCAAAATCAGATACAACGATAACGTTTCATTCCAGATCTCCAACAGCTTATATGTCACTATTTCCAGAACCAGCAAAACCGCTCCGGCTGCCGCATACAATAAAATGTCCGCTCCTTCCTTCCCGGCATCCTTCGTCAGACATTTTAAAACCGGTTCCGCCATCACCGTGACAGCGCCGCAGAGCGGAAGAAAGAGTACAAAAATACCGAGAAACATGGCAAACACTTTTTCCCTGAATTGTGAAAACGCCTGATTTTTCCAGTGCCCTGCAAGCTGCCGCATATTCTTATGATTTAAAACGGTAAAGCCCAGAATCAAAATAACCATAACAGGAACCGCTTCTCCGAACAAAAAGCCTCCTGTTTTCACCCAGGGCGCAGAGTCCCCGTCCTTTCTGCAAAGCCGGATATATAAAATATAGTTCAGCAAGAGAGGTGAAAAAAGCATGGCAAACCGAACGCCCTGCATAAGCCCCAGATGGAACATGATCCGGAAACCATGCATGGCGCTCTCCTGATAACGGGCGTTATCTTTGCCGCGCATATATCTCATCTCTCCGTGAAACAGCAGACAGAATATAAGCAGAAGAAGCAGTCCCGCCAGACCTGCGGCAAGTATGCCTAGCATCGTGCCGAAAGCGCCGTACACACTGGTAACCGCCTGGTTATGTTTCAGGTTTGCCACTTTCTCTCCGTATTCTTTGAGAAATTTCATACCTGCGATACTTCCCACAAAGGTAGCTGCGCGCCGTACCAGATAAAATATCTTTACCGGCATGTAAAATCCCATTCCCTGCAGATAACCGCTGATGACTTCCGATACGCCATATACAAGCAATAACCCCGGAATGATCATAATGCATATGCTGATATGAATATCCCGGATCAGAAAAGTCCCAAGCTGATTGCCGAATAAAATAAATACGGCACTTAAGGCCATACCTGTGAAAAGAACATAAATCACTGCCCCCCGGAAAAATTTTCTGCTGCTCCGGTACTGGTTCCTGGCATTTCTGCCGCGGACATATCTGGTGACCGTAGCGGAAAGCCAACAGGAATGAAAAGAAACAAGAAATGCAAATACGCCCAGAGAGATCCCCAGATAACCGGCTCCCTGTATTCCCAACATGGCGGACAAAATCAGAATATTTATCATCCCTGCCAGCAGCATCTTATGTTTAAACAGATCGATTGCCGAAGAATTCATTTTTTTCATGAGTGCCCAAATACTCCCTCGTGCTTCTTATCCTCTTGTAATCTGAAGCTTTTGCAGTACCATTTCCTGTTTTTCTTCCATGATTGCAGCTTCCTCTTGTGTCATATGGTCATATCCCAGCAAATGCAGCATACTGTGTGCCACAAGAAAGGCAAATTCCCGCCTGCGGCTGTGCCCGTAGTTTTTTGCCTGTTCCTCCACTTTGTCCGTACTGATGATAATATCTCCCAGAATAAGCTCTCCCGTATCCGGCTCAAAACAGTCCGCCGCCTGCTCTTCCACCAGATCAAAATCAGCCGGCGCTTCATAGGTAATATTGGGGAAAGAAAGCACGTCCGTCGCCGCATCAATCTCTCTGAAATCCCGGTTAAACTGCCGAATCCCCTGATTGTCAGTGAGCAGGATATTTACCATCGCCTCATAGGGGCAGTCCTCCGTCTCCAGCACTTTCCCCGCCACGGCCTCCGCCGTTTCCCGTAACTCAAAATCAAACGGGACATCCGTTTCGTTTTCCAGATATATTGTCATTTTCTTCTCCCTAAACAATCAGTTCATAATAGGTTTTTTCTTTCAGCAGCCTTTTTTTGATATAACGCAGGTTAGGCAGCGTTATATCGGATTCCGACAGCGCTTCCATCGTAAACTGTTTTTCAAACAACGTCTTGATCAGTTTCTCGTAATCTATTTTTTTCTTATGATCGATAAGCTGTATCTCCCGGACCAGGCGATAACAGATCCACACCACAACCGCTTCCTTCCGCCTCAAAGACTTTGTCCCTTTTTTCAGTTCGGGCAGCAGCACCGAAACCTGTTCCGGAAATGGAATTTTATCCAGCTTTTCCTGGGGTAAATGTCCGTAATAGGCAGCGCATTTTGCCGAACGGACATCCAGCTTCAGTTCGGATGCAATGCACTCGGCCAAATAGGCGGTATGAATCGCACAATTGTAATCCTCTTTTGCGGTTACTTTTAACTGCTCCATAACCATATTTTCCGGATCGTTCAGCATTATATACGGATCGTCCGCTTTTTCAGTCACCCGGTTCCTGTAATAACGCAAAAAAAAGAAAAGGAGGATACCGCTCATGATAACATTCGCCGGAGGGATTAAACCATCCTTTCGGCTCATTTTTTTTCCCTGATCCAACAACACTCCTGCAAAGATCAGCAAAAGCTGGCTTCCCAGCGTAAGCCCCAAAGGAACCGTCAGATAAAATTCATCTTTCTGACATGCCAGCAGCGCCGTACCGATCAGGCCGCCAAGCAAATACGCCATGAAAACGGACATGGAAACCGATCCGCCGAGAGAGGCGGTCAATACCAGAAGGCTTATTCCGCCGCACATCCCGGTAATGCTGTTTGACACCCGCGCAAGCGCCACATAAAAAAACAGAAATATCCATCCTGTCTCGGGCAGCTTTGTAAAGATAAATGCGCATATGATCCCGCACAGATAAAGACTTAAAAATCTGCCGGGATGTTCTCCGTTATCATAGCCCAAATCCCCTGACACCCTGCCCGCCTGGAAAGAAAATACGGCGGCAAGCCCGGGTAACATGCAAAATACCAGATTCCGCACCATCTGATACAGGTCGGCCTTCATCAACAGACCGCCCCCAAGGACAGCAAGCAGGATGGATACCGGAATGCAGAGCATACAGATTATATTTTTCAGAAGGGGCTTTCCCGTTATGCTCTTCTTACCTGCCCCGGCTGTAATTTCTTCCGCCCTTTGCCGACTTTTCTTTCCCTGCATATCCTGCCCGTCGTTTTTCTTCTTTTGCCTCATACGTTTCATATGCCTTTACAATTTTTTGTACCAGCGGATGACGCACCACGTCTTTGCTGGTCAGTTCGCAGAACGCGATATCCTCAATCCCTTTCAGTACCTGTCCGGCAATGTCCAGCCCTGACTTTGTATCCGGTGAAAGGTCCTTCTGGGTGGCATCCCCGGTGACGATCACCTTTGAGCCAAAGCCGATCCTTGTCAGAAACATCTTCATCTGGGCGGGCGTGGTGTTCTGCGCCTCATCCAGAATAATATAGGCGTTGTCCAGCGTCCGCCCTCTCATATAGGCAAGGGGCGCCACCTCGATCAGCCCTTTTTCCATATTTTTCTGAAAGGCTTCCGCCCCCATGATCTGATAGAGGGCATCATACAGCGGACGCAGATAGGGATCTACCTTACTCTGCAGATCTCCGGGTAAAAATCCGAGTTTTTCTCCCGCCTCTATCGCCGGCCTTGTAAGGATGATACGCCCCACTTCCTCCCGCTTAAATGCCGTGATCGCCATCGCCATGGCCAGATAGGTCTTGCCTGTCCCGGCAGGTCCCAGACCAAACACAATCATATTGCGGCGGATCGCATCCACATAGTTTTTCTGTCCTATGGTCTTTGGCTTGATGGGTTTTCCGTTTATCGTATGGCAGATGATATCGTCATCTATCTCCGCCAGAATCCCTTCCTTTGCCTCCGGCTCCAAAGACATCGCGTAATCCACATTCTGCTGTGCAATCTCCGCGCCTTTTCCGGAGAGCGATAAAAGCTGGCGCATCACTTTTTCCACCCGACGCACCTGCTCCTCCGCTCCTCTTACATGGACACTGCCGTCTCTGTCGTAAATACTGACGGCATATTCCTTTTCCAGACTCCTGATGTACTTATCCTGCATACCGAAAAGAGCCTGCTGGTCCTTTGCCGCTATTTCCATCCGTAATACAAAATCATTCATCTCCGGTATCCAAAGACTCTCTTTGAATCTTCGTTTCCTTTCTCTCAAAAAACGGTCCCCGCACTTTTAATGTCCCTGTCAAAGTTACCGTATCCGCATTCTTTTTTATTCTAACATTTTTTCCCTCGATTTGTATAGCCTTTTCCTCCAAAGTTGTCATATATTCTTCCATCTTCTCCGAAAGTTCCTCCGTATATTCCTCCTTTGTCTTTTCCCTCACAACTTTTACCACTTCTCTGATCTCCATCTCTCCGAACTCAAGCGTAAGCCCCAGCTTTTCTCCCATCTGTGAGTAAGTATGCGGTACTGCCTGATATTCCTCGTAAGGAATGGAAAACAGATGCAGAATCCGATAGTGGTCACCGCTTCGGCAGAAGGTATATGTTTTATATTCTCCCGTCTGTGTTTTCACCGTCTTCATCAGAGGAACGTCGAAACCGGTGCGGATCGTGCTCTCTATTATAATATCCCCGTCCGCATGCACATTTACGCTCTCCCGCACGTTTCCCTCATTGTCAAAAATATCGACGCTTCCCCGGATCAGTACATCTCCCACCTTCACCTCATCTCCCGCCTGGACCAGGGGCGTTCCCGTCCTTGTAACGACAGAGATCACTTTTCCGTCCTTATTGGCACAGATATCCATGCCCTTTTCCTCTTCCAGAAATCCTTCCTTATGAAGTTTTTCCTCCGCCGTATCTTCCTCCGGAATGGGCCTGTCATTTTCCTTTATGCTCAAAGTCAGGCTGTTTCCCTCCAGATAAACACTGATCCAGGTAATCTCAGGAAAGGTTTTTCGCATCTCCTTCTCTAACAGTTCCGTGTCCACCTCCTGTAGCCGCACGCCTTTTTTCACCTCATGTTCTTCCAGAAAAAGCAGTACTTTCTCCTCCGTAATACGCTGATTCCCCTCAATATGTATATTCCAGAGTATAAACTGGGACAGCAGAAATACAACGGCAATGACCAGAAGAAACGCCGGGAAAAACCACCTTTTTTTTACGCCTGACATAAGAAAAGGCAGTCCGATCCTTTTCAGAACGACTACCCTGGTGGATGTCTTACGGACAATATCCTTCATCTCAAAAAAGCTTTTCAGACTGATGCACATGGTATAAGATGCCCCGTCCTGCCTGATATTCCAGAGCATCATATGACGGATGCCGCAGAGATTGATAAACCGCGAAGCCGCTTCCCCGCTCACCTGAATTAAGAGATATCCCCTGAAAAAATAAAATAATTTCAGCATAAAAACTGCATCTCCTCAATGATTCCTGTAATCCGCATCTCCTCGCTTGTGTAAAACGCGATATGAAGCTCCTTTCCGCAGAAAGCGACTCTGCCGTTCTTCAACTGCAGAAAGATGCGTTCCGGCGTATATTCTATAATTCCTTTGTAGTTTTCGATCCACGCCTCCTCGTTTCCGGTCAGAGAAATGATAGAATCGCCATTGGTAATATCTTTAGGAAGTTTTAAGGACTCCGCAAGCGGAGCTATAATTGATTTTTTTCTCATGTTCTATTGTATGAAGCATGGGAAGTCCGTATGCCGGTTTCGGGGATATCCGCCGTAAGCGTTCAGGCACCCGTTGTTCTCCCCTCTCAATCGTACCGCATTATGGAAGTCCACGGCGCAGCTCCCCCGGCATAGTCGAATTCCAGACAATACGCCGGTTTATTGCTGTCATTCGGATAAATATAATATTCTTCCAGCGTTCCGTGCGTAATATAAGCCTGTTGATATACGAGCCGTTCTTTTTCATCGTAGAGGCTGTCCATACTGCTGCGGGTTGATCCTGCCCAGTATGAATTATGCCGGTAATGCCTGTCATACAGTGTCCCGTCATCCCGATAGATATAATTTATCTCCACCAGTGGTACATTTTCTCCCTCCTTCTCCCCCGTTCCGTCATCCCCTTTTGCAAGAAAATAAGATGGCCTGTTATCCGCCGTATATTCCATACTTTTCTCGTAATCGGAATCATTCAGTGAATCTATCGGAGCATACATATTATCCACCCACTCCGCATCCTCAATATCATCCGACACAAACCCGGTCATCCGAAAGCATTTCTCTTTTCTCCCATCATAAAAATAGCGGTATAAAATGCCGCAGAACAGATCTTCGCTCTCATTCCCATACAGTTCCAGCCGAAGATTATCCATTCTGTCATAAAATTCGTACAATGGATTGCTGTTGGCAAACCCGTAATCGGAGAGAAACGCCTCCCTGCTCTCATACTCCGCGCTGTATTCATCGGTTGAATTAAGGCGCAGATTTACCGGAATTGTACCGTCCTTTCCCCCCGAAAGCCACGCGTACAACCCTTCCGTAAAAAGGACCTGGTAATATTCCTCATTGACGGGTTTACCGTCTTCCCCCATGGAAACAACTCCCTGAAACACATCTTTCCGGTCAAGACAATCCCATATTTCCAGTTCCCCCGTACTTTTCTGCAGAGTGAAACGGCGAATTTCTTCCGATATCCGCTCATACGGATGGTGCCTGTAAATTTCCATCGTCAGCTCCGTCTCCGATTCCTTAGTGAGAAGCAGATCCCCGTAGAGCAATATCCCGCGCTTTATATCCGTCTCCCGCTCCGAAAACCGCCCGCCTTCCCATTCCAGAAAGCGTCCCGCATCGCTCTCCTTATCGGGGAAAAACACCAGATTTCTCCGGTTGTCTCTGTATACAACATAGTAGGTCTGCTCGGTAAACGAATCACAGGAAATCCTCTGCAAAACCTCTCCCGCCTGATCATAGAGCCGGAACTCTCCCTGTTTCTCCCCGGCTTCCGGCAGCGCAAAAGTGAGAGAATACTCTTCCGATTCCTCAAACGGAAAATCGACGGAAACGCCTCTCACCCACTCCGTCTGTCCGAGCAGGAGATCGCCGTACTCCAGCCTGTCATAATCCACTCCCTTAAGCCATATGTACAAAAGCGAACTGCCGCCGGCTTCTTCCAGAAAATAATCCGTCTCACCATTCCGCGAAATCTTCTCCACCACCGTCATATAACAGGTGCCGTCGCTCTTTACCAGTACCGCCTTGTCTCCTGGTTTTATTTTACCCTCCTGTATATGACCGCCCGTCATATCTTCGCCGTTGTCCATCCAATCAGCATCCGCAGTATTCACCCTGGCATAAAGCGTATCTATCCGAAACACAAAGGAGGATTCTGTCCGTTCTGTCCCTTCCCGCTCTGCAGTCTGCTCAGTTTCGCCTTTCTTTGTCCCCTGTTTCTGACCGGATATAACCACCCGTTCCGCAGAATGCCCTGCCTTTTCACTGCGTTCCTCAGCGCCCTGCCTGTGCCCAATAAAAGCGGTAAAAAATAAAACTGCCACCAACACCATGATTTCCGAAAATTTTTTCATCTGTTCCTGCCTTTTATTTTGAAACAACCATCCGCCTCACAGACGGATCACCTCCAGATCCTCCGGCACATAAATCTTTCCGCTGAAATACGCTTCCGCCTCACTCGTGTAAAGCTTCTTTCTCTTTTCCATATGATCGTCCTCCGTATGGTACAGGATCAGATTTTTCACACCCAGCTCCCTCGCGAGTACTGCCGCGTCCTTCGCCGTACTGTGGTGCTTTTCATAGGGATTATACCGATCCGCATCGGCAAACAGGCAGAACGCCTCACACATCAGATAATCGCACCCCTCGGCATAAGCACGGCTGCACGCCGCATAGGGCTCATCCCCCAGGCAGGTCAGCCGCATTCCATCCTCAAAGGTCATCATAAACCCGAACTGCATTTCTTTCTCGGAACCGATATTAAATACCTGAAATTCCGCGCCCAGAAAGCGGATCTTTTCTTTATCCTCCATCACCCGGAAAAAGATCCGATTGTCAAAAAAACAGGTGAATTTCTCCCAAAGCGTCAGATCGCAGATCGTCCGCAGGGTTCGGATCACTTTTTCGTTGCCATACACGGTAAATTCCCCTTTGTATTTACCGCTTTTCATCCATGCGGCAATCTGCCGGACAATCCAGACGCCTCCCAAAATATGGTCGGTATGAGCATGAGTGATATACATCCGGTGCACTTTTTTCAGCTTCAGCTCCGCTTTATCGAGCTGAAGCAAAATGCCGTTTCCGCCACCCGCATCCACCAACAGGTATCCTCCGTCATTTTCCACCATAAAACATGTATTATAGCAGTTTTTCACCATGGCATTTCCCGTGCCCAGAATGGTGATTTTGCGATCTCTCATAATATATCCCCCATCACTACTACATATGCCAACGGTCTTATACACCGACTTTCTTACAGATATCCCGCAGGCAGCATTTATCACAATAAGGACTTGTCCTCGCCGTACACACAGCCCTCCCATGATCCACCAGACGATGGCAGAAACTGCTCCCTTCCTCGGGCGGCACAAGCTTCCAAAGCTCCTTCTCCACTTTTGCCGGCTCCCTGATCCCGTCCACCAGTCCCATGCGGTTCACCAGACGAATACAGTGGGTATCCGTGACAATGGCGGGTTTGCCGAACACATCCCCCATGATCAGGTTGGCGCTCTTCCTGCCCACGCCCGGCAGGGCAAGCAGCTTTTTAAAGTCATCAGGTACCTTCCCGCCGTACTCATCCCGCAGCATTTTCATACAGGCGTTAATATCCCGCGCCTTGCTCTTTCCAAGTCCGCAGGGACGGACAATCCTTTCTATATCCTCCGCGGAGGCCTCCGCCAGCGCATTGATATCCGGGAATATTTTATAAAGTTCTTCCACCACAACATTCACCCGGACGTCCGTACACTGCGCCGCCAGCCGCACGCTGACAAGCAGTTTCCACGCCTGATCATAATCTAAAGTACAGTCCGAATCAGGGTATTCCTGTTTCAGCCTTTCGATGATTTCTAAAGTACGTTGCTTCTTTGTCATTGGTTTTTCCTCTTTTTATCCGCATTTCATAACTGTCGCTTTACCGCTCTTACCAATATAATGCGATCTTTTCCTCAGCATTTTCTTTTGTAAGTCCATACTCCTCCATGAGTTTCTCCAACACCGTATCCTGAGAACCCGACAGCTCTTTTATTATTTTTACCATTTTCCGGATTCCTCTTTCGGTTTCTTCTTTTTCTGCCTTTAGTCTTGCCTCTTCAACTTCCTTTTCTGCTTCTAGTCTTGCCTCTTCAACTTCCTTTTCTGCTTCTATTCTTGCCTCTTCAACCTCTTTTCTCGCTTCTTCCCTGACTGCCTGAATATCCCAGGCTTCAAAATATTTAAACAGTTCGCCCACTTTCCGCTCCTTTATCCGATCTGTAAAAAGATCCACTTCCTCCCGCGGCACATTCATCTTGACCAAAAACACTTCGATAATCTGTGCCATCAATGTCAGTAAATATTCCGGAGAATCTTCAGTCACTTCTTTTAAAAATGCCTCATCCACATTACCCTTGAGTTTTGCATAATCCGCTGCATTTTTCACCCTGTCAATCATCATGAGTATGGAAAGTTCATCCTTCCTCTCCATCAGTTCCGCATTACTGTAATCCCTGAGCTGAACAAGAACACATTGATAGTTCGGAATATACTTTCCTAACACATCACTGAACAATACCCGCTCATGGAGGCTCGTCACAGCCGTCCAGTTGTCAATTCCGTCATAAAACACAACCGGTAACACCGGCGGATACCGAAAGCCTTTCGTTTTACTGATCCCTGCGTGCATTCTCTCCTGTTCTTTCTCATAATCTTCCCAGATAAACGTAATATATCGAAACACCTGCATAATAGTATTATAATCCACATCCGACTTATGTTCAATAAGGGACACCAGATAAAGCGAATTATTATCTTTAAAATATATTTTCTTAACTATATCTGAATTTCTCTCCTCCGAGAACAAGTGTACATACCGCTCCGTGACATCCTCAATATCCTCCGGATGGACATCTTTCAGCATTGGAATCCCCGCATATCCCCGCAGAAACTGGGAACACAAAATCGGATCTTCAAAAATGATTTTTCCCGAACTGTCTCTGTACTTTGTGTTGCTTCTCCGGGATATTTTTGCCGTACCATTATCCTTCTCTTTTACCATTTGTAATACCTTTCCTTTCCGGTATGGCACACAAACAGGCTATCATTTTCAAGACAGGATCAGAAAATTGCACTTCCACCTCAAAACACTGTTTTATCCCATACCATTTCTCTGCATATTTTTGATTGGATACTTGCCTGAAATAGAAAAAGCAAGATTTGATATAGAAATTTACACTTAAAGAATAAGTGAGACTTACAGATATTTTATCAGATGAAAGCCAAACTGACAATTTCTTTTTTTGAATTTCCTGTCGTTTTTATGAATTATCTGAAATATTCCCCCCTAAAAATCATCTTATCGGCACATATCCCCGATATCTGTCCTCTGCCGCAAGAAACTCATCCTTTGACACCGTTTTATCATGAATAAAGTACTTCTTCTCCACGGACAGACTACGGAATCTATCTATTTTCCATAATCAATTCTTTGCACTTCCATTCCTTACCAAGAATACAATATTTTTCTGTTGTATCAAGAGTTACATCGCTAAACCCCACTGCTTTGTAACAGTAATAAGCCGGAAGATTATTCTCAAAAACACCCAATGATACTTTTTTTGCTCTATATATTTCAAATGCAAATTTTAGGCCTAGATGGAGCATAGCTTTTCCATAGCCTTTTCCCCTTTTGTAAGGATTTACAATAACAAATCCAAGGCGTAATTCATCCAATGATTCAACACGATTCCTTAGTGTAAAAAAACCAACAATTCCGGTTTCATCAAATGCAGTAAACGGCATTAGAGATTCAACAAAACAAAATTCTTTTTGTGTTATAGGGTAATTACCAAGTATACCTGCTGTCCATTGATAAAATGCTTTTTCATCATGGCTCCACGATAATATCGTATCTGCATCCGAAGCTTTATATGGCCTTATTCTAATCATATGTTTTTCCTCTCAAATATTTTTTACTATGGCAAGCGTCATCGTACATCGGCTCAATCACGATATTCCAGCTTTTATCCATGTACCCATACAGCCCGTCAGCACTGAAATACGCAAGCCCTTCCGAATACATTGCCCACTCGATCTCTTCCCCGTTTGGAAAACTGTAACAGTTCAGCCTTCGGCTTCCCTGTTACGGAATCTGCCCATTTCAAGTCGCCTTCGGCGAGGGGCAGATTCTTTTGGCTCAATTTACATGTTTTC
>JAAWOG010000029.1 GCA_022799355.1 Lachnospiraceae bacterium | reverse complement strand
TTTCAAGTCGCCTTCGGCGAGGGGCAGATTCTTTTGGCTCAATTTACATGTTTTCACGGACTTTGCAGTAAATGCAAAGTCCTGGGCTGAACTGTTACTTTCCGTGCGCTGCCGCAGCCTGCGCCTGTTTGCTTTCCTGCCGTATTTATGCTAAAATACACAGTAAACTGCCGGCGGCAAAACTCAATCCAAAACAATACTTCCCGCAGATGATCCTGCGGATATCGGCAAAAACCGGGAGGGCGGCAAATGTACAGAGCAATAGAATATCTGAGGCTTCTGGAGAGGAAATGCCATATCGCCATAAAGAAAATAAGACTCACCAATACAGCCCCCACGATTATCGCTTCCAATTGTGTCGGCACATTAATCTATTCCGATCTGAAGCTGCCCTTTTACTCCCCTACAATCAATTTATGGCTGGAGATGAATGATTTTGTCCGTTTTGCCGAAAAACTGGAATGGTATCTGGAGCAACCGCTCCGCGAAATCAGGGATGATGCCATCTCTTATCCCATCGGAATGCTGGGGGATATAAAGCTCCATTTCAGGCATTACGATTCGTGGGAACAGGCCGTCAGGAAATGGAAAACACGCAGCAAACGTATCGATCTGAACAATCTCTTTTTTATAGGCTGTGAGAAAGACGGCTGCAGCTATGAGACAATAAAAAGATTCGACAGTCTGCCTTATAAAAACAAGGTAATTTTAACGAAAACCGCATATCCCGAATTTTCGTCCGCCTTCCATATCCGCGGATTTGAAGAACAGGAAGAGATGGGAAATCTGATTGCTTTCAGAAAAAAATTTCTGCTGCGGAGATATATGGATGATTTCGATTATGTTGCGTTCTTAAACGGCCGCCTCTTCTGACACGCAATCCCAAACCGCTTTGCCCATGGAGTATTGCGTTATTTTTCCGAATATGGAGTTTATTCCGCAAAACTTCCGTTTTCCGGTATCATGATTTTATTCTCCACGTAAGAAAGGAGCCTGTGAATGCACATGAAAACAGCAGAAGTCGGAATTATTACGTTTCACTGCGCGGATAATGTGGGGGCGATGCTGCAGGCGTACGGCATGAAATACTTTTTGCATACACAGGGCATAAACGCGGAGATCGTCCGCTATGAACCGCCCTTTATGACGGGACGGCACTGGCGGATTCCCTACATACCCCTCAGAACATGGCGCAGCGCTTTGTGGGCTGTCCGCAATCTCATAACCGGCACGCTCCTTAACCTGCGGGATGGAAAAAACTTTTCCGGGAGACGGGCAAATATGAACCGGTTCCGCCAAACGTATCTGGTCAGCAGGACACAACAGGTCTTTTTATTTTCCGGCGGATTAAAAAAACTTTCCTACCGTTTTTACGTCATTGGGAGCGATCAGATCTGGAATCCCGATACCACCTGCGGCCTGCGGAAAGTTTATTTCGGCGCTTTCCGAAATCGGAAAAGGGAAAAAACCATCATCTACGGCGCCAGCCTGGGAAGCAGTTCTATCCCGGAAAAATTCGACAGAAAATTTTCCGAATGGATCTCCTTTTCGACGGCTGTCTCACTCCGGGAAACATCCTCTCTCCCCTATGTGAGAAAACATTATACCGGCAACCTGGAAATTGTCCTGGATCCGGTGTTCCTTCCCCCGAAAAACTGCTGGCAGGAACTGGAAAAAACACCCTGTAAAAAGGGGTATCTGCTCCTCTATATCACAGAGCCGAATCCCCGCCTGAGAGACTGCGCTAAAAAACTGGCGAGAGCAAAAGGACTTTTTGTCGTCAGTCTTTGCTCTTTTGGACGGGAACCGGATGAAGCTTTGGTTTTATCGGATTTTACGGCAGGTCCCTCCGAATTTCTCGGCTATCTTCACCACGCCGACTATGTGATGACAAATTCTTTCCACGCCACCGCTTTCAGCATTATCTACGAGAAAAAATTTGTCGTGTTTCCCCACAGCACTTTAAATGAGAGACTGACGGATATTCTGACAGTCCACGGACTGAAAACCAGGATGTACCATGGTGACGGCAAACCGGATATAGATACGCCGATAGACTGGGAGATGGTCCGGCAAAAAAAAGAACAGGCAATCCTGCGGTCGCGTAACTTTCTGCTCGAAAATCTGCGGGCGGACAGCCCGGGCCGGGATGAGCCGGGGAGGTTTTGATGAAATTATACGGAAAAAAAGAAGACTGTACCGGCTGCGGCGCCTGCGCTGCCGTCTGTCCGGCGGGAGCCATCCGCATGATGCCGGACCGGGAGGGGTTTTTATACCCTCAGACAGACGATAAGCGGTGCAGCCACTGCCTCCGCTGTCTGGCAGTCTGCCCCACAGACAAAAAGACGCACCGCCCGCCCTTTGAACCTGTCTGTCTGACAGCCCGGGCGAAGGACGAGGCGGTCCGCTTCGTCAGCTCCTCCGGCGGCATCTTTCCTCTTCTCGCGGCTTTCGTCCTGGGAAAACAGGGCGTTGTCTACGGTGCGGCCTACGACCGGAATATGCGGGTTATCCACAGGGAAGCTTGCAGTCAAAAGGAACTGGATGACCTGAAAAAGACCAAGTATGTCCAGAGCAGCTTAAAGGGCATCTACCGGAAGGTACAAAAACAGCTTTTGGAAAATCGCTGGGTTCTTTTTTCCGGAACCCCCTGCCAGATCCACGCCCTGCTTCTTTTTCTCGGAAAGGATTATCCGAAACTCCTAACGGCCGATCTGGTATGCTACGGCGTTCCTTCTCCCGGGATCTGGCATTCTTATGTGGCGTACCTGGAACAAAAATATGGCGGACGGATAAGTTCCTTTCTGTTTCGCGACAAGCAGGCAAAAGACAATGGGCACACACGCACCTTCACGGCGGGCGGAAAGAACTACAGCGAAAGCCTGTACGGTGATATATATTGCAAAATATATTTTTTAAATTACAGTATCCGTCCCTCCTGCCATGTATGCCGCTACTGCAGCGTAGATCGGATCAGCGATTTCACTTTAGGCGATTTCTGGGGAAGCAAGGAACACATACCCGGAGCGGACGATAAGATGGGGACCTCCACAGTCATCCTTCACACAGAAAAGGCAAAAGAAGTGTGGGCACATGTAGAGCAGGAGGCGCTCTCATCCCGCCGCCCCAAAAAAGATATCCTCCAGCCGAGGCTTCAGTACCCCACAAAGAGGGCCCGCCTGAGGAGCCTTTTCTTCCTGCTGTACGGAATCCTTCCCTTTTCCGCCTTTATCCTGTTTTGCAAAATACTGTTCCTGCTTCAGGATTGTCTTTATCGTCCGATGCGTCTTTTTTCGTTAATAAAGCCGTCCCGGGAACGCCGAAACACAAGGAGACATCCATGAACCGCGAAAATATGCTGACCAAAAAACCTTTTATTCCCGGAAAAGTTTCCGTTGTCACCCCGGTCTATAACGGTGCGCTGTTTCTGCCCCATCTGCTTAACTCCGTGCTGGCGCAGACTTACCCGGATATCGAGATGATACTGGTTGATGATGGTTCCACAGACAATACCATCTCCGTTGCAAAAACGTATCCGGAACGCTTTTTGAAAAAGGGCTACACGCTCCGTATCGTGAAAAGCACCCACAAAAATGCCTCCGCCGCTATCAACAAGGGGCTGTGCTTTGTGACCGGAGAATTTCTGATCTGGCCGGACAGCGATGATATTCTGCATCCGGAGTCCGTGGAAAAAAGAGTGGATTTTCTGCGTATGTCTCCGCAGTACCGATGTGTCCGTTCCCTGCCGTGCTATTTTGACGAAAAGAGCAGAAAAAAGCTGGAAAAGTGGGATGAAGAAAGAGGCGATCTGTCAAAAGAGGATTTGTTCTGGGACATTCTGGAAACCAGAACCTTTGTCTGCTGCGGCTGCTATATGGTAAGGACAGAGACGTTTTTCGCTATTTACCCGGAGCGCAAAATACCGGAATATGATGTAGGCCAGAATTTCCAGATGCTGCTGCCCTTTTTGTACCGTCACAAATGCCCCACAATCCGGGAGGAACTCTACAGCGTCTGCGTCAGACCGGAAAGCCACTCGCGCAGACATTTAACGCCTGAACAGGCAAAGAAGAAAGCTGCCGCGTACGACAGTCTTCTGCAGGATATCGCGGATATCTGCGGCATAAAAGACGATTTCTCCTTAAATCGCATCGCCCTCCGGAATGCAAGGTACCGCTGTTACATGGCATCGGCATACGGCACCGGAAAAGACGCGCTCACCGCGCAAATCCGGTTCCTGAAAAGTGCCGTCGGCTTTTACGGCATACGGACGTTTTTTCTCCGCCTTCGCCGCAAAACGCTCTAACGCTTCCGCGCCTGCCTTCTCACAATCCGTCCAAGCAGCACCTTTCCGTCAGCATCGGCTCTGTTGGCGAAATAAATTCTCGCTTTGTCCCTTACTCTTACGGCTTGCAGAAGAAGATCCCCCTCCCCCTCCTCCACCTGCCAGCGAAGGCTCCTTTCCTCGCCGCTCTTAAACCCCCGTAGCGGATATACCATACTGCAGCGACGCACTGCCTTGTCCGTTCTCCGATGTTCCAGCAAAACTTCCGCCTCCTGATAAAAGCCTGCAAACCCGTCGTTGACGATAGTCACTTCCACCAGATAACAGCGTTCTCTTTTATTGGGCGTCACACAGACATCTTTGATAAAAAAGCGATATCCCATGTGAGAGCCGATGTAATCGTACAGACTCTTCTTCTCCCATATGCCCTTCTTTGGAAAAAGCTGTCTTTTCCACAAATCCAGGATCTTCGGATCATAATCCCGGTTCAGATAGGTAACCTGCATCCGGCGAAGTTCCTGAATCATCTGCTCTGGCAGAAGATTTTCCGTATAACCGCCGCCATAAACCGCCTCCCCGCCCACAGGCGCCCATCTGCCGACAATCTCCATAAACTCCAGTTCTTCTTTTCTGCACCAGGCGTCCTCCCAGTTCACTTTCTTTCTGCTCTCTCCCCCGAAGGTTCCCATATGGCTCTCCGAACTCAGTATCCCATCGTCAAAGAGCCCCATACCGTCCCCGATGCCCTCCATCTTTGACTTATCATGGAGCAGTCTCCACTGGGACGGGCGTCTGACCGCCAGATAAGTCTGTCTGCCCCGGTGCTTTCTCAATATCTCAGCCATCCTTACCATTTTCTCATCCGACAGAAAACGCGATGTGTGCATCTCCCCCCAGTTACCCACCAGCATTCCCTGATACACAAAAACCGAGTGGGAATTCCAGGATAACAGCTCACCAAGCTGCCCGAGATGCTCCAGTACACGATCAAAATAAAAAGGCTCCCGGTCCATACCCTTTCCCTCATGGTCATAAGCGGCCCTGACAATACAATCGTATCCCCTCTCCGTAAAATGATCCAGAACGCATTCCATCCCGGCCAGAGCTTCCCTGCTTATACTCCTGTCGCGAAATGCACCGATATCAAAAAACAGAAACGCAATGGTATCTTCTTCGCAGAGGCACAATTTTTCCGGTTCCTGTTTCTCTTCAGCATGAAACGTATACATTCTATACCATCCCCTTGCGGGGTTTTTGAACTCATCCGTTCTCTCCGCAAGATCTTCTTCCTGAAAATATTCCCTCCCGAACAGTCTTTTCATGCTTTTCCTCCGCCTCCTTTGCCCCGGCTTCCTTTTACAGCAGCTCAAACAACTTATCCATCGCCTGATGAACGGACTGACTTTTCAGCGCCGCGGCTTTTCCGAGACGTTCTCTCTTTTTTCCGTCCCGCAGCAGTTCTGTCGCTTTCCGGCAGATGCTCTCCGCCGTAAAAGCGCAGAGTATACCGTCCACATCGTTTTCTATCTGTTCGCTGCTGCTCTCCGATGCCAGTATAGCTTTTCCGAGAATCTGCGCTTCCTGAACGGCAATACTCTTCCCCTCGAACCGGCTGGCGTGAACGTAGATATCTGCCTGCTTCATATAGGGATAAGGATTTTCCACAGCGCCCGGCAGCAGAAAATCTTCCTCAAGCCCCAGCATTTTAATCCGCTTTTCCAGATATCCCCGCTCATCCCCTTCCCCAAGCACATACCATCTTGCCCTCACTTTGGCATCCTTCAAAAGCTTCATCGCCCCGACGGATACCTCCCATGACTTCTGTGCCGTCAAACGCCCCACACTGAGTATTCTGAATCCGTCGTAAACATCTCCAAAACCGCCCGGAACTTCCGCCAGTTCCCTTATCTTTTTCCGGTCCAATATATTGGGAAAAACTTCCGTCCGATCCGCGCACTCAGGATAGACATTCAGAAAAGAATCCTTCACGCTATCTGACACCGGAAATATTTTATCGTATGCCAGATAGCAATCCCGGTCTAACCTTCTGCTATAGCCCGCCTTCCCGTAATCCACATGGAAAAACGCAGCTTTTTTTTCCGCCCGCACATGATCCGCCACATAGTAGGCGGAACCTCCCTCTAAAAATGCCACGGCAAGATCATACCGCTCTTTTTGGCGCAGCCCTCCGTCCGACAAAACCCGCCACAGCAGTTTATCCGGCAGAACTCTTTTTTCTTTCAGCATGGCATACATATTAAGGCACAGATAAGGAATGTTTTTCACAAACGCGCCGTGACAAAACAGGGCTCGAAAAATCTTTCTTTTCAGCCTCCTTTTTCCCGCTCTGCCGTACACCGGACTGTCATCGTAGCGCCGGTTTAAAAGCGTTACATACGCAGGAATCTCATGGATCATCTCGCCCTGCCCGGTCAGCACATATAAAGAGATCATGAAACGATTCGGATCAAACTGCCGCAAAAACTCTATGAGCGCCCTCTCCGCCCCCGCTCTTCCCAGAGTATTGATCACAACCAGTATTCTCTTCATACCCTCTCCGGCATGCGCCCCCTCTCCTCATTTCCAATCCCCCGAAACACCCAAATCCCCGCTATAATCAGCCGGTATCCGCCGAGACAGAATATCATGGAAGCCGCGCGGACAAGGAGACGCCAGAAGGCGGGCCGCACTTCCCCGATATAATTTCCCTTCGCCAGTGCCGAAACGTACCGTTTCACCATGGGATTCTTTCCATACAACTTAAGCAGCCTCACCGCTTTCTTCACCGCCCCTCTGCCGGACTGCAGAGACTCTCTTCCCAGCGTAAAAATACCGCAGAACAGATGAAACGCCAGAAGATCCTCATAAAGATTCCTGCTGTGCTGCTCCCGCAGAAACCCCTCAAAGTATGTACCCACTGAGAGCCAGACCTCCGCCAGATATCCCGCATTCTCCTTATAGCGGTCGGTGAGAGAGCCTTCTGTGATCCGGTATAAATATACATTCTCCTCCACAAAACCGTAGACGGGCAGAGATGCACAGCAGATCATATTGAACAGCTTATCCTCCATAACCGGATAATCGGGAAACGTGATCCGGTGGCGCCGCAGAAAGGAGCTGCGGTAGATCTTTGCCCAGTTCATAAGCAGATGTCCCTCCGACAAAAATCCCTTAAAGCGAAAGTCCGTCTTCCCGGCATCGTCGCTTTTCAGATGATGTCTGTACACGCCGCCCATCCATTTTCCCTGAAAACGCCTGTAATTCCCGGTCACAATATCCGCCTGTTCCGCTTCCGCCTTCTCAAGAAGATAAGTCACGGCAGTCTTGCCGTCCAGACAGTCGTCCGCATCGAGAAACAGCAGATATTCCCCTTTTGCAAGCTCCATCCCTCTGTTTTTTGCCGCCCCGGTTCCTCTGTTTCTCTGGTGGATAACACGGATATTTTTGTACGCTCCTCCGTATCTGTCGCATATCCCGGCGCTTTTGTCAGAAGAACCATCATCCACAAGAATGATTTCAACCGCCGGGTAATCCTGCGCTAACACGCTGCCTATGCAGGCATCCAGATATTGCTCCGCCTGATATACAGGGATGATCACACTGACCAGAGGAATCCTTTTTTGTGTATCGGTCATCTCTCCCCCTCTATCGCTATCTCTTCTATTTTATTTTGATCAGTTTATGATCTTCTATCTTATAGATCACATCACATTCATTCGCCAGCTCCAGGCGGTGCGTGACGATCAAAAGCGTCTTATCCCCCTTGACCGGAAAGACGGAATCCATCACCGCCATTGCCGTTTTCCGATCCAGCGCGGAGGTCGCCTCATCCATAATCAAAAGCTCGAACTCCTTGTACAGCGCCCTCGCAAGCGCGACTCTCTGGCGCTGTCCCCCGGACAGTGTCGTTCCGTTTTCGCCGATCAGCGTATGGATTCCATCCGGCAGCTTTTTCACTTCCCCCCAGACTCTGGCGCGCTTTAGGCACTCCACCACCTTCTCCTCGTCCGCGTTCCCGGCGGACAAAAAAGACACATTTCTGCAGATCGTATCACCGTTCAGATACACGATCTGGGGAATATAGCTCACAATGCGGCCAATCTGCCCCCTGCACGGTCCCTGGCTGTCCTGCTTCTTCACGATGTCGTAATCGTCGTACCGGATACTTCCCGCCTGAGGTTCCAAAAGTCCCAAAAGCAGATCCAGAAAAGTCGTTTTTCCCGTGCCTGAATCCCCGATGATGGCTGTGGAACATCCTGCGGGAATCTCTGCGGATACATCCTCTAAAACTTTCGTCCCATTGGGATACCGGAAGGTCAGATGCTCGATCCGAATCCCCTCCGTGAGAGTAATCTGCCTCTCTCTGATCTGTTCCTGCCTCTTTTCCTCTTCCTTCATGCGCAGATAGCGGTTCATATTCTCCTGAAAGATCTCATAACTCTTTCTCCCGTACTGGATCTTGTTGGAATCCGTGACAAAAAACACCACGTTGGGAGCGATCTGCGCCAGAAAGGTAATGCAAAAGATAATATCCGCCCAGAAGGTAAACAGGTTTGTGCCCGCCATTATCATAAATGCCAGCAGGAAGAACATGCCCGCCTGCAGCAAGCTCTGAAAGAGAACGCTGACTCCCTGCGTCATCCGCATATATTCTTTTTGCACTTTTGTGTGCTCCGACATGACCTGCCCGAATTGTCCAAGCAGTTTTTCCGACCGGGAATCCGTCTTCATCTCTTTATACAGCCCATAGGCTATGGATATCATTGCCGCTATCCTGATATCCCCCTTCCGCTTCTTCTCCCCGTACCGCAGAATATGCCTGCGGCAGAAAGAAAACAGCACTGTGACGGACGCCGCGACCAAAAGACACAGTCCCACCCCCGTCCAACGCTCGACGTAGCTTGCCAGGAAAAAATAGCCCGCCAGTGTCACCATGCGGAAAATTCTGATGATGGAGGTGACCAACAGATCCGCACAGACTTCCGTGTCCGTCCGGATTCCGGCAATCTGCTGGACACTGCTCCTTTTATTGTGTTCCAAAAGCTCTTCCCTGCCATACAGATCATAGATTTTTACGGACCATTCACAGACGACATCCTGCAAAAAGTGATTGGATATCCTGATGCGCAGCAGATCAAAGGCTCCTTTCAACAAGAATATGCCTCCCAGAAAAGCCATCCGTGTGAAAGTCTTATCCGGAGATATCCCGGAAGCATCGCGCAGAACGGGAAGCACCGCGGAAATGCTGAGCAGATCCACTGCCGGGCTCAATATTCCCAGCACGAGAAACAGCCCCAGCAAACGTTTTTGCCGCCGCTGCAAAAGCTTTACCAGATATCGTATCATTTCCCAGTTTGTCAGCCCTTTCGCCAGTTTCTTCATATTCCTGTCCTCTGTCACAGCCCTGCCGCCCGGCAGAACATGCGGTATAAAATATAATATAAATAGTAGACCGGATAGCAGTGGAATGCCAGATGACTTTTCACCTTTCCCCACAGCCCCATCCTTCGGTACATCCTGCCTTTTCTCTCCGCCTTCCTTACCGCGGCGGCATCTCCCGCCATTGCCTTATCTCCTGCTATGCGCCCAAACATATACTGTTCTGAAATGCTTCTGAAAATGGCGTATTCTTTTCGCGCCGCATGATCTTCATTGCCCCGTTTCTCCTCCTGATCCCGCAGATATCTTTCACACCGGCAGCGGCTTTTCCAGGTTCTTATACTCTGATCTCCGTGGGCGCTGTCTTTTCGTATCCTGTAGAAATATCCTTTCGCGCGCAGGGCGGCAACCCGCCCGCCATTTACCAGTATCTGATACATATACTTCGTATCCTCCCCGGCGATCAGTTTTTCATCAAACTCTGTCATTTCCACGGCATCTTTTCGGATCAGCTTGCCCCCGATCATAAACAGCTCCCCACTGCGCTTTACATAGATCAGGTTTCGCACCGCCTCCTCGTTTTCCATCAGAATATAGTCTCTTCCCAGTTCCTTTTTTTCCGCCTGCGCCCTTATCTTCCGGAAGGAGGCGGATTCTATCTTCCTGCTCCCGCAGGCGGTGACTTCCGCCTTCGTCCTGCGCGCCGTCCGGTAGAGCACCCACAAAAGCCCGTGGTGGATGGCGTCATCGCTGTCCAGAAAAAACAGATACGCTCCCTTTGCCATTCTGATACCTTCGTTTCTGGCGGCGGATACGCCCCTGTGGGGGCATGATAAGATCCGGACGCGGGGATCTCTTTTCGCAAACCTTCCGCATATCTCCTCCGTGCGATCCTTTGATCCGTCATTTACCACGATCAGCTCAAGATCCGTATACCTCTGCCGAAGTACGGACTCCAGGCAGGTTCCTATATAGTCTGCCGCATTATAAGCCGGAACGATCACTGAAATCATCTCTCTCACATCCTTCATGGCGTACCACCTGCGGTGCATGAAAGCACCACCCTGTTTTTTTCCTCGTTTTCAGCCGGCGCATGATCCTTCGCCCTGATCACAAAATAGTAAGTCTCCCCGGCGTCCAGATCGGTGATCACCGCCTGGTAAGGCCACGTATCCTCCGTCGCCTGATAGCCGTACCCTTCTCCTCTCTCGGGAACCAGCTTAAGCTGCATGGCGCCTTCCAGATCGGAATCCGCCTCAAAGTCAAAGGGTTCTTTCTGATAATAAAGCGTGTAAGTAACGCCGCTTTTATCGATTGCCACATCCCAGCTCACCAGCACACCGTCCTTTGTCTCCTCCGCGCTGCCGATCCCGATCCGGGGAACCGGTGTCTGCTCTATCACATTATTATGGACCGTGCTCCATGCCGGGGGTTCCAGATCCTCCTCCCGGTGGGACAGCACAAAATCGTTGACCATCAGCACCGCGCCGTCGGTGATATAGTGGGAATAGCCTGAATTGTCCTCCGCCTGGCGCATATCCTCCAGCAGAATGTCGAGTCCCACCGTAGAACTGCCCAGCAGCGTCTCCTTCAGCCTGTACTCTTCCGGTCCCTCCGCATACCCGAGGGACAGCACCCTAAATCCGCCCGGACGGTTTGCCTCCGCGATGATCTTCGGCGTGTAGACGTTTTTGTTGTCATGAAAATATCCCTCATGGTACAGATAACCCCCCGCCGAATCCAGCATAAAACTCTCGAACAGAAGAAAATCGATGTATTCGCCCGGCATGTAGTCAAAATGCGGCAGCGCATAATTGTAGAAAAATAATCCTCTGTTCTGCAAAACATATTTGTCCGGGTAGTCCTCTTTCAGGCGTTTTGCAAACTCCAGCATCCCCGGCGCGGTCCACTCAAATCTGGTCCGGGAAGGATCGTCATCGGCCGTATATATGTTGGGTGCGCAGGTATCGACCGTATCCAGGAACAGCCCGTCGCACCCGAGCCCCCGCCCGTAACTCTCCGTCAGTATCTCCCGGATGCCCGGCGTATTATCGATACCGTCAAACCGCATATCTTCCAGCACCTCGTACCACGCCGGATCTCCTATATTGGTGTAGGCGCACCCGAAATTCGGGTTAAAGTCCGGCACACCGTCAAAATCATTGTCATCCAGATAGTAGGAGGCAAATCCGCCGCCTCCCGGGGACTCTTTCCCCAGCAGTTTCGCGCTGTCAAGCCCCTTTGCGTCCGGTTCCCTGGCATCCACCCTGGGACCTGTCTTATCCCCCGTAAATCTGCCGTCGCTTCTCATCTGCTCCGGCGTCAAGCCCGCTGTCCTGAGATCCTCCCCGATGGAAAGATATCCCAGAACACAGACTCCCGCCTCCTGGATCTCCGCCACCTGATCCCGGGTGATATTTCCTCCCTTCGGGTGTATGATCACAACATCATAGCATTTTGCCAGTTCAATGATCTCCTCGTCCAAAGCGCCGTAATAGACCATATAAGAGGGATTGCTGTTTCCGTCCAGTTTTTTCTTTACCGCGTTTTTTTTCTGCTTTTCCGGGGCGTCCTCCTTCCGCTCGCCCTCCCCGGCAGTCTGCACATTCTCGGCCGGTTCTTTCCCGACAGTAAAAGAATGTCCTGTCATTCTGTAGTATACCCCCGCCGTGAGAGACACTACCAAAAGCAGATTTGCAGTCTTCAAAATGGTTTTATATCCGATATGTCTTTTTCCTTTTTTCATATCTCATTCCGTCCTGTTCCCACCGCCCGTTTTTTTCAATGATCCTCCATGGAGAGATTGAGCAGAAAATGCGGGTTCTGGTGGATCATATAGCATATAAACCGATCATCCTCATAATAGATATTCGTCTCTGCCGGATAGGCTTCTGAAAAGTCCCGATACCAGACGAAGGCTTTTGAGTTCAGCACATTTCGTATGTCCATATCCCTGTAGTTATCGATTGCTTCCGGGAAATAATCGGGCATCTCTTCCGCGGCTTCCTCCGAAATTTTAGGATACAAAAGCTGCTCCTCCCTCCGTATTGCGGCATGCACGTTCTCCCCCGCAAGCCAGGAAGGCCCTTCGCAAAAATAATCCTGTCCGTAGGAAATCGCCTGTTTTTCCACATAGAGAAAAACATACTCCGTCGGAATAAAATATTCCGTTCTTCCCAGTCCTTTTACAAAATCCAGCAGTTCCTCATGCCGCCCCTTCTCCATGATCTGGAACAGCTCCTCGTCCGTGGATACGATCGTGAAACTGTTCTCCGGAAGATTATTGAGTATCCGCTCCGTCACAAACGTCGATGCCGCATAGCGCCTCATCCACCAGTGGGAATACTCATGAAAATCCGTCAGATACGCAAAACAGTAGATGGCTGCGCAGGTCAGATAAGCAAGGCCTCTCACAATGCTCTGTTTTACGCTGCGCTCTAACATCAAAAACAGAAAATCCGCGGCTCCTCCGAACACCAGAAGGACAAAAAGCTCTACGATCCCAAACAGTCTTTCGTTCGCCACAATCTCCTGCAGCCCCACATAGGGCATGGCATACAGAAAGACAAATATACCCGAAGCGACAAGAGCAAAAAAATATCCGTCCGCCATCCGCTCTAAAGACAACACCCTCCGCCCGCGTTTTCTCCCCAGGAGGGAAATGATCTTACAGACGCATGCCGTGATAAGCAGTGCCCCGAACAGACATATCAATAACCGGCCGGCTTCCTCCCCCAGCACTCTGGCCGGGCCGCTCTCATAGAGTCCCCTCAAAAAATCGCGCTCTGATCCAAGTGTCACATTCTCCTGCTTTACCGCCTCCTGGCTGATGCCCTGTATCGTATCGAGTCCCCAGCCCAGGGAACCCTCCGGCTCCATGCCCATGACATAGGCTGCCACCATCGGCACACCCCCCGCCTCCATACCATAGAAAACCGCGGATGTCAGCAGTCTGATTCTGCTCCGGCTAAGGATCTTCCCGAAATGTACCAAAGCCACCGCCAGGCAGGAAAAAAATGCCAGGATCAGCACATAAAAATGGATCGACAGCGCCGCGCCGACACCCGCCATCAACAGCAGAAGATTTTCGTCCTGGTACCACTCTCTTGCTTTTAACTTCCCTTCTCCCTGTCCGAAACCTTCCTTCCTGAAAAACCGGATCAGAAACAACGGACAGAGAAAAATCAGATACAGTCCAAATTCCTGCGGCAGAGTCCACGTCAGCCTTCCCATAGCCTCCAGCGCCTGTCCGTTCGAGGCGTCGAAGGTCAAAAAGGCAATCAGCACAAACAGGGGCGTGAAACGATACTGAAAGACTTCCTTTAACAGCAGGTAGATGGACAGCAGAAACGCCGAACTGTAAATGCCTGCCAGAAAAAGAATGCCGTAGTAGATTTTTGTGCCAAACAGGGTGTTCATACCGTAGATAAAACAGTGCATCGCCTGCGGATAGATGCCGTCCGCAAAAATATTCCCCTGACTGAGCCCCATGATCCAGGTATGGTGGATAAATTCATCGCTGGTTCCGTAGGAGGCGAACTGAAAGGCGCCGCGGGAAAAATATGCCATGCCAAAGGCAATCACTGCCGTAAGCAGTATGAGTTCCATCCGTTTCCCTCTGTCCCTTCTCAGCGTATTCAGGGGTTTATCAAAAATGCGCGCCAAAAACATTTTCCATCCGCATACCCCGGAGAGGAAATTCCTGATCAGGGGATCCGACATAAAAGTTCCCCGCCGGACGCTCCCTGCGCAGCCCGCTCCCACGGAAAGCGCGAGCGCTCCCCAGAAAAGCCCCCTCACTGCCCAGGGTTTTAACAGGTGAAAGATTCCGAGTCCCAGCACAACGCAATTTATCAACAGCACCTGCACCGTACCGCAGAACATAAACCGGTATGCCGGCCCCCTTCCTTTCAAATATCTCCGGAACATAATACATGGCCAGACATAGTACAGCACCGCATACGCGATAAAAACCTTGCTATATTCCGCATACAGATACATTCCGTCCACACATTTCTCCTCCGTGACATTTTTTTCTCAGTCCTTCTTCCTTACTCCGCACAGCTTCTGAACAGCCTCTCCCTGATATACACGGCAGATATGGAAAATATCATGCGCAGCATATAGACAAAAGGCTTTAACCCTGTGTGAATGCTTTTTCCTTCTTTCCGCGCATGCATGACCGCCGGTACCTCCCGCACCCGATATCCGCGAAGCAGCATCTGCAGGATCGTATTGGCATCCGGATAGACACTGTTGAAACCGCCGTGGCAGGCATAGAAAGATATCACCCTGGCGGAAAGCCCCTGCAGTCCGGTGGTCGGATCGGTGATCTGCTGTCCGGTTATCATCCGAAGGATCAGGCGGAATATGTTGATGGCAAACATTTTGGCTGCCGGGATCGAAAAGGAACGGCTCCCCGGCAGAAAGCGTGATCCCAGCACGATGTCCGGCATCTGCCCGTCTTCCTTTGTACAAAGCGCCCGGTACAGTACCTCAATATTGCACACATCGTGCTGACCGTCCGCGTCAAGTTGGATCACGTAGGAATATCCCTTGTCGACAGCATATTTGTAGCCGGTCCGGAGCGCTCCGGCATACCCCTGGTGGAGAATGCACTTCACGCAAAGACACCCCATCCCCTCCGCTATCCGGGCGGTTCTGTCCGAAGAGGCGTCGTCGATCACCAGAATATCCGCAAATCTCCTGACTTTTGCCTCCTCTATCTGATACAGAAGCCGCCTGATATTTTTCTCCTCATTGTATGCCGGCATAATCAGAAGCAGGTTTTTTCTCTCCCCGCGCTCCGTCTCTTTTCCCGAAATCTCTTCCTCCAGCTTTATGAGCGATATCTGCATGGATGCCTCCCTCATTCTGCAAATCAGACAGGATATCCGCGCGCTGATGAAACAGGCGGCGAGCACAATGCCGGGAATACCGTACAAAGAAAAAAGTACACCGCGGCTGCTTAAATACCCTGCCCGCTCCAAACGCCCCGCGAAAAAGCCAGCCAGCAGCAAAAGAAAAGCAAACAAGCCCCATATCAGAGAAAGCGTTTCCGTTATTTTTTTATGTGCCAGTGCCAGTACTGACACAGTCAGCAGCCCTATGCCGATACCTGCCAATACCGGAAAGAGAACCGTTTCCATCGCCATTTTCAGCACCCCGTAATTTCTTTATTTTTTATAAGTAATCACTGTCTCATTTTTTCCCGTATAGCGGTCAAACACCTCTGAGGAGGGCATTTTGCCGACTCCGCGTTTCAGAACGACTCCCGCACAGAATACATGCGCATCCAGCTCCCTCTCCAGTTTCCGCAGCCGGAAACAGGCAACCAGGAAACCGGTCACGGATCCCGCGAAGACACCGATCCCTCCCCAGAGATAAGGCAGGCGGGTTGCAATCACCGTGCCGGCAAAAACGACCGCGACAAACGAAGCGGCACTGAGCAGAGCTCCTGTCAGTTCCTCAAAATAATAGAGAAACAGGATGACGGCATACATGATAAACAGCGGAAAATATCCTGCCGCCAGACAATGATAAAATTCCAGCGCCAGACCGCCGTATCCGATGTGCGGCATCAGAATCACAATCGGGAAATAGAGAACTGCCGATATGATAAACTGAATCCGAACCAGATTGACCAGTTCCTCCGAAAGCTGCCGGAACATCCTGATTTTGGCAGTCTCAATATCGCTCCACCTTCCTCCGATCACCGCCTCCGTATAGGCTTTATAGCGGAAACGGAACCTCATCTCCATGCGGGAGATGAAAATGACGGACGAGGCTATGTTGGTAAACATGGCAATACATGTCGCCGCATCGTAGGGCTCCGCGCAGACAAAAGTTTTCACTACAACATTCCGTATATCCGTAGTCCAGAACACGAAATTGTGGACATACAGCCCCAGTACATAGAGAAAATTTACCAGGGGCAGCTGCCAGTATTTTCTGTAATAGCGCAGTATCCGGCGGTAGTGACCGCTGTTTTGCGGAAAAAACTGCTTTACCTGGCCGTATTCCAGCACCGCAATGACAAAAAAGCCGATCACCAGCGCAAGCAATGCGCTGTAGGTGCTTTCCATCCCGAAAATATAGCAAAATACCAGAGAAAGCACCACTGTCAGAAACATACCGATAAAAAACAGCAGGGAGATACGCGCATAGTCCTTGCTGATCGACAGATAGGTCATACAGTATACTACCATAATCAGGCTGATATAACCGAAAAACCCTGTAAACACATAATAGACCGGAACCTCCCCCACAAAATGCTCGCGCAGACAGAAAGGAACGCCCGCAAGAGCCCCGAGCGCCGTGACCATAAAAAGCCCGAGATAAAAACAGGGAAGAATGTCCTCCATTTTTTCTTCATAGATCACATCCGACATATAACGGGAGATCACCGGATTGAAGGGTGCCGTTGTCAAAAACGCGAAGATAAAAATATAAAGCACCGTACAGGAATAGAGCTCTCTCGACAGATAACTCGCATCGGAAAACTTCAGCAAAAACTGCATGAGCACCACCGCGATAAACACGACGAGCATGGGGGCTATCGTAACGATCGTGCTGTATAAAAATCCGTACAGATTGCTGGCTATTGTATTTTTTTCATAGATTCTGTTCAGCCTGACGCCTATCCCCGCCATTCCTTTTTATGTCCTTTCCATTACAAAATCTTCTTCCTGCCAGGTAAGATACTGATCCTCACACAATTCCCGATAGAGATTTCTGTACGCATTCTGCATTTTTCCGATCTCGTAATTTGCTTTCATACGGTAATACCCGCATCGTCCCATCTCCGTTCTCTTCTCCGGATTGCGCGCCAGTTCTATCATTGCCTGTGCGATTTCCTGTTGGTTCATGATATGTGTCAGTATTCCCGCGCTTCCAAATGAATCCCCCTTCTCCCCATAGATCAGTTCCCTGCAGCTGCCCACATCAGTAGCGATCACCGGCTTTCCCGCCGCATAACTCTCAAGCACTGTCAAAGGCTGGCCTTCGCTGATACTCGTCAGAATTGTAAAATCCATCTTCCCCAGATACTCCCTTATATCCACCGATCCCGTAAAAACCACATCCTCCAGTCTCAGCATCCGCATAAATTCCATGCACTCTTCCGCATATTCCGCTTCCTCTGTCAGGGAGCCCATAATCCAAAGTTTCAGGTTGTGCACCTCCTTCCTGGCACACGCGAACGCTCCCAGCAATGTCTTTACGTCCTTGATACGCGTAACGCGCAGGATCGCCCCGATATAGACCATCTTTTCCTCCTCCGCGCTCTTTCCCGGAAGCCTTTCAAGCCTTTTCGCGTCAATTCCGTTCGGAACCACCCTTGCCTTCTCCCTGGGACAGCCCAGCTCAATCTGCAGTTGTCTCGCCCTGTCATACAGACTTGTCACGATATCCGCCCGCTCATAAGCGAGATTCGACATCTTTTTGAACTGTTCTATCCAGATATTTTTGTAGAGATTATCGAGCCATTTGGCGCGTATCAGTTCTTCCTCCCTCTCCCTGGTATAGATCCCATGTTCCGACAAAAGCAGCCTGCTTCTGTGAAAGTGCACTCCCATGCTGCCGATAATCCCCGCATATCCGGTCGCTACGCAGTGATACAGGTCCGCCTTCGGAACTTTCTGTCTCATCACCAGAAAAAGCGGCACATACATGGAGCGCAGCGTCCACAGAAAATCAGAAAACATAATCTGCATATATCGTCTTTTGTAGACCTCTATCGCAATCTCGAAGAAATCTTTTCCCATCAACAGGTCATTTATGGAGAGTGCCGGCTCCTGAAACATATGAAACAGCGTATCCCATTCCACATCCTGATCCAGCATAAGGCTGCGCAGCGCCTTTCTCTCATTTTTCTTCAGGCGAAAACGACGTTTTTTCTTTCCCGGAGACCTGCACCAATCTACATCCTGCAAATATACTTCATATACTTTTGTTACGTTTCCCGGCAGATCATAGACAAACTTCCCTCTCTGCTCTCTGTCCGAAACAATATTGACCAGTATAAATTCCAGATTGGGAAACAATTGTATAATACTGTGAATCCAACTGGATACACCTCCCACCACATAGGGATAACACCCCTCTGAAACAACGCATACTTTCAAAACGCCACCTCTCATTCTCCGGCACCCGGAGCGCTACCACGCATTTACCAGGCTGATCTTCACCTCGTCCTCCTGCGCCGTGATCAGCCACGCATTCTCCTCTATCCGTGAAAACGTTCCGCCGTTCACGGCACCCACATCCTTGTCGTGTGTCCGCAGCAGAAAATAGGCATCCCCCTGTCTGTTGTATAAGCGCAATATGATCTCATCCCCCAGGCGTCCGTTTTCATAGTCCACTGCAAGAAGCTTTCTCACGCGGCAGGCGCTCTCCGTCAGCGTCGTTTTTTCAAATCCGCCATAGTCCTTCCACCATGTTGTGATATTTCCCAGAACTTTTTTTGAATAGTTCTCCCATCTCTCATCCTCCGTCTCCGGCCATGTAACACATTCCAGTTCCATTAAAATGTTGGTGTAGCCAAGGGCGGTCTGAAGGCTCCGGTTTCTCAGATCATCCCGAAAATTGTATTGATCCGCCCTGTGGGTGATCTCCTGGCTGATGATATTCTCCGATACAAAAGAAAACAGAAACGCATCTTCCTTATTGGCTCCGGTCACGGTCCGTAAGTCGGGAAACGCTCCTTTCGCCGCAAGTTCTTCAAATTCCTGACGGTTTTGCTCAGGCACATAGGCGGCCGTGTAAGCGTAGCTGCTCCCCGCCTCCCCGAAAAACAGGTTGTCACGGCTCCATTTTTCCTCCACTGAAAGGCCGTCTTTACTGCCTGCGGACCATCCCATCTCCCCCTGCCGCACTTTTAACTGGCGCAGATAATAGAGCAGTTCTTCCCCCATATCCGGCTCCATCCCATCCAGATATAAATGCTGAGGCGTCATAAAACAAGTCAGGCGAAAGCCCATCTGGTCGGAGAAGGACACCAGGTTTGGCCAGATGATATTCTGGAGGATCATCCTGTAGGAAGCACCATAGATTGCCTGCAGTTTTTCCTCATTTTCCGCCGTGAAGCCCGGATAATCCGCAACTGTTATATTTTGGGCATTGACTACGGGATACAGCAGATACGTATCGCTTTTAGCCATCATCCCCTCCAGAAATCCCAGTCCGGTCTCATCCCTCAGATAGTTTCCGTTGACCGCAAATACGGTGGCGTTTCCCTCCACATTTTTCCACAGGATGGGAGGCCACTGTTTCTGTCTGGTACTCTGTTCCTCCTCCGCAATCCCCGCCATATATACATCTGTCCGGTCCCCAAGATGATACCAGGAAATACTCAAATCAAGTTCCCATTCGGCATCCCCCTCGCCATCCATATAGAGTTTCTCTCCCCCCAGCAAAAATCCTTTGTACAGGTAGATTCCCTTCAGCGCTGTTCTGTAAGAGGAAACACCCTCGACTCCCAGCAATTCTCTGAGGGAGGGTATACTCTCCACAACCTCCGAAGCGGGCAGTTCACCGAAAATAACCACGATATCCCGCAGCGCCAGTTCATCCAACAGCTGCTCATCCGCCGGAAAAGATAAACTCTCCGGCGCAACGCAGATCACTTTCGCGTTTTCATCCGGCACGGAGAAGTATTCGGCAAGTGTGGCATAACAGCGAAAAGAACGTCCGGCATACAGACACCACTGTTCCACGACACCTCCCATATCGCTCTCTCTTTCTCCGATGAACACCGTATCCCGCAGCGCCGGATTACTGATCAGCGTATCCTGAGCCGTATGCCTCTCTCCCTCCTCCCCGTTTTGAGGTTTTGAGATACCGATCACGCTTCGCTCCGCATATTCGTTTATATCATAGTCATTTACGCTGTCCTGATAAACCCAGATAAACATAAACAATATGAGCGGCACTGCCATCATCAGCAGCATACTGAACAACTTCCTGTGTGTTAACAACTCTCTCCTCCGTCATACAAATATTCTGATCAGCTCCAGCGTTTCTTTGTCAATGTCAACCTCCAAAGAGCGCAGTTCCTCAAGGGTGCTGAAAAAATTCCGCCTGTCTCCGGTTGCGAAATACAGCTTTAACCGGCAGATATACGGCTCCGCGTCCCCAAAATTCCTCAGATAGAAAAAACTGCACCATTCTCTGCACTTTTCATAATTCTCGGCATACAAAAGCTGCAGACACAGAACTTCCAGTCTCTTCACCGTCAGCCTGCTCTCCTCCTCAAGCAGAATCCGGCATATCTCTTCCATGATATCCGCGTACAGAGCCTGCTCTTTCTCCACAAGCAGACGATTCCCCATAACCTCGCCCATCAGATCAAGCGTCTCCTCCGCGAGTTTCATGCGTTTTCCGCGTTCTTCTTCCGATTCCCCTGCCTTTTCCCCGCTTTCCTTTATCTCTTCATAATTTTTCTGTACCAGAAACCGAAATTCACCCAGCACATTCTGCAAGGCGGACGCCGCATAGTGGGAAGTCTCCGAATCATCGCTGTTTAACGCTGTGGCGATAGCTGCCAGTTTATGCTTTAAATCTCCCTGTACGATCTGCAGCATCATTTTTCGCAGATTATCTTTGTCCGCTATGCTCATCGCCTCCTCAACCGGCACAATATTGCTCTCCTTTTCCTCCATCGCCGGCAGATTTGTCCTGACTCTGTCTTTGCTGAACACAACATCCGCCAGATCCACTTCTCTGTAAAAAAACAATTTATGGCAGAGGCTGCCAAGCGCCATAAATCCCACGCCGGCAACAGGACAAAGCAGCATGACCGCCGCCTTCAATAAAATACTCCTCAACTGCTTTTTACGCAGAATCCGCAGCAGTAAATTACACAGCAGGTACAGAAGCACGATGACGCAGTTTATTATAAGTAAAATCAGAAATCCCCGCTCTTCCGCCGTCATAGTATATTCCCTCTTCTTCTTTGATCCGGCTCACATATCCTTTCTCTTCAAAACGTTTCATAATCACATCCGCTTCCGCCCGCCCTGCATTTGAAAGCAGCACCAGCAGTTTATGATCTCCCCCGATGCCCACATAATCATTGTTCCGCAGGTTTTTTCTGAGTTCTTTTCCCGCATCCAGCAGCGCTTTATCCCTGATGTCCACCTCCAGCAGCACACATTCCGTCAGCCCCTTTTCCCTCGCGTGCAGGAAAGAGCGCACCAGTCCGTCAAACGCCTCACCCTTCAGAAGTTCCAATCCCTTTACATATCGCTCATCCCGCAGAGCGGAAAGATATCGGTTCGCGTGGATCACCGCATTCTGGATCAGATAGCCGCAGACAACCAGATAGTCTGCCTGCCCTAAAGTCATTCTGTCCCAGGAGATGCTCCAGATCATGACAATGATTTCCATTTCCTCATCGTCATAGATGGCGCTCGCCATCATGGGGTATCTTTCGTCAAGTTCACGGTTTATATATACTCTGTGGTCTTTCAGGGCTTCCGACAGTGCTCCGTACTCCCGGTAGCATATGGAATTTCCGCCCTTCTTCGCCTTGGGCGTAGTGTAGGAAAACAGTCTGGCATACTGCCCGTTCGATACGGTGTAGATCGCCACATCCCTGCTTTCCATCAGTTCCCCCAACATCGTCGCTGCCTGAAACAGTATCTCTTCCGGCATCAGTTTATTTAAGGTGGATGTGATGTTATAAATTTTTCCCACACTGTCGTTTTGATTAATGATCTGTGTTGTCAAAGCATTCTTCACGCGGACGTTGCTCCCGTTGATATCGTTGATGTCCACAAGCTGTTTTGAAAGATATATCCGCTCATCCATCATTTCATCCCGCAGGCTCCTGATATTGTCCCGCTGATAGCCCACTGTCAGCCCCACGATAAAAAGCTGCGTGATCCACACATAATTTGTGTAATCCGTCGTTGCGGCGAATCCCTCCCCACCTGCTGCCTGACTGAAAAAATGCCCGCCCATCGCAAGTGCGGCCGAAAAAATTGCCTGATGCTGCCCATGTACGATCGCAAACAAAAGGACATACAGAAGGTAGAAATCCAACCGCGAAAAATATGTACTGCCCGCCACATACTGATTGAGACGATAAAAGAAGATAAAACAGATGATATTTTCCAAAAAAGGGATTATCGCTTTGAAAAACCACCCCGCTCTCTGCTGCAGCTTTTTCCAGAATGACATCTCCAGTTCTTCGCCAGTCAGAAACTTTCTTTTATAACGCTTCATTTTTCCCGCGATTTTGTTGACATTTTTCTTCGTACTTCCGAAAAAGACGGCTCTGAATTCTTCCACAAACCGTTCGTTGGAGAGTACGCGCCTGACTCCCGGCGCACTCCTTAATATGACCGGTTCCCCCGCTTTGAAATCTTTCGCGTAGCGCCCTGTCCGCGGATCACTCCTCTCCGCCGCCACTTCCTCCCAACCGTCGTTCTCTTCCCAATCGACATCATCCCCCCAGCCGTCATCCACCGGCATAAGTTCTCTGCCCTTCATGGCTGAAAAGACAATCTCCGCAAGTTCCGCCTCATTTGTCTCCACAGAGGAAGAAATATTATAAATGCTGCTCCTGTGATATTCACAGACCGCCACCTCATATAAAAACTCTACCGCGTCCGATTCATACAACAGCGCGAATCTGTTGCCCGCATCCGCCCGCAGTATCTTTCCGCGCAGCGTTTCCAGACAAAACCATGTGATCGTTTCATTGCAGTCTCCTGCGCTTTCCGGCATCCCGTAGAGATGCTGCAGTCTCAGAGTGACAATGTCCTTCTTCGATAAATCTCCCATGTAAGAACAGATATTTTCCCCCTGTGCCAGAGCCGCCCCTTTTATCGTCTCCGGTTTTACCGTCTCCTCCTCCCTGATATCCTCCGGCCAGTCTCCTCCATATACCTCATCGGAAGAAAGATAAATAAACCGTCCTTTCCCCGAAGTGTCGAAAAACGTCAACAGATTCATCAGGCTGCTTGTAAAACGGACGGATGTATTCTGTTCCATGTCCCACTCAAAATTTGAATCGTAGGCGCCAAAAAATATTGTCACATCAGGATCCGCACTCTCAAAAATGGATTTTATGCTTTCGCTGTCATATGGGAAACAGTAAGTTTCAAAAGCCTTTTCGTACCCGCCCGTATTAAAACGATTTCCTGTCAGCAGACAAACTTTGTGTCCCTCTTTTTTAAATTTCCGTATGATCCGGTTTATGAATACGGAAGGACCTCCCACAAGCAAAATATTCATCTTCAAGCCTCCTCATCCAATTCTGCCTGTCACCATTTTTTATACAGCAAAGCGACACCATCCGTAAACAGATGATGCCGCTTTTACTTTCACATTATCCCACACTAAACAGGCATATTCCCTGACCTGGGCATATGCCTTACCATCCAAATATAAACGATTCCTCTCTCCTTTTAATACACTTTCATAATGACAGGAAGACTTTGCGTAGCAAAATACCCCCCCCCGCGAAAAATTTCCGCTTCTTCCTCTCATCCCACACTATCTGATTTTTCACAAAATGAAAACTTTGAATCTGCCAGCACATATTCCCCACATTATATGTGCTGCCTTTCCCCAACTTTTCCACCTGTCTTATCATAGCGCATCTTCTCCCGGATTTGGTTTCTTTTTACTCTACTGCGTAAGAAACACACAGCCATTCCATTCAAAAATGATCTTAGGATTTAAAGTCTGTTTCATCGTATCATCTTTCTATATATAATGCAACCAAAAATGATTCCTTAAAATATATTCTACCGTTTCGTATAAAATATTGCAAAATTTCATGAAAAATTGTAAACTATTATGAAAAAGAAAGCGAGGACTACCCATGAAAAAAGAAGAACCTAACATCATAACCGAGCCTGATCAAAATATGGCGCAGGAAGAAATGACCGTGGAACTGGAACTGGATGAAGGTATTGTCACCTGCTCCGTTGTCACCATCTTTTCCGTCGGCGAAAAGGACTATATCGCACTGCTTCCGCTCTCCGAGAACAGCGATAACGAGGACGGTTCGGTCTGGATCTACGGCTATTCGGAAAATCCCGATGATCCCAATGAGGAACCGGAACTTCGCTATATCGAGGATGAGGAGGAATATGAACAGGCTTCGGATGCCTTCGACGAATATCTTGACAGTTGTGAGTTTGATGAGATACTGTGATCCCCCCAAAGATCATGAACAAGTCATAACAGTTCAGCATACAAAAAGTCAGACAAAAAGAGGGGTTGTGCCTGCTCATTCAAGTTCCTTCAAAAATCTGGAAGGCGGCATTGTTTTAGAGGCGCTGCCTTCTTTATTTGCGCTTTTTTCCCCTGTGATACAAAACATCGTCAGTTCCTTTTTCGCTCTTGTCATCGCCACATAGAACATGCGTCGCTCCTCCTCAATCTCCTCCTCACTGCGCGCTTTCCGGTGCGGCGTGCTCCCCTCATTGCAGTTTACTATAAAAACTTTATCATATTCTAAGCCTTTGGAGCCGTGCATAGTCAAAAGCGTAACGCCTTCCTTCGGAGTGGACGTGCCGCTTTGCGTCTCTTTCCTTCGTTCTTCCATCATCTCTTTCCACTGAGAAAGCGTCCGACATCCTCTGGCTGAATTTTGTATCATATCCGCAAGCTCCGATATATTGACGTTCTCTTTCTCTGGTAAATTGCGTTTCCCCTCTCCGTTGTTTTGCATACTATGTACTCCGAACCGCTCCGCCAGATACACATCATACCCCATCCCCTTGCGGATATAATGGAGCGCCAGAAAAACCGGCATCGTACTTATCCGTTCCAGATCCTGCTTAAGGCGTATGACGGCTTCCCGTATGCCGGGTTTCCCCCGATAATAACGGATCAGATGCCCGAAGTCAGCGGATTCGTTTACCGCTTCCCTGCTGATATACCGAAGCGGCCTGTTCATAAACCGGAAAAACTGGCTCCGGCTTCTCTCTTTCGGCGGTGTCATGGCAAATTCCAGATAGGCAAGCAGATCGTATGCGATCTCATGGTCATAGATGCTCTTTATCTTTTCTTTAAAAATACAGGGGATGCCTGCCTGACGAAGCTTTTCCGAAAGCATCGGAAACCGGGCGGATGTCCTGCTGATCACGGCGCAGTCCGCCAGTTTTCCGGCATTTTTTTCGGGTAGCAGACAATGGATCAGCGCCTCCTCCATCTGTTCAACACTTTCCGTTCCTGTGATACGAAGAGGCTCTCCCGGCTCTTTCGCCGCGCTGATCTCCTTCGGAAAGCGATTTCTGTTATGCCCGATCAGCTTCCCCGCCGCCGAAACCACCTGCGGCGTACTGCGGTAATTTATTTGCAGGGCAACGATCTTTGCGGAAGGATACTCTTTCGGAAAGTTCCGCATAATATCCGGCTTTGCGCCCCGAAAGCCATAGATGGACTGATCATCGTCCCCCACGATAAAAAGATTATTCTCCGGTGCGGCAAGAAGCCGTACCAGATGGTATTGTATCGGCGCGATATCCTGGAACTCATCGATCAGAAGATAACGGTATCTCGCCTGGTACCGTTTTAAAATATCCGGCCTTTCCTGAAATAATTCCAGACATTTCAGCGCCATATCGTCAAAGTCGATTTTCCCGAGAATTTCCTGCGCCCGTGTGAAATCCTGATACAGATTCCGAAACAGATCCGGAGATATATTTTGCGGTATATAATTCATATTTTCATTTATTTCTTTGCCCGGCGTATAACAAGCCGACTCGCAGGTGCTTTGCTTTTTACTGATATCATTGTCAGGGAAACAGCGGCTTTTGTACCGGCCGATCTCGGAGAGTATCTCTTCCAGTACATCCGCATTCGGATTGATATCGTATCTGTTTTTCCGGATAATGTCCTGAAGTATTTTTTTCTTTTCCGACTCGGATAAGATGCTGCCCGTGCGGCAGCGCGAAGTTTCTTTCAGAATGGAATAAAAGACGGCATGGAAAGTGCCGAAAGTCACCGGCGGATGTTCTCCTTCACAGAGTGATAAAAAGCGTTGCTGCATTTCTCCCGCCGCAGCTTTTGTGAAGGTGATCACCAGAATTTCCGATGGGCCTATATGATGCGTGTTGATCAGATGTGCGATTCTTTTTGTCAGCACAAAGGTTTTGCCGGAACCCGGTCCCGCAAGGACCATCATGGGACCTGCGCCGTGCATGATTGCCTCCTGCTGCTGCGGATTTCCCGCGCCATCCGGCTTACGGGGCTTTGAAGGTTTCTGCCCCCTCAAATCCCGTAAGCCGTCTTTTGCCGTATTATGCATCAGGCCAGTGCTTTTTCAAGAAGCTCTATCCCCGCTCTGATCCGGGATAAAGATTCTTCCTTTCCAAGAATTTCCATGATCTCCGTAGCGCCCGCCGGTGTCATCTGCTTACCGGAGACTGCGGTGCGGACAGGCCATAGCACATAGCCGTTTTTGCAGCCCTTCTCAGCCACAAAATCACAGAGTTTCTGATACAGCGCATCATTGCCGTAATCTTCCTGTTTTTCCAGGACAGGAAGAAGTTCTTTCAATACTTCCAGTGAGGATTCCGTTGTGGTTTTCATCTTCTTATGGGTATACATCGCCGCGTCATATGCAGGCAGCGTTTCAAAAAAGTCGATCAATGCCGGAATATCCGGGAATACCTCTATTCTTGTTTTCACCATCTCAGCGATTTTTTTCAGATCCAGCGGCTTTTTTATAATGCCTTTCAAAAATGGCTCCGCCATCTCATAAAACCGGTCAAAATCCATCTGTTTGATATACTCGCCGTTCATCCATTTTAATTTCGTATAGTCAAATACCGCCGGAGACTTGGACATATGGCGATAGTCAAAAGCTTTTGTCAGCTCCTGCAGCGTAAATATCTCACGGTTATCCGAAGGGCTCCATCCCAGCAGCGCCACAAAGTTCACAACCGCCTCCGTCAGAAATCCCTGCTCGATCAGATCCTCATAGGAGGAATGGCCGCAGCGTTTGGATAACTTGTTATGCTCCTCATCGGTGATCAGCGGGCAGTGCACATACACCGGCACATCCCAGCCGAACGCCTCATAAAGTCTGTTGTACTTCGGTGAGGAAGAAAGATATTCATTTCCCCGCACCACATGCGTAATGCCCATCAGATGGTCGTCCACCACATTGGCAAAATTATAGGTGGGATAACCGTCGGACTTGATCAGGATCATATCATCAAGTTCCCCATTCTCCACCGCGATATCTCCGTAGATCTCATCGTGGAAAACCGTCTCGCCCTCCGTGGGATTGTTCTGTCTTATCACATAGGGAACGCCTGCCGCAAGCTTCGCCTCCACTTCCTCCCTGCTCAGGGAAAGACAGTGTTTGTCATAGACATTGATCTCTTTTCCTGCCACGGTCCTCGTAAGCCCCGCAAGCCTTTCCTTATCGCAGAAACAATAATACGCTTCGCCCTTTTCCACCAGTTTCTTCGCATATTCCAGATAGAGCCCGCTCTTTTGCCGCTCGCTCTGTACATAGGGGCCGACGCCCCCGTCCTTGTCCGGGCCTTCATCGTGGACAAGCCCTGTTTTTTCCAGCGTCCTGTAGATAATATCCACGGCGCCTTCCACCAGCCTCTCCTGATCGGTATCCTCAATGCGGAGAATAAAATCCCCGCCCTCATGTTTGGCGATCAGATAGGCATACAGCGCCGTCCTTAAATTACCCACATGCATCCGTCCCGTGGGACTGGGTGCAAATCTTGTTCTTATTTTCATAGAACCAATACTCCTTTGTTTGTATTTTATACTTTATAATTCATTTCCCTGTTTTGTTATAACCACTTTTCCGTCCCGGTCAAGAAGCGGTGTGAAACCTCCCGCATTTGCGCATTTGTGAAACAAATAATTTACGCCTGTCTCCGTATCAACCCAGATTTCCGTCACATCAATGGTTCCCTGACCATAAACTTTTTCAAAACGTTTCATAAAATTTCCTCCCATCTCTCATGCTGCACTTTATTTTAGCATATTGAAAAAATCATAACAAGAAGTTATTGCATTAAATTTATTTGCAAATATAAAACTGCCGCAATATCCGTATATTACAGAATCACGACAGCCTTTCATTCTATGAACCGTATAAAATACTTACTTCCCAAATAAATATTTCATTTCATCTTCGGACAACTGCATATCCGCTGCTTCCATACTCTCCATAAACTGTGCATCCGTTCTTGGTCCGATCAGCGCTGCGGACGGAAAAGGACTGCTCAGCACATATAAAAGTACTATTGCGGATAAAGATATATTTTTCTCTGAAGCAAGCTTTTGTGCCCTTTTGTAACGATTTATATTTTCATCCGAATAATATAATTTTTTCAGTTCCTCAGAGATACCTTCCATTCCCGCTTTCCGGTATTTCTGAAAGAATCCCCTCGCCTGCGATTCATAGGCAAACGCGGCCATTCCTGTTTCCACATGCATTTTCCATGCTTCGCCATCCATATTGGTACATCCCGGCCAGGGATAATGTTTCATGTCCGCGTCCGCCATACTCCATAGAAGCTGGTCCGCCACAAAGCCCTCCAGCCCATGTTCCCTGGCATACTTCTGTCCCTCAAGGATTCGCCCTGCCATCCAGTTGGACGCCCCAAAGTGACGGATCTTCCCCTCTTTTTTAAATTCGTTGAGATATTCCATAATTTCTCCTGCAGGTATCCTTTGATCATCTCTGTGCAGGAAAAAAAGATCTATCGTATCTGTCTGAAGAGCCCGAAGGCTTTCTTCCAGATCCTTTCGGATATCCTTTTTTTCAAGCCTGGATGTCCCGTTTCCTTTCGGATCAGGGTGTCCGCCTTTGGTTTCCACGATAAACTCATTGCGGCATCCTCTCAGTTTCATCCAGTTCCCAATGTGTTTATCGCAAATATTGGTCCCCTTTTCAAAAAACTTGCCGTACACGTTTGCCGAGTCCAGCATGTTTCCGCCCGCGTCGCGGTACATATCCAGAATCCTGTATGCTTCGTCGGCAGATCCCTCCACACTGCATATGGAACCCATCACTATTGCCGCTGATTTCAATTCTGTCCCCGGGATATTTATGTATTTCATAATACCATTTCCTTTCCTATTACAAATGATCTGATGTCCTCTTTTATATGGCTATTTCAGGATCGAACCGGCACTGATTGCATTTTCTACCTGCCTGCTGAAAAACAAATATAACAAAATCGGGATAAAACTGGTAATTACCATCGCAGCAAACAGACCGCCAAAATTGCTCCCCGACCTGGTAGAATACCCGAGCAGCATCAGAGGAAGTGTCTTTTTCTCGTCACTGTTCAAGAGTACCAGCGAATAAATAAATTCATTCCAGCTGTTCAGAAATATGTAAATGCTCATTGCCGCAATGGGTGACTTCATCAGCGGAAAGATAATACGGAAAAAAAGCCTGAATATTCCGCATCCGTCCATAACAGCCGCCTCTTCCATTTCATACGGTATTCCCTTTAGAAACCCTGATGCGATCATAGTGGAAACGCCGATATTAAACGCTGAGATCACCAGAATAATGGAAAGCGGATGATCTACAAGATGCAGTTTTCTCATGATCATAAAGATCGGGATAACTACGATCTGAGAGGGAAGCAGAATACCGAACATGGCTATTGACATCCCAAGTTTTTTATATTTCCATCTCATCCTGGTCAAGGCATAAGCCAGCATCGTAGAGATTAAAACCGTCAATATAATCGTAAGCAGTGTATAAATCACGCTGTTTTTAAAATAATGAAGCACATTTCTATTAACGATGGCATCATAGTAATTTCCTAAAAACAGTTCATCCGGAAGCCCAAATGTGTCTCCCGTCACGATCTGTTCCGTTTTTCTGAAGGAATTGACTACCAGCCAGTATATCGGATAGAGTGTCGTAATTACCAGAATACCAAGTACTGCCGTAATGATCCTGCGTCCTGCCCTGTTTTGTATTTCATTCGGATTTTTCATGTAAATTCTCTCCTTTGTCTGTCGCCCGCACTGCCGGTTCTAAAATTCCGTTTCCTGATCCCTGATCAGAAAATTGATCACCGCAAGTATCACTACACTTTCCAGAATCGTAACTGCCGCGATTGCACAGGAAAGTCCCAGTCTTGCATTGGAGAATGCTTCTCTGTAGATCAGCATCATTACTGTCATGGTCAAATCTCCGGGCCCTCCCTTTGTCATCACATATACCTGGGGAAAAGTATAAAAACCGCCGATCGTGTTGATGATCACACAGGTTTTAATAATATTTTTACACAGCGGAAATGTAATATATCCGGATACCTGCCAGAAATTTGCGCCGTCGATTTTTGCCGCCTCATAATAAGATCCCGGAACGGCCATAATACCCGTATAAACCAACAGTATTGTCATGCCCAGAACCCACCACATTCCAACAATCGCCACACAGATCATTGCCGTATTTTGATCCGAGAGCCATGCTCTCCTCAAAGATGACAGATGGAAAAATTCCAAAAGCCTGTTCAGAACTCCCCATTCCGAATGATAAATGGAAAGCCACAGTTGGGAGATCACACTGATCGACAACACAAAGGGAATCAGATAAGATGTCTTATAAAAACGCTGAACTCTCCTTTTCAGCCCACATGTGAGAAATGCGATCACGGTTCCCAATAACGCGATGCCAAGTGTAGCAAAAACAGCCAGCCCTAATGACTTCAGATTTGCATTCATAAAATAGCTTTCTTCAAATATCTGTCTGTAGTTGCTCAGCCCGGCATACTCGTTGAAAGATATTCCATCCGTTTTCCTTAAAGCAAGATAAAAAATATAAAAAATGGGATAAATAACCAGCGTAAAAAATAAAATGGCAGCCGGAGCACAAAATATAAATATATTTTTTTTACTTCCCAATATCTTCTGCATTGAAGTCCTGCCTCCCTGTCGTTAAGCCGGCAGAACAATCCCCCCGTACCGCTCTGCCGGACCTTATTATTCTGTTATTTTTATTCCGCAGCAACCGCTTTATCCAGATCCTGAAGAAACTCTTCTACGGAATAATCCGGATTTGTAAAGAATTTACTGGCTGCTTCCATCGAAAGCGTAGTTCCGGTAGAAGTCGGCATAATATCCTGAAGAAAATTCTTTGAATACTCAAATTTTTTCATGTCCCCGGCAAATTGAGCCACTCCTTCCGCCGGTTCCTCCGGAAGTGTCCATCCCATCTTTTCCGCATCAAACGGAACAGCCACATTACCCAATACGGTATATTCATACTGATTCCTCAATTTTGACAATCCGATTGCCAGTGCCACCGCTTCTTCGGGATGTTTGGTCGCCGCATTTACCATAAATCCACAGTTTGCCTTCTGCCCGCCGGAAATGTTGATGCCGTATTGATCCGCATTTTCCGCATGGAGCATCGGATAATACATTACCCCTGCGTTGTCCCCAAACTCCTGGCATACCGTAGTGAGCGTTGAACTCGTCTCGGAAATGATTGCCGCCTGCCCTGTGGAAAAGAGTGCATCCGCCTCCGTTCTGTCCATAAGTCCGATATTTTCCGGAAAATATCCCCGGTCTATCATTTCCCTTGTCGCTTCTGCCGCTTCTCTCCATGCGCTGCTGTCCACAAATTTCATCTCTCCGTTTACGGCCTTCCAGGAATCTTCCGGTGATATGGTATAGGCCAGTGTCTCAATAAAATCCAACGCCATCCACTGATCCTTTGCCCCCGTTACAATAGGCGTATATCCCGCTTCTTTGAGCGCCTCAAGCGCTTCCATGAAAGCGTCCATTGTCCTTGGCACTTCTGTGATCCCCGCTTTTTCAAACGCTTCTTTATTGTACATGTTGATCCAATAGGAAGTAGGTTCAAATGGAATGGCATAAATCTTCTCCTGTTCCCTCACAAAAGATGCCACCTGCGGAACCATATCTTCATAAAATCCGGAGGATTCCAGATAATCTCCCATTTCCAATACAAAATTGCCATTGATCATGGGTGTTGCCCAGGTTCCTCCATGACACCACCAGACATCTACCGAATTGCTGCCGGATGCGAGCGCGGTTCTGATCTTTGTCTCTACCGTCTGTGCATCTCCCTGAGTAATCTCAAACTTTACCTCGTAGTCAGGAAATTGTTCCGGAAGGACTTCCTCGATATAATGGGCAATATCAAGCATATTATCCTCCGTAACAAAAAAGTCAACGCTTAGCTCCGTCTTTTCCGTTTCCGCCGGTTTGTTGTCCCCATCGCTCTTTGGTTCGGTATTCCCGCATGCCGTCATACTCATGGCAAGTACAAATGCCGCCGCCAAAGCAATTTTTCGTTTCATATTTTTCCTCACTGTTTCCTCCTCCTTCATATTTAATTTTCTCTTACTGAGACAGGCTTATTCTAACATTTTTACATTTGCCCTTGAAATAAACTATTTTGATATCTGATGAACTATTTTGATATTGACAAAAAAAAGCCGCAGTCAACGGCTTTTTTTCAGTATATTCCCCCAATATGTCTCCATTCTTATCTTCCTGTAAGTCTCTCCTGATAATCCTGCGGGCTCATACCCACTACACTTTTGAATGTCGAGAAAAAATGATTATAATTATTAAATCCCGTTTCAATCGCAATATTTTTCATCTGTACAAATTTATTTTCCGCTATTATTTCCCTTGCTTTCCCGATCCTGAACTGATTCAGATAATTTACAAAGTTCATTCCCGTATCATTTTTAAAAACTCTGCTCAAGTGGCCGCTGCTGACATTCAGATAAAGGGCCGTATCACTCAGCGAAATTGTTTCATGATAATGCTCCGAAAGATATATGATGGCATTTATCGTGAGCCTGCTGTAATTTCTATTCTCCGTCCCTTCTTTCACCAATTTGCAGAATGCACGGCAAATCTCCAGTATCCACATCTCCAGATCTTTTAATGTCTCATAGCGGACAAGTTTTGCAAACGGCTCAGGAGTACCGCAGACTGCCCCAAGATCAATTCCCCGTCTTTTCATTTCTGCATCGGCAGTACTCAGAATCTCTGCCACCAAATGTCTCGCTTTCTTTTCTGACATTCCGCTCTCAGCCATTAACCGAAAGATAAATTGAACCTGCCGTTCCATTTCATATTTATCGGCAACGCTGAACAGACATCTGATCTTTTCACTGATCTTCTGTTCCGATTCTTTGTTCCGGTTTTCTTTTATCCTGCATCCGTAGATCATCTGGCCTTTGCCGAGATAAAACTTCTGTTTTAATTGCTCCTCCGCTTTTTTATAGCAATCCGACATTTCCCCGAGGCTGAGACAGATAGTCCCCATACTCGCGCTCGCTGTCATATTGAGAAAACGCATCAGATTTCTCCGCACTTCGGAAATCACAGCGTCAAGCTGCTGCTGTGCAGTACCGATACTCAGCCCGCCGTTGCAGGATAAGATCAGGCAGAACTGGTTTTCCCGCATTTTTACTGCGGTCATTCCCTTTGTTTTTTGAGCCGCTTCCTTAAACAGATTTTCTATAAACTGCTGAAATGTGTGACTTCCCTTTTCATCCAGCTCCTCCAGCGCAATCCTGTAATCGTCAATCTCCACAATTGCCAGCATATTTCTGGCAAGGTCAACTCTCAGATTATATTTGTCAATCCACTGTGTGTTTTCTTCCGTCGGCGGGTTGAGCAATATTTTTCTGACATACAGATCTCTGATATATTCCATATCTTTTACGGTAAGGCTCTCTTCCTCCTTAAACGGGCGCACATCTTCCGCTCCTGAAAGCGCGGTCAACATCCCTGCTGCATCCAGGCCGCTCTTTAGAATATAATCCAATGCCCCGAGCTTCATACTCTCTCTGACATAGTCAAAATCATTATATGAGCTCAGAACGATCACGGAAACCGGATATTCCCGTTTATTGATCTCTCTTATCAGATCTACTCCGTTCATAACGGGCATATCCATATCGATCAGAATAATAAAGGGCAGTTCCCGCTCCATAAAATCCAAAGCTTCTTTTCCGTTAGACACTTCACCTGCAATCCGATAACCGTTCCGCTCCCAGTCCATCAGAGAACGTATCTTGCTCCGTGCCATATAGTCATCATCAACAATCAGAATCTTCTTCATCCTGCTCTCCTTTATCTGCCGGAAAACGAAGCTCTATCTCCGTCAGCCCCTGCCTGCTCTTTATTCCTATCCCGTATTCCGAACCAAACAACAGTTTCAGCCGTTGATCCACACTTTTTATGCCAAGCCCGCATATCCCCCGGCTTTCCACCTGCCCGTTCAATAATTCCGCCAGCTTTTCTTCCCCGATCCCGGGACCATTGTCCGTCACACAAATATGAATATCCTGCCCTTTTATCACACCGCTCACACAAACCTTTCCCTGCCCGTTCTCCAGCCGGGTTACTCCATGCACAATCGCATTTTCCACAATCGGCTGTAAAATAAATTTCGGAATCTCATATCTCATCAATTCCTCCGGTATATCAAACTCTACCTGATAGAAATCCGGATACCGGTATGACTGTATCAGCAGATAGTCCTTTACATACGATATTTCTTTTTCCACAGTGATAATCTTGCTTTCTTTCCCCATGCTGACGATCAGGATATTAATCAGGGCATTGGAAATGCTTTTGATATTATCCATTCCCCGAAGCTGTGCCAGATAGGAAATCGTATTTAAGGTATTTGCCAGAAAATGCGGATTGATCTGCGCCTGCAATGCGTCAAATTCCAGTCTTGCTTTCTGTTCACTCTGCTTCTGCATATCAAGCATCAGCCTGCCGATCTCATCGGTGGTGCAGTTAAACGCTTCTGCAAGCTGGTGTATCTCATCTTCGCCGTTATCCTCTATTTTCCTGTGAAATTCTCCGTTTTGCAGTTTCACCGTATATGTCAGGATACGGTTCAGAGGATTGACGATACTCGCATTTATCACCGCTGCTATACTGAGTCCCAGCGTAAGAAACACAAGCCCGATGATCAAAATCATAATACTTGTGGAATTAGAGACGGAATCTATATATAAATATGGTATCATAACAAGTACATACCACCCTGTCGTCTGCATCCTGTTCCAAATTCCCAGATATTTTTCTCCTCCCAGATAAAAATTTTTACTGCCCGCACTGCTTTCAGATATCACCTGCATAAGCGTTTCCGGTTCCATATCTTCATATTCTTTTCTGACTCCGGAAAGAATCTCACCTTCCTGATCCACCGTAAAGATAATGGTTCCCCTGCCCAAGGACTGCTCCATATTCCTGTAAAGCGTCTGAAGAAAATCCCTGTCCAGTCCGACTATAACCGTCCCGCTGATATTGCCTCCTGAAAGCTTTCTCACTCTGGTTATCAGGTACAACTCCCCTTCCGATTTTTCTTCCCGGGAGTAATACCAGAAATACGGCGTTTCCCGCTCCATCGCCTCAGACCGTATATCCTCTGTTTGATCCGCATCCGGCACATCATTCCCGCCGAAAAGATGATACGTTATTCCCCCGGACGTAGTATATTGTATCCATCGAACATAGTTCTCATTTTTAAATTTTGTACTGCAGGAATTTGTGACCAGACGATAATTACTCAAAAAATCCCAGTCAGTTTTGTTCTGATTCTGTACCATTTTCTGAAATTCTTCCGAATAGGTCAGTTCCATACAGTTATCCACAAGCCTTGTCACTTCATTTTCCATATTTGCAGCCAACTGTACTGTGAGTTCCTCGGAATAACTCCGCACATTCTTTTTAATTGCGTCCCGGAAAATAAAATGCGTTAAAACAATAATCATTATGATCGGGAAAATAACAAGAAAAGTTATGCTGTAGTTCAACCTCTTTTTTATGCTGAACCGACGCAGCATCTCCAGCAATCCTGTTTTCATCCGTTTCATATGATTCCTCCCCATTCATCCGAATACATAACCGGCAATCATGGCGGCAGTCCGTCAATCATTCCAAATAACAGTAAAATATTACTGCTTCATCATATCACACTGAAAACATAATATCAAAAAACGTTTCACTTGATTATCGGTTTCTTGAGACCTTGAGATTTCCGCAGATAAGCGGAGTTTCAGATTACTTAAAGAGGTAAATGGGCACATGCAATACCATGATATACCATTAAAATATCCGAACCGCACCGTTTTGCCGAAAATTCGGTGAATTGGTGCGGTCCGAATATAACAGATTTGTCATTGTTATAAAAGATCCGTCTGTTTACGGCCATAAACTTATCTGTTTATGGCCACATGTCCGTCAGCTTTGATCTGCCGTATCAGATCAATAATTCTCCGCATGTACCTCAAAATAACTCTGGGGATGGTTGCAGGTCGGACATACCTCGGGCGCCTTTGTCCCGACAACGATATGACCGCAGTTGCGGCACTCCCATACCTTCACTTCGCTCTTCTCAAAGACTGCCGCCGTCTCCACATTTTTCAGCAGCGCGCGGTACCTTTCCTCATGATGCTTTTCGATCGCTCCCACAAGTCTGAACTTCGCAGCCAGCTCGGGGAAGCCTTCCTCCTCCGCCGTCTTTGCGAAATTCTCATACATATCCGTCCACTCAAAGTTTTCACCGTCCGCGGCAGCGGCAAGGTTTGCCTTTGTATCGCCGATGCCGGCAAGTTCCTTAAACCACATCTTTGCATGTTCCTTCTCGTTGTCAGCCGTCTTTAAAAACAGCGCAGCGATCTGCTCATAGCCTTCCTTTTTCGCAGCGGATGCAAAATAGGTATATTTGTTCCTTGCCTGTGATTCCCCTGCAAATGCCGCCTCAAGATTTTTTTCCGTCTGTGTTCCTGCGTACTTTGTTGTTCCCATGTTTTTCTCCTCTCCGGTAGTGTTTGTTAAATTGCGGGACATACCGGCGGCAATATCGCCGGATTCCATGCCACGGCCGTTCCCTGACGGCACGGACATATCTCCCGCATGTGTAATGTTTGTATGTTCTGATATTTCCCTGCTGATCGTGCAGAGATCCTCCACGGATAAACCGTGGATATCCGTATTGCCCGTAATTCTGGCAAATGTCCTGAGCTCCTCCGCAGAACATTTCAGATAGTTTTCCACCCGCTTCGCCGCCGCCTCGATATGCAGTCTTTCCCGCAGGGCTTCATCCTGGGTAGCTACCCCCACAGGGCACATGCCGCTGCCGCAGATGCGGTACTGCTGACATGCCGCCGCAACCATAGCCGCAGAAGCTACCGCAACGGCGTCCGCTCCCATGGCAAGAGCCTTGGCAAAATCGGAAGATACCCTGAGCCCGCCCGTAATTACCAGATCGATATCGGCACCTGCCGCATCAAGATATTTTCTTGCGCGGTAGAGGGCATAGATTGTCGGAACGCTGGTGGAATCCCTGATTATGGCAGGAGATGCGCCGGTGGCGCCACCCCGTCCGTCTATCGTTATAAAATCCGGTCCGGCATACACGCAGTATTCCAGATCCCGCTCAATGCGTCCTGCCGCAATCTTAATACCGATGGGCCTTCCGCCGCTTCGCTCACGCAGATCACTTACCAGCTTCTTTAAATCATCCGCGCTGTCGATTCCGGGGAATCTCGAAGGGCTGATCACATCCTGCCCCAACGGTTTATTCCGGATCTTCGCGATCTCAGGCGTAACTTTTCCGCCCGGCAGGTGGCCGCCCATGCCCGGCTTTGTGCCCTGTCCGATCTTAATCTCTATGGCGTCGGAAGTTTTCAGGTTCTCCTCCGTAACGCTGTAAAGATTCGGCACATATTCAAAAATATACTTATATGCCGCCGCCTTCTCTTCCGGCAAGATACCGCCCTCGCCGCTGCACATCGCCGTACCTGCCGCAGCGCTTCCCTTTGCCATCGCAATCTTTGTCTCTTTCGAGAGCGCCCCAAAGGACATATGCGAAATATAGACAGGCATATCAAGTACCATCGGCTTTTTGGCATGTTTTCCGATCACGGTTTTTAAAGACACCCCGGCATGTTCCTCCAAAGGCATCGGATTAAGCTGCGCCCCCAGCACAAGCACATCATCCCAGTTCGGCATCTTCATCTGCGTACCCATCGCCTCGATCGCCGATCTCCCGGTAACAGCCATCTCGTGAATTTCTTTCATGTACCGGTAATTGCTGTCCGTTTTACGGGTTTCCTTCGGATAACTCAGATCCATATCCTCCGTGCCTTCCAAAGCGGGCTGTTTTACGGCCTCGTTCGGAACGTCCGCCGGCTGATCCAGTTTTACCGCCGCAAATTTCTCCGGCGGCTGTTTGCAGACAGGACACTGCGTCAGTTCCGAAAAGGGAGCGCCTTGTTTTTCCTCGTCATACACATAGCCGCAGATACTGCATCGATAGACCATAGTCAATTCCTCCTTTTATTTTTCCTCTCTGCATTTGGGGCAGAGATAAAAGACTTTCAGATCATAAGACAATATGCTTCCCCCAAGCTGTTTTTCCAGTTTCTCCGTCAGGTCCTCAAGACTAATATCGGAAAGCGCCCCGCACTTCTTGCATACAAGGTGATCATGCTTTTGAATCTTATCATAGCGATCGGGGGAACCTGCTATGGACAGCCTGCGGATCATCCCCTCCTGACATAAAGCATTCAGATTATTGTATACGGTCGCCTGCACAACTTTGGGCTCTGTCTTTTTCAGTTCCAAAAAGAGCTGTTCCGCTGTCATATGGCTCCCTGACCGGTTGATCAATTCCAGCAGCAGCTTCGCATATTTGCTCATCTCTTCACCGCCTTCAATTTAGAATTATTCTAATTGTAAATTTTTTCCAGCTCCCTGTCAAGAAAATCCGACAATTATTTTAAAATATATGTAAGTTTGGCAATTAATGTCATTTCATTAACATTGCCGGACGCCGGGAGGAACATAAAATGGTTTCATAAATGACATTGATTCGGCAATGCATAATTTTTCCCCCGCTACACATCCTAAGACAAAACGCGGAAAACATCAGACAATGAAGAAGTATCATGAGATTGGACGATCAGGAGGAATCCACTAAGTGAGCGATAAAAAATACAAAAACCAAAAAAAGAATCATAAAAAAAGCCAGGAGGATCACCGCATGAGTGAAGATAAAAACAAAAAGCAGGAAGAGACCAGAGAAGAAATCAAAGAAAGCGGACAGCTTATTCTCGATAAAAACAAAAAGAAAAATCATATTCAGCTTATCACGATCATCGGTGAGATCGAAGGACATGACAATCTTGGCAGCAATTCCAAAACGACGAAATATGAGCATATCCTGCCCAAACTTGCGGCGGCGGAGGATGATGAAAATATCGACGGACTGCTGTTTCTGCTCCATACGATGGGCGGCGATGTGGAAGCGGGGCTTGCCATAGCCGAACTGATCGCATCCATCAGCAAACCAACCGTCTCCCTTGTTCTGGGCGGCTCCCATTCCATCGGAGTTCCGATCGCCGTCAGCACCGATTACTCCTTTATTGTCCCCACCGGAACGATGGTGGTGCATCCGGTCCGCATGAGCGGCACCGTGATCGGCGCAAAACAGACCTTTGACTATTTCAAACAGATGCAGGCGCGCATCAGCTGGTTTGTCGCCCATCATTCCGATATTACGGAAGAACGGTACGAGGAACTGATGATGGAAACAAAAATGCTGACAAAGGATGTCGGTACGATTCTGGAAGGTTCGGAAGCCGTGGAGGAAGGCATTATTGACGAAGTGGGCGGTCTGAAAGAGGCAATGGCGGAATTACAGAAACGGATTGAGAAACAAAAATAAAGTAACATCTGTTATGCTACGAGTGATAATACAATAACATTCGTTACAACTAAGCTTTGCGGTGACAGGGAAGTAATTTCAGATTAGGCGGTATAGCCCCGATTACAAGGGCTGTACCGTCTTTTCTTGCTACTTTTTCCTTTCTTATTGGGTTCTTAAATTTATTCTTCTGTAAAGTATTCCAATAATTCAATATACATATCCTGTGCAGATAAACAAGTATCCATCAAATATCTACGCTCATTCTCAAACTCTTTTAATCCTCTGTACCGCCGACAAGGTGCTCAGCGTTGAGCTTGACAAGGATCACTCCACGGTGACCTACGATGTGAAGCTCGCCAGCGGCCATGAGGTGGAGTTT
>JAAWOG010000004.1 GCA_022799355.1 Lachnospiraceae bacterium | reverse complement strand
AACAGAAAAACAGACTGATGAAAAGGATATGCAAAAAGATGGGGAGGAAGTCCATGAGGCGCAAATGCCACCTGTTGTTAAGGAAAAAATTGAATTGACGGATTATGCCGATCTTCCGATAGAAGAGTTTATGGAAGAGACAGGGATAGCATTACAACACCGCGAAAATAATTTATGGGCGACAGAGGATGAGGACATATGGGTGGAGGCGAACCAGGGCAGAATTGTTTATATGAGTATTAGTAAATTACTGTATGACAGCGAGAGCGGAAAGTTCAGTATAGATGAAGAATGGTTTCCGTATACACTGGCAGGCATCAGCCCGAATGATAATCGTATGGATCTTGAGAATGGTGTTTTAAAAGGTGGCAGTGCCGTAGATGATGCAAAGGGACATTATTATTACAGCAACCTTTATTTATCCAAAATGGGGATAGAAAAATTGACCTTATCAGCATCATTGGGATACGGAGAAGTGGTACATACGATAGATGTGGATCTGGATATGTCTTTAAAGGAAAACGCGGAAGGGCTGGAGTATGTCTGGAAAGAAGAGGTAATGGAAAAGAGCGGAACTTGCAACGATAAATTGACGGAAGGAGACGGCTCCTATGCAGAGGTGGCGGACTGGTACAACGAAACTGGGGAAGTCAATAAAACGGTTGCATGGATCAAATATCCATATCTTGAGATAGAAGGCAATGCTGAGATGACAGAAAATGCAAATGCAGTCATTTCGGAGGCAATAGAGAAGGTTGAAGACAGGGCTTATAAAAGCAGTGATGAGAATGTTATATTATATGTAGATTATATTATAGATTATGTATCCAGTAAATTTATCAGTATTTCATTTATAGCAGATGTTACCAGCGAAAGTAAAAAGGAAGATTTCGCTCAACGATGCAATATTAATATTGCCAAAAACGGAGAGAAAGCATATCTTGCAGATTTGGGCTTTACGAAGGAAAATATTGCTGAGGCGTGCAGTACGGCGGGAGTAAATCCGGCAAATATAGAGGCATATCTGGACGACTTTGATGCAAACTGGGATCAATATAGTATCGAGCCGATGAAGTATTATCTTTATGTGCCTGCGCTGGAGGAGAGTGATGGGCTGGTAGTGGTGGATGGGAAGAATGTTGTTTATGTGTGGAAAGATGGAACATTTCTGTCCGAATAAAAAGATTGCATTGAGAAAGGTTTTTAAATATAACAAAGTGAATCCGCCAGGTGCAGAGTGGTTTGATTGATGGAAGGAGGAGTGAAGTCAATATGGCAGTATGGCAGTTTCAGTGCAATATTATACCTGTAAAGGAAAATATCGATAAATTAAGTTATGATGAAAAGATTTCATGGAAGGATATATCTCAGCCTGAAACGGAATTGGATTTTCTCGAATGTAAAAAAAGTTGGTCAACAAATATTGTTCAGTATGGAAATATAGACGAAACATGTATAGAGTTTATTTATGATGGAGACAAACTGGAAGTAATTAATTGCAGATTGGATTTGCGAACTTTATCCAAACATAATCTTATTGAAATAGTAGATTATGTAAAGTGCATTGGGGCATGTTTTCTTATTGGCGATAAAATTTGTCCACCTGAATTAGAAAGCATAATACCAATTATGAAACAATCAGAGGCAAACAAATATCGTAAAAATCCTGTAGAGTATATAGAGTCTCTTAATCATAGCCTTTCGCCGGATGATTCTTATTTAACAGGTGCATTTTTACCGGACGAAGGAAAATATGATAGGCGGTATTAAAGTAAATGAGAAAATCAAAAAAAGTTATATTAATTGAAGTATTATCTTGTTTTTTATTGTTAGCATTTTCGTTGTATACATCGGCGTCTCAAGTGGGGAAGGAGAAAGAAAAAACCTGGGAAACTGTGGAAACGGCTTTTCCTGTTTTGGCTGAAAATCCAAATCCATATTTTTTCCCGGATGATGTCATCACAGTAACGTATGATTGTAATAGAAAAAGTAACTCGGAAGAAAAAGAAGCAGGGCAGATAAAAATGCTGATTTATAGGGAGAAAGCGTTTCCGAAAGGTATTCTTTACAGTCTGAAAGGCGAGATGGAGGAAAGTGTTTCTGGGGATGATGCCAATAATCAGGAAAAAGAAGATTTTGAACTGGGACATTTTTATGTGCAGACGGATAAGATATATCTGGTTCGGGACCTGGAAATCAGGGAAGATACTACGGAGGAGGACCTAATAGAAGCCGGAACTGTTATATGTCAGTCGGAGTCTAAGGCGGAGGATGAGCAGACAAGAAATGTCCTCGGACCGCATGAAATGATAAAGGCTGCCGATGGAAAATGTGCTTTTTATGGTCACTATGATATCAGGGGAGGGGATGATTTCTATGAATATTTTATGTGGCAGGAGGGGAAAGGGCTGACAGGGTATCGCAGTGGTTATGATGAGGTTGAGGATATAAAGCTGTGTATGAATGGAATAGAAAAAGCATGCTTTGAGGATGAAAATGCTTTTAACCCGTATTTTTTCCCGGAGGATAAAACAATAGTAGACTATGAAGGGGAATTTGAATTTTTTGGAATAAACCCGGAGACTGGATTTTTGGAATCGAAAAAGATAGATGTGAAATTATCCGTCAGCGAAGAAAAAAGTTTTGAAAACGGTGTTTTATATGATATAAATATCGTAAATGACGGAAGCTTCTATTTTGATGAAAGTGAGATAGGGGAACAAGATAGAAAACGTATGCATCTGGGGTACTTTTATGTACAGTCAGATAAGATATATTTGATCCGGGATATGGAGGTTGATACGGATATTACGGAAAGAGAATTGATGGAATACGGAAAAGTTATATGCCAGCCGGAACCAAAGGGAGATATTCTGGAACCGGAGGAAAAAGGCAGGCATGAAAGCATAGGCATTGTAGGAGACCAGTGTATTTATGGTTGGGCTCAAAATTATATTGAAACAGACTGGTGGGAGAGTTTTATCTGGCAAAAGGGACTGGGGCTGGTTGAGTATAAGAGTGGAAGGGGAGCTTTAGACAGGATGATTTATATAACGATTAAACCATAAAGTATGAGGGTAATCCCCAAAGTCATGAAATGAGTTTGGAGATTACCCTCTTTCTTACAAAGCAGAGAACGGATCACGGGCTACGCTTATAATAACAACATATAATCTGACCGGCATCACCGATCCTTCCGGCAGGAAACGTGGTGTGCAAACTTGTATAAACTTGTAGATAAAGAAAAGCTGTTTCGTGATAATTTTTCTATAAAAGATGGAAAATTTAATTTTTCAGATATGGTATCCGAGAAAGAGAAGAAAATAGCAAGGGAAAAGGCACGCTGCTTAATACTTTTTCGGAGAAGCCTTAAAGCTTCTCCGGTTCCGGATATTCCACACCAAAGCAGTCCACGGTAACGGTCTGCATTACCTGATCTTTCAGTGGTTTATCGGAATAATCGGTGATTGTCTCAGCGATCTTATTTACCACATCCATACCCTCAATCACTTTTCCAAACGCCGCATAGGAGCCGTCGAGGTGCGGGCTTGTCTTGTGCATAATGAAAAACTGACTTCCGGCTGAATCGGGATGCATGGAACGCGCCATGGAGAGAACGCCTTCCGTGTGTTTTAAATCGTTTTCAAAACCATTGATGGCAAATTCGCCGGGAATGGAATAGCCGGGACCGCCGGTGCCTGTGCCGTTCGGATCGCCTCCCTGGATCATAAAGCCTTTGATGACGCGGTGAAAAATCAGTCCGTCATAAAAGTTTTTTTGAATGAGAGAGATAAAATTGTTTACGGAAACCGGGGCAACCTCGGGATAAAGTTCCGCTTTGATTACGCCGCCGTCTGCCATGGTAAAAGTTACAATTGGATTTTGAGCCATTTATAAATATTCCTTTCTGTGAAAATATGTAGAATATATGATATAATAAAACTTATTTTTCGTAAAGGGATATTGGTATGATCGTCAAAATAATTTTGGAGGAAGAACTGAGCGCAAAGGAGCTGAAGAAGCTGGAGATTCTGTTTCGGGAGACGGACAGGGATATTCTGCGGGACTTTCTGATTCTGACGGACAGCCCGGAACTTGCCCGTATATGCAGAAAACTGGATATGGCAGTGGCGGCGGTCCTGACAGAGGAGGGAAAGGATTTTCCTGGTATTTCGTATGCGGTGACGGATACGGAAAATCTTGACGAAACTTATCTGGAAAGGATCTGGCGGAGATATCGGGGCATTCCCTGGAGGATCTGTGAGACAAAAAGATGTTTTGTGCGGGAAAGCGTGCCGGAAGATGTGGAAAGTTTTTACCGGATTTACCGGGATAAGGATATTACCGAATATATGGAAGACCTGTTTGAAGATCCGGAAAAGGAAAGACAGTATATCCGGGACTATATGGAGAAGGTGTATGGATTTTACGGGTTCGGTATGTGGACTGTGTGCCTGAGGGAGAGCGGTGAAGTGATCGGCAGGGCGGGGCTGTCCATGCGGGAGGGGTTTGATGAGCCGGAACTGGGTTATGTGATCGGAAAAAAGTGGCAGGGGAGGGGAATTGCAGAAGAAGTATGCAGGGAGATTCTCTCTTACGGAAGGGAAGAACTTGGCATTGAGAGGGTGCGTGTTCTGATGCATCCGGATAATGCGGCATCGGAGCGGCTGTGCCATAAACTGGGGTTTACCCGTACGGGGGAGGAGAAGCTGGAGGGGGTTGTTTACAGCACGTATATGACTTATCTGGGCTGAGATGCAGCTGGAAGAATATCGGGTAACAGTCCGGCCCGTTACATCGAGTATATATTCGGTATACCGGGTATGGAAAATTCTGCATAAAAATATAAAATATAAATGCGATAAAGATTGTGATGTTAGACAAAGATAAAAAAATATTTCGGTAAAGTTTGGCAGATATGGCAAAATTGTAAAAACGGTGTTGACAGCGGAAAAATATGATGCTAGACTTGCGATTAACAAAGGCAAAGGCGCTTTGAGAATCATTCTCAGGGCGCCTTTTCCCTTGTATAAAATAAAAATTGCACGAGGACGAACGCCGGCTGCCCTTAAGTGCAAAAATATGAGGCGAATCGTGAAATCCTGTGCAGGAAAACCTGTAAAAAAAGGTTTCACGCAGAAAAAATTCAGAAAAGAGGGAGTATTATGACAGAAGAGATTATGAGTGTAATGAATGGTCAGATATTCGGCGTCTGGTTTTTGATTGGCGCTGCACTGGTATTCTGGATGCAGGCCGGCTTTGCGATGGTGGAGACCGGTTTCACCAGAGCCAAGAATGCGGGAAATATCCTGATGAAGAACCTGATGGATTTCTGTATCGGTACGGTAGTGTTTATCCTGATCGGTTTTGGGCTTCTGCTTGGTGAAGATATGTTTGGGCTGATCGGAAAACCGGGTTTTGATATTTTTACCGCCTATGAGAGTTTTGACTGGTCAAACTTTGTGTTTAACCTCGTATTTTGTGCAACAACGGCAACTATTGTCTCAGGAGCTATGGCGGAGAGGACAAAATTTATATCTTACTGTGTCTATTCCGCGATCATTTCTGCGGTGATCTATCCGATTGAGGCGCATTGGATCTGGGGTGGCGGTTTTCTGGCACAGATGGGCTTTCATGATTTCGCGGGTTCCTGCGCAATCCATATGGTAGGCGGTATTTCCGCACTGGTGGGAGCAAAGATACTGGGCCCCCGCATTGGAAAGTTTGGAAGAGATAAGGATGGCAGGATTACAAAGGTGAATGCTTTCCCGGGACACAATCTGCCGATTGGCTGTCTGGGCGTATTCATATTATGGCTGGGATGGTATGGCTTCAATGGAGCAGCGGCGACTACGGTGGAACAGCTTGGTTCCATTTTTGTGACAACAACGATTGCACCGGCTGTGGCAACGGTGGTATGTATGATTTTTACCTGGATCAAATACGGAAAGCCGGATGTTTCCATGTGTCTGAATGCTTCTCTCGCGGGGCTTGTGGCAATTACGGCATCCTGTGACGTAACGGATGCTTTCGGTGCTATTGTTATCGGTTCTGTGGCGGGTATTTTGGTGGTATTCGGAGTATGGCTTCTGGATCACAGGCTGCGTGTGGATGATCCGGTAGGAGCTGTTGCGGTACATTGTTTAAACGGCATTTGGGGAACTCTTTCGGTAGGGCTGTTTGCTACGGATACGGCGCCCGGCTATGCCATCACGAATGCGGTAGGGGAAAAGCTTACAGGACTGTTTTACGGAGGCGGTTTTGAACTGATGGGGCTGCAGCTTATCGGTTTTGCGGCAGTAGCAGGCTGGACGCTGGTTACGATCACACTGGCATTTTTACTGATTAAAGCAACCCTGGGGCTGCGGGTTTCTGAGGAGGAGGAGATTATCGGCCTGGATTCAACGGAACATGGGCTTCCCAGTGCATATTCCGGCTTCTCTATTACGGATATGTCGGCAGCGATGAATATCAATGAGAATACCGACCTGGGTGAGGAGGATTATGAAAAAGCAGGGAAGTTTAAAGTAGATCGGGCGATTCCGGTGGTGGCGACAGGCAGTGAGACGGATGCAAACGGTGTACCGATCTTTAATACCGGCATGCATAAAATTTCCATTATTGCAAAACTGGCGCGGTTTGATGCGCTGAAGAAGGCGTTGAACGAATTGGGCGTGACCGGTATGACGGTGACACAGGTAATGGGCTGCGGGATACAGAAAGGAGCAGGAGAATATTACCGTGGTGTCGAGATGGATGCAACACTGATGCCGAAGATCAAGGTGGAGGTCATTGTCAGCAAGATTCCTGTGGAGCACGTGATCGAAGCAGTGAAGAAGGCTCTTTATACCGGGCATATCGGCGATGGCAAGATTTTTGTTTATAATGTGCTGAAAGTAGTAAAAGTCCGTACGGGAGAAGAAGATTATAAGGCGCTTCAGGATGTTGAATAAAACATACCTCTGTGGCATGGATAACTGCCGCAGAGGTGAAATTTTTTTGAACTGACATAGTTGCTTTTAAGGTCTTTATTTGCTATCATAAATATGTATGAGAATTTCCGGTAGGGAAGTTGTACTGTGAAGCAAAGGAGCAGCTTATGGAAAATACAGTTTTAGTGGTGGAGGACAACGAATTAAACAGAATGCTGTTGACGACTATTCTGGAAGATACGTATCATGTGCTGGAGGCGGAAAATGGCCGGAAGGCACTGGAGATACTGCAGGATTCCAAAAATTCGGTTTCAGCGGTGATTACGGATCTGATCATGCCGGAAATGGATGGTTTTCAGTTTTTGGAGGCTTATTCATCGTCCCTGGAATTTGCGAATATTCCGGTTATTGTTTCTACCAGCCAGTCCGATTCCGAGAGTGAAGTAAAATGTCTGGAGTATGGCGCATGGGATTTTATTAAGAAGCCTTATAATGCGGAGATTATCAGATTCCGTGTAAAGAACGTTATTGAGAGAAGTGAGTTGTATGTGCTTAGAAAGCTGCGCTACCAGGAGCAGTTCGATACCCTGACCGGTATTTATATAAAGAATATGTTTGTGCATCAGACAAAGAAGATGCTGAAGGAATATCCGGATGTGGATTTTATGATTCTGCATTTTGATATTTATCAGTTCCAGGTGTATAACAGTGTGTTCGGTATGCGGGGAGGAGATAAATTGCTCTGCCATATTGCGGATATGCTGCGGAAGATGTCGGGCTATGTGGAGCATATGACCTATTGCCGTATTGAGGCGGATGCATTCTGTATCTGTATGCCGGTGGCGGGAAATGAAGATATTCAGAGGATGATGGATTGTTTCCAGAAAGATCTGCAGTCTTATCAGAGAGATTACAATATTTTGTCAAATCTGGGTGTATTTTATATAGAAGATAAAGAGGCATCCATATATGGCATGATAGATCACGCGAAGCTGGCATCGAAGGAGTGTAAAGGGAATTATATACAAAATTATCATATCTATACCGAAGAAATCGGAAAAAGCATTCAGGAAGCGCAGAGCATCGTCAGCGATATGGAGCGGGCGATGAAGGAGGAGGAGTTTGTGCTTTATCTGCAGCCGAAATACGGTTTGGCAGAGTATAAACTGAAGGGCGCGGAAGTGCTGGTACGGTGGATCACACCAGAGAAGGGTATGGTCTCACCGGGGAAATTTATCCCTGTTTTTGAGAAAAACGGCCTGATTATGAAGCTGGACTATTATATCTGGGATAAATCATGCAGACTGATCAGAAACTGGCTGGACAGGGGACTGGAGCCTTTTCCGATCTCGGTGAATATTTCCAGGGTGAGTATGTATAATCCCAGGATCGTGGAAGAGATTTACGATCTGACGGTAAAATATAATATTCCGCCGAAATACTTCCAGCTTGAGCTGACGGAGAGTGCCTATACGGATAATCCGGGAACGATCAAAAAGGCAATGCGGCAGCTTCAGGAATATGGTTTTACGATTCTTATGGATGATTTTGGTAGCGGCTATTCTTCTTTGAATGTATTAAAGGACATTTCCGTGGACGTTCTGAAGCTGGATATGAAATTTATGGCTGCGTCCGGCAGTGAGAACCAGAGAAGGAGCGAGAGTATTGTGGCAAATGTGATCCGGCTGGCAAAGGATCTGGAACTTCCGGTTATCGCAGAAGGAGTGGAAGAGAAGGAACAGGTGGAATTTCTGGACAGTGTGGGGTGTGAGTATGTCCAGGGATATTATTTTGCGAAGCCGATGCCGGTGGAGGAGTATGAGAAGCTGGCGTTTGTGATAGAGAGCACTCTGAAAGCGTAAGAGTGTAAAACAAAAGAAAAGCATCTCTTTGGCAGATGCGAAACCAACATGAGGAGGAGATGAAAAAATGTATGGTACATGGTGGTCGCTGGTGCCGCCCGTTGTGGCGATCCTGCTGGCTTTTATAACGAAGGAGGTTTATTCTTCCCTGTTTGTCGGGGTGCTTCTCGGGGCGATGTTCACAGCGGGGTTTCAGCCCTGGGGGACATTCGAGACATTGTTTACAACGATGACGGGAAGTATGAACCTGAATATTATCATTTTTGATGTGCTGCTTGGCATGATCATAGTGCTGATGCAGAAGTCAGGAGGATCGAGAGCCTACGGCAACTGGGCGATCGGAAAGATCAAATCAAAAAGGAGTGCGCTCTTTGCGACGACCGGTCTGGGTGTGCTGATTTTTGTGGATGACTATTTTAATTGTCTGACGGTGGGTTCCGTGATGCGTCCGGTGACGGATAAGTATAAGGTTTCCAGGGCAAAACTTGCCTATATCATCGATGCGACGGCAGCTCCGATCTGTATCATCGCGCCGATTTCAAGCTGGGCGGCGGCGGTGAATTCTTATGTGCCTGAGAACAGTTCTCTGACTGGTTTCCAGTTGTTTTTGAGTACAATCCCGTTTAATCTGTATGCGCTTTTAACACTGTTGATGGTATGTCTGGTAATCGGGCTGAATCTGGATTTCGGGCTGATGAAAAAGCATGAGAAGAATGCGCAAAAAGGTGATCTGTTTACTTCCGGAGCGGAAGAATTTAAAGATGTGGAAGCGGCCGGGGAAGAGGGCAATAAAAACGGAAAGGTGATGGACCTGGTGCTTCCCGTGGCGGTGCTTATTGCATCTGCGGTCTTTGGCATGATCTATACGGGTATGCAGGGCGGAGCAGTGGGAGTCGTAGATGCTTTCGCGAACTGTGACGCGGAAATCAGCCTGATCTTTGCGACAACGGTGACAGTTATTTTTATGGCGGTTCTGTATCTGCCGAGGAAAGTTATCGGCTTTAAAGAGTTTATGAACTCTCTGGCGGAGGGCTGTAAGCTTATGGTTCCTGCAATCCTGATTCTGACTTTTGCCTGGACGCTGAAGGGCATGGGTGATAATCTGGGCATCGGTGAGTTTGTAAACGGCACGGTAGGGGCGAGCGCGACCGCCAGTATCTTTATTCCGGCAATCATGTTTGCCGTTGCGCTGTTCCTTGCGTTTTCCACAGGGACATCCTGGGGAACTTTTGCGATTCTTGTGCCGATCGTTGTAGAGATGTTTAAGATGGCGGATGAGAAGATGATGGTTATTGCCGTGTCTGCGGTTCTGGCAGGTGCGGTATGTGGCGATCATATATCGCCGATTTCCGATACGACGATTATGTCCTCGGCGGGAGCCCAGAGTAATCATATCAACCATGTGCAGACGCAGATGCAGTACGCGATGATAGTTGCGGTTGTCTGCGTAGTTGGTTATATCATTGCCGGAATCTGCAAAAACTGGCTTATTACGCTGGTGCTCAGCGCAGCTTTGCTGGTAGCGGCGCTTTTGGGAATTAAGAAATTTTATGACAAAAAAGAAATGGTCTGAAAAATTAATAAAAGTACCGTATATTGACCAGACTAAAGAGTGGCCTACCGGATGCGAAAGCGTTTCTGCGGTGATGCTTCTGCAATATCTGGGAGAAAATATTTCCGTCGGAGAATTTGCGGAGCATTGCCTTGAGAAAGTACCGCTTTTTGAGCGGGATGGAAGGCTGTATGGCGGAGATCCGTGGAAGGTTTTTGTGGGAGATCCCGCTGATGATAAATCCATGGGGTGTTACGCACCGGTGATCAGGAAGGCGCTGACAAGAGCATTTGAACAAAGTGGGAGAAGCAGCGCGGAAGCAGGAACAGCCGGAGGATATGAAACGAATTGTAGGAGCGCGTGGGAGCCGGTGGATCTGACCGGCGTACCGATGGAATTGCTTTTACGGGATTATATAGATAATGACATGCCTGTCATATTCTGGACAAGTATTGATTTAAAGGAAACCTGTGCAGGACCGGAGTGGATCATTGCGGATACCGGGGAAGCTTTTGAGTGGCGTTCCAATGAACACTGTATGCTGCTTGTCGGGTACGATAAAGATAACTATTACTTCAACGATCCATGGCATGATCACGGGACGATCGGCTATGAGAGAAAACTGGTGGAAAAACGCCATGCGGAGCAATATAATATGGCAGTTTCACTGAAGAGGAAGGAGAATAACGAAGAATGATTAACAGAGCGGAATTAAAGATGCGGGCAAAAAATGACATGAGCGGAAATATGGGGATGCTTATCGTCTGCATGGTTATTGTAGCTGCGCTTGCGGGGGCATGCAGTCTGGTTCCCTATGTCGGAGCAATCGGATCGGTGTGCATAACGGGACCGATGTCTCTTGGTATGGCATATGTTTATTTAAATCTGACAAGAGGATTTGAACCGGATGTGAATATATTGTTCAGTGGATTTCAGCGTTTTGTGGATGCACTGGTGCTGACGCTTCTGATATCCATATTTACATTTTTGTGGAGCCTGCTTCTTGTGGTGCCGGGAATCATCAAAGCCATCAGCTATTCTCAGGCGTACTATATTCTGGCGGAACATCCGGAAATGAGTGCAAAGGAGGCGCTGGATGAAAGTATTGCGATGATGGACGGACATAAAATGGATTACTTTGTGTTATATCTGTCGTTTATCCCATGGATACTTCTTTGCAGTGTTACCTGCGGACTGGCAGCGCTCTATGTAGGACCTTATATGTCCGCAACGTTTGTTCATTTTTATCTGGCGATCAAGTCCCCTGTGGAGATGAATACAAACGGCGGATTTGCAAATAATTATAATCAGGCGTAAAGAAAACTTATGAATATATTTGTCGTAATACAACAGATGCTGGTACTTCTTTCCATGATGCTGATCGGCTATATTGTTTTCAGAATAAAATGGCTGGACAGTAATGCCTGCAGCAGAATGTCAAAGATTGTGATCAATGTGATGAATCCCTGTCTGATGATCAGCGGCGTGATGGGGAGTGAATCAGGGCTGGAGGGGAGTATGCTCTTTCAGACGCTGATTCTTGTGGTGATTTATTATGCCGTATTGATTCTGCTGAGCGGGCCGGTGGCAAAGATCCTTCGGGCAAAAAAGGAGCACTATAATCTGTATAAACTGATGCTTATTTTTTCCAATGTGGGGTTTATGGGGATTCCGGTGATTTCCAGTATTTTCGGAAAAGAATCCATGCTTCTGATCGTCTTCTACAATATGGGATATAATCTGCTCCTCTATACTTATGGTTTTCAGCTTGCGGCAAAGAGCAGCCTGAAAGAACGGGAAGAAGAGACGGAGAAGAAAAATGGCGGTCAGTGGAAGAAACTGATTAATCCGGGTGTTGTCGCCTGCGTGGTAACGATTGTTATTTTCCTTTTTGGCCTGGATATGCCTGAGAGCGTATGTACGTTTTTTGAATATGTCGGGAATGCGGCGGTGCCGGTTTCCATGATGCTGATCGGCGCCTCCGTGGCGCAGGGCGGCAAGCTGGAATTTTTTCTGGACAAAAGAGCATATGGGTTTATGGCGGTCAAGCTGCTGCTGATACCGATCTGCGCGGCGCTCCTTTTGCGCCTTGTCCCCTGGCCGGCAATGGTGGAGGGCGTATTTGTGCTGATGCTGGCGATGCCGGTGGGCTCTATCGTGGTGATGCTGGCGACGGAGAGCGGCGCGGATGAGATGGAATGTACAAAAGGGATTATATTAACGACACTAATGTCAGTTATAACGATTCCGATTGTGTCGGCGTTTTTATAAAGGAATGGAATTATACCGGCAGAAGGAACGAAAGACGCAGAGGGCAGAATGAGAAAAAAATATGTGGAAGACAGCAAGACGGAGCAGTTCAGGCTGTTAAAATATGAAGATATCAACGGTGCGAACAGGCTTTTTGGCGGAAAGCTGATGGCGTGGATCGATGAAGTGGCAAGTGTTACGGCAAGGCGTCACTGTGAGGCGGAGGTGACCACGGCATGTATTGATAATCTTCAGTTTAAGGAGCCGGCATTTCTGGGAAATATGGTGGTTATTATCGGCAGGATCACTTATGTCGGCCGAAGTTCCATGGAAGTGCGGGTGGACAGCTATGTGGAGGATGAAAAGGGATTTCGGCGTCCAATCAACCGGGCATATGTGACGATGGTGGCGCTGGATGAGAAGGAGCGTCCGAAAGAGGTGGCATTCGGGCTGGAACTGGAGACAGAGTCGGAGAAGGCGGAATGGGAGAGCGGCATGAAAAGGGCGGAACTGCGGAAGCAGAGAAGAAAAGAGGGATTTTAAAAGAGGGGCGCGGCGCCCCTCTTTGTTTATGCGTTGATTTCCGCTTCCACAAGCCGATGTACCTGATACCGTTCACGCAGTACCGGTTTCTCAATCTTACCGGTAGGATTGCGGGGGATATCATCGAAAATGATCTTCCTGGGGCGTTTGTATCTCGGAAGCCCGGTGCAGAACAGATTCATTTCTTCTTCCGAACATTTTGTGCCGGGCTTTAATTCTATGATCGCTGCCGCAATCTCACCGAGCCGCTTATCGGGAAGCCCGATCACGGCCACATCATGGACGGCATTGTGGGTGCGGATAAAGTCCTCGATCTGCACGGGATAGAGGTTTTCACCGCCGCTGATGATGACGTCCTTTTTGCGGTCCACCAGATAGTAAAAACCGTCTTCATCCTGTCTTGCCATATCTCCGGTCAGAAGCCAGCCGTCTTTTAAAACTTCCGTGGTGGCTTTTTCGTCATTGAAGTAGCAGGTCATTACGCCGGGACCTCTGACGCATAACTCACCCACATTACCCTGTTTTACGGCAGCGCCGTCAGAATCGATGATTTTCGCCTCCCAGCCGTAGCCGGGTATGCCGATAGCGCCCACTTTGTGGATATTTTCCACGCCAAGATGTACGGCGCCGGGACCGATGGATTCGCTGAGGCCGTAGTTGGTATCATAAGCGTGATCCGGGAAATAATCTTTCCAGTGCCGGATCAGAGAGGGCGGAACGGGCTGCGCGCCGATATGCATCAGGCGCCACTGGGACAATTCGTAATCTTCCGGGTTTAGCCTGCCGGAATCGAGAGCTTCGAGAATATCCTGCGCCCAGGGAACGAGCAGCCAGACAATCGTACATTTTTCTTTCGATACGGCGTCCAGGATATATTCCGGTTTTGTGCCCTTTAACAGGACGGCTTTACTGCCGGACAACAGGGAACCGAACCAGTGCATCTTGGCGCCGGTGTGATAGAGCGGCGGAATACACAAAAAAACATCATTGCGGCCCTGTCCGTGGTGATTCTGTTCCACTTTGCAGGAGTGCATCAGGCTCTCATGGTTATGTAAAATGGCTTTCGGAAAGCCGGTGGTGCCGGATGAAAAATAGATAGCGGCATCCTCCTTGTCCGTCAGCGTGATATTCGGAGAAATACTGGAGCAGTCCGCAGTCAGAATGTTGTAATCCTCCGCGAAGGTAGGGCAGTTTTCCCCAAAGAAAAGCAATAGTCTGTTTGTACTGATGCGGTCTGCGATTTCTTCAATACGGCCGATAAATTCCGGTCCGAAGATCAGGATGTCCGTCTCGGAGAGATCCAGACAGTATTCGATCTCACTGGATGAATAACGGAAATTAAGGGGCACGGCGAGCGCGCCGGTTTTCAGGATGCCGAAATAGATCGGCAGCCACTCAAGACAGTTCATCAGAAGGATGGCAACTTTATCCCCCTTTTTGATGCCTCTGGATAAAAGCAGATTGGCAAAGCGGTTTGCCTTTTCGTTAAATACGTTCCAGGTGATTTCCCGCCTGTAGTAGGGTGCATGGGAGGGTTCGATCAGTTCATATTCTTTCCAGGTAACTCTGCGCTTGTCCCTTACTTCCGGATTGATCTCCACAAGGCAGATGTCGTTTCCGTACATTTTGCAGTTTTGTTCCAGCAGTTCCGTAATTGGCATTTTTTGGTTCCTTTCAGAAATTTGTGATATTCATACTACACTTTAGCACTTTTACCTGTTAAAGTAAAGACAAACCAGGATTATATTTTAATCAGCTCTCTGCATCTGTTAATGGCGGCGTACAATTCCTGGGGGCGCGGCATGGCCAGATTCCCTGGCAGGTAGTCTCCGCCGGCAAATACGGAAAATCCTTTTGTTTCAATACGTTTATAGATACCGGCCACGGCATCCTGCAGCGTTTTTTTGCCGTCAAAATCGTGGAGTTTCATGGATTTCAGCATATACGAAAGGGCGGTGAGCTGCTCGGAATCAACAAGCTGTTCCACATATCGCAGATCCACTTCGGTTTTATTGATAGAGAAGCCATCCGTACCGTCGGTGCGCATCTTTATCCGGTTTTCCCTTGCAAAAGCGTCATCCCTTTTTACGATCCTGCGGAAATCGGGAGCGGATGCGGCGGGAACCTCACCTGCCAGATAGGGGTAGTTTTCCGCTTCTTTTTTGGCAAAGGCGGTGATCTCCACCGGCGCATACTTTTTCATCTGGACAATACGGTCCGACTTGTGGAAATAGGAACCGCAGCTTCCGGCTACCAGTATGGTGGAGATGCCGTAGCTGTCGTAGAGTTCCCTGATCCGGTCGATAAAAGGAATGATCGGCTCGGCGTCACGGCTCACCACGCGCTGCATCAGATCATCGCGGATCATAAAGTTTGTGGCGCTGGTGTCCTCATCGATGAGAAAGAGCTTTGTGCCCGCCTCCATCGCTTCTATGGTATTGGCGGCCTGGGAAGTACTGCCGCTGGCATCTTCCGTATAAAAGGCAGTGGTATCGCGGCCGTTGGGGAGATTACGGATAAACATGGAGATATCAGCCTTCTGAATGCTTCTGCCGTCCTCCGCCCGCAGTTTCATGGCGGTATCGTCGGTGATAACGTATTCCCGCCCGTCCCCGGCAATGTGGTTATAGACACCTGACATCAGCGCTTCGAGGAGCGTGGATTTACCGTGATAGCCGCCGCCTACGATCAGTGTTACGCCCTTTTTGATGCCCATACCGGAAAGGGAGCCTTTATGAGGAAGAGCCAGGGTGACCTCCATGGAGGCAGGGGACTCAAAAGGAACCGCCTCTTTCATAGGAAGGGAAGAGACGCCGGACTTTCTGGGTAAAACAGCGCCGTTTGCAACAAATGCGACAAGTTCTTTTTCTTTAAGGGCTTCCCGGATCGCTTTCTGGTCATCGGCAAGAAACAGCACTTTTTCTAAAGATGCTTTCGGACAGGATGCTGAGAGCAGAGTCTGCCGCACACAAAGGGGCAGAAAATCAAATAAGATTTTGATCAGTTCGCCGGCATTGATGGTGCGCCCGTTGGCAGGAAATCCGATCTCCATGCGGACTTCCACATCCCCGTTTGCGGGATTTACGGTGCAGGCGCTCCGCTCTAAAATTTCCTGTCCCGGATGGCTGATGCCGATCAGGCCGCTTTTACCGGAACCTTTTGCCTTGAAAGAGAAGTCCTTTACTTTGAGAGACATGCGTCGGAGCAGATAGTCCTGAAAGGCGATTCTCCGCTCTTTTGTCTCATAACATTCCTTTCCGAAGCCGGCGATTTTTCCGGGTACAAGAAGGCTGACCTTGGAAGGAGAAGCAAAGGGATCTCCCTGTACGTGGTCGATGGACAGGATATACTGGTCAAACTGGTATTTGCCTTTGGTATCCTTGTAAGCGGGGTAGCCTCTGTGGTCAATCCGCATTAATAAATTTCTTAAGTCTGCTGCTTTGTTCATATTTATTCTCCTGTTTTATTTTTTTCGTTCCTTTCCGGTAAAGTAAATGGCAATTTCTACTTGATTATAAAATATTTGCCTGCCGCACGCAATGAATATTTGAGGGCTTTGTTTTCGTTGGTATGCAATTTTGGGAAAGGAATAGGATAAAGAGATATGGGGATTATAATTAAACAATAAATATTTATTGAAAAACAATAAAAATATATTGACATTCAATTATATGGATGATATATTGACAATAGAAAAAAAGTGGAAAAAGAAGTGCGGAAGGCGGTGGATTGTAAAATGGATTGGAACGGAGAAAACAATAATAAAAAAAGGGACGGCAAAAAAAGAGGTTTTATTAAAAAGCACCCGTTTGCGGCAGCGGTATTGTTTTCACTCGGCGCCGGTATATCTATGGCGCTGGTGGTGCAGACGGGGATGATTGGGGTGTATATCATGGGAGGTAATCCGCTGAGCGCGATAGCGGAGTTATTCGGTGCTGTTTTATCAGGCATGTGGATTTATGGAGGATTTATTTTGTTTCCGTTAGTGCTTACGGGAGTGGAGATTTATCTGCTGATAAAAGGACGAAAAGACCAGGAGGTTTATCAAAAATGCAGGATTTTTGATGTGGTGGGAATCCTGCTGGGAGTGTTTTACAGTCTGATGTATCTGAGTCTTTTCAGGGAAGTATTATTTCACGCAGACTGGCAGGAACAGCTTGTAAACGGTCAGACGCATACGCCTGTTTATACCGGAGCGCAGTTCTCTGTGATTGTAATAGCGTCTGTGGCTGTTGCGGGTTATCTGGTGGTAAATTATATTCCGCTGGCAAAGATGCCGCCGCTGGTCCTTGTTCTTGGGATGGCGGCGATGTACCTGGGGGCGGCGGAAACGGTTGTCTGGGGAGTGCAGGTCTTTGTTGGAGACTTGTCTGATGTTCTTCTGCTGCTTTTTCCGTTTAACTGCCTGGTGCTGACGGCGAGGACAGTGGGGCATAAGATGTGGGAGTGGGAGCGTCTGATGGAGACGGATGAAGCCCGAAGAAGGCAGTATGAAGAGGGGAGGGGAATCCTTTCGGTGTGCAACCGTTTTCTGGCAAGATCGAAATATTGGCCTCTGGCGGCATTTTTACTGATGTGGCCCCTTTTGGGAATCCTGATCGGGATTTTGGTTCTGTTTGGGCAAAAGCCGGATGCTCTGATCAGAGCGTTTACGGAAACCAGTGACTGGAATCTGTCCCAGAGGGTTGCGCCTCAGAATATCTACTATGACGAGCATTATCTTTGCACCGCGGCGGCGGGAGGGCATAAAAAGATCGTAAAGCCCCAAAGGCTGGGGGTGCGGCACGGGCATCAGGTTATCGTGAACAGACAGCTCTGTGTGGCAAATGCGTTTGAACAGGTTTTGGAGGAACGGACGCCCCGTTTCCACAGGGCAGTGCGGCATTTTTATGATACGTATGGCTTTCCTGTGGCAAAACTGATCCGTTCCGAATATGCGGCGGATATGGTTTATTTACTGATGAAGCCCCTGGAGTGGTTATTTTTGATCGTACTTTACCTGACGGATATAAACCCGGAAAACCGGATTGCCCTGCAGTATACGGGGAAAAGTATGAAGGATTTTGTTGAAATATAGGACGGGAATCAGTATAACAGAAGGAACCGAAATAAAGTAAAAAGCCGAAAAATCAGGCGGCAGTAACATATAGCGGGATTAAAAGGCAGGAATCCGGTTATAAGAAACGGCAACACAGAAATGGAGGAGAAATGGGAAACGGTGATCAGAGAAAAAAGAAGGATATTGCAAGGCAGGGTGAGGGAGCGGCCGTATACTGGGGTTCGGCGGCGGATGAAAAACTGCCCTGGATAAAGGGGACGAAATATCTGCTGGATTTTATGTTTTATACGGGAGTGCTGGTGACGGCATCTTTGCCATGGAGCATCAAATGGATCGGGGAACAGCTTCCGTTTCTGGTCCGATACTACGAGGAGACGGTGATCGTCTATTTTGTGCTGGGAATTGCGGCGGAGAAACTTCTGTGGGAGCTGCGGAAGATTTTCGAAACGGTGCTGGCGGAGAACTGCTTTGTGCAGGAGAATGTGGTCAGCCTGCGGAAAATGGGGAACTGGAGCTTTTTCATAGCCCTGATGGCGGGCGTCAGGAGTATTGTATATGTGACGATAGCGATGGGGGTGGTCATTTTTGTATTCCTGATCGCCGGACTGTTCAGTAAGGTACTGAGCTTCGTATTTGAGCAGGCTGTCGCGTACAAAGAAGAGACTGACTGGACGATATAAGGGGGAATTATGGGAATCATTGTAAATCTGGATGTCATGATGGCGAAACGTAAAATGAGCCTCACGGATCTTGCCGGCAAAGTGGATATCACCCTTGCGAATTTGTCCATCTTAAAAAATAATAAGGCGAAAGCGGTGCGCTTCTCTACTCTGGAGGCGATCTGCAGGGAACTGAACTGCCAGCCGGGAGATATTCTTCAATATGAAGAAGATGAGGAAGAAAATACGTAAAGGCAAATATATGTGAGCATCCGCAGGTATGAGGGAGGAACCGGAGCCTGCGGAAATAAGAAAGCAAAAAAGAAAGGAATTGAATCATGGAAAAGAATATGGAAAGTATGGCTGCGGGAGCGATTGTTTCCGGAGGCGATAACCTGTACCCTAATTTACCGTATAAAGTGCCAGAGGAGGTACAAAGGAGGACATCCTCTGCAAAACCGGAACTGTTTCATAAGATTGCCCCGGCAAGTTTTCTCTATGCTGTCTTTTTTACCTTTTGTCTCTATAAAAACGCATCAGGTATCGCCTACCCTTTTTACGTGGCAGGAACTATCGGCTTTGCTGTATATACTATCAGAAAATCCGGTATTTCCTGGAAAGGAGAGCATATTTTGACGTTGGCGGCAAGTCTGATGCTGGGTATCTCAAACTGTTTCACGGACAATGCAAAGATCATTGCAATGAATAAGGTATGGCTCTTTGTGCTGATGGCTTATTTTCTTCTGGCAGTCTATTTTGATACAAAAAGCTGGCAGCTCGGAAAGTTTCTGAAAAGTATTCTGAGACTGGCCGTTGGTAGCATCGGTAAGATGTTTTCCTTTTTTCCGGATACACAGGCGTGGCTGGAGAAACATAAGGGAACAAAGAACTCCCGGGCGCTCTACGTACTGGCGGGCACCGGTATATCAATTCCCCTGATAGCGGTGGTGCTTGTGATGCTTTCTTCTGCGGATATGATTTTCAGAGAGAGCATGAGGGTTCTTTTTGGGAATCTGGATGGCTGGGATGTAATTTGCTGCATTTTCTGGTCTGCCGTGATGTTTTTTTTCAGCTATGGTATGGCATCTTTTCTGGAAGGGCGTGAACTGAGTGAAACGGTCGGAGATCACAGAAAGGGGCAGCCGGTTATAGCCATCTCTGCCACGGCGGTAATCGCGGTGATCTATATTTATTTTTGTGTGATACAGGTGGTCTACCTGTTTGCGGGATACGGGACGCTGCCGGCGGGTTATACCTATGCGCAGTATGCAAGGCAGGGATTTTTCCAGCTTTTGTTTATTTGTCTGATGAACCTGGTTCTGGTGCTGACCGGAATTGGATTTTTCCGGGAGAGCAGGATACTGAAGGGGATTCTTCTGGTGATCTCGGGATGTACATTTATTATGACGGCTTCGAGCGCTTACAGGATGCTTCTGTACATCAGCGTGTATTATCTGACTTTTCTGCGTATCTTTGTCCTCTGGGCGCTGGGGGTAATCGCGCTGCTGCTTATGGGCATCATCGGGAAAACACTGAAAAACAGCTTTCCGTTGTTTCGGTATGGGCTCTGCGTGATTACGGTATGTTACTTTGTTTTGTCTTTTGGACAGCCGGATTACTGGATTGCCCGATATAATATTTCGGCTTATCTGGAAGGCGGCGAGGGAAAGGCGGAGGAGGAGAGAATAAATCCGGATACCTGGTATCTGAGAGGGCTGTCGGCGGATGCGGCGCCAATCATTTTGAGCGAAGCGAATCTGGAACAGTACGATGCTTATCTGGAACAGCAGGAGAAATGGAAGAATGCAGCAAACACAGGCGGACGCGGGCAGGAATATATGGATTCACAGACATGGTATATTTCTTATATTGCGAGACATGCGGAAAGAGCGGAAAAAATGTCACTTCGGAGTTACAACTTTTCCAGGGGGTATGTGAGAAGGATGGTTGCAGGCTGATCAACACGGATAGGGTTTTTTACAGTTTGTTCTCCCAACAAGATAATCGATACTTGTGTGGTGGTAGTCGGCAAGTTTTGATAATATTTCTACAGGGATGGCGCGCCTGCCGTTTTCATAATGCGAGTAGGCGCGCTGTGAAATGTGCAGATACTCAGCAATGTCTGTCTGGGTGAGGTCTTTGTCCTCTCTTAAATTCCGAATGCGTTCATATGTCATAAATAATTTAATACTAAGCCGGAAGCTTATCCTTTCATATGTCGATTAAAATATGTTTTCTTAATTAGCATATGAAAGAACAATTTGTTCTATTTACTTTTAGAACAAATTGTTCTAAAATATAAAATAAAAAATTTATCAGGAGAAGTGCCGTGCTTTTTAATTCCATTCATTTTTTATTGTTTTTCCCGATTGTTACAGTGGTATATTTTCTGCTTCCCCCAAAAGTAAGGTATATCTGGCTACTTATCAGTTCTTATTATTTTTATATGTGTTGGAGTAAGAGGTATGGGATTTTATTGTTGGGAGTGACGGCTCTTACTTATTTTTCGGGAATATTGTTGGATCGGATCAAATACGGAGAAAGACCGGAGGAAACAAAGCTGAGGTTAAAAAAAATATGTTTTGGGACAACGGTCATTCTGAATCTGGCGCTGCTTTGTTATTTTAAGTACTTAAACTATATGATCGGGCTTATAAATCGCATTTTAGCTGCATGGCAGACAGGAAGATCAGTTTCCATAAGAGATGTCGTCCTGCCAGTGGGCATTTCGTTTTATATTTTCCAGGCGCTGGGTTATGTAATAGATGTTTATCACGAAAAAATCTATGCGGAGAAAAATTTTCTGAGATATGCGTTGTTTGTATCATTTTTTCCCCAGTTGGTGGCAGGTCCGATCGAACGGTCTGAGAATTTACTGATACAAATAGGGAAACCGAAAAAATTTTCTTTTGAGAATCTTCAGAGGGGGTTTATTCTGATGCTCTGGGGATTTTTCATGAAGATGGTCATTGCGGACAGGGCGGCGGTTATTGTTGATACGGTGTACGGAGACACTACGACATATTATGGAATGTATATCGTGATCGCCACTGTCTTATTTGCCATTCAGATTTATTGTGATTTTGCGGGGTATTCCACTATCGCAAGAGGCGCCGCGCTGGTGCTGGGTTTTCGGCTTACGGATAATTTTAACGCGCCTTATTTTGCGGGAAGTGTTAAAGAATTCTGGCGCAGATGGCATATTTCTTTGACGGGGTGGTTTCGGGAGTATTTGTATATTCCCCTTGGAGGAAATAAAAAAGGGAGGATAAGAAAAGAGTGTAATCTGCTTATTGTCTTTGCGCTCAGCGGACTGTGGCATGGTTCGGCGCTGTCTTATGTTGTATGGGGGATTCTGAATGGGATATATCAGGTTCTGAGTGATATCCTGCGATTGTTTTCCGAAAGAATCATCTATTCGACGGAAAGGTTTCCCGAAAAAATCAAGTTTTTTTGTCTATTAGAAAAAGAGAATGGAAATAAAGCAAAGAGGGAAAGTACACCAGGAAAAAATTTTCTGAGACGAGTGGGAACTTTTGCGTTGGTCTGTTTTTCCTGGTTGTTTTTCAGGGCGGGGGGATTGGGAGCGGCGCTGGTCTTAATAAAACGTATGATGTACATAAATTGGACTGTTTTGTTTGACTATTCGCTGTATTCCCTCGGCGTACCGGAGGGATATTTCAGGATATTGTGTTATGCCATTGGCGTGTTGCTTATAGTGGATTATAAAAAATATATCGGAACAGATGTGATGGAAAAGTTTATGGGACTTGACTGGTGGCTCAGGCTGAGCGCTGAAATGTTTTTAATTTTTACAATACTTTTATATGGATGTTATGGAGAGTTATATGATACGACGCAATTTATCTATTTTCAATTTTAAGAAGAGGTTCAGAGGGATATTTCTGGTTCTGGCGGCAGGCGCTTTTTTCTGGCGGGTAATGGGGTGCTTAATTACCTGTATTGGCAGGAGGATGAGTGGGCAAGGATTATGTGGCATAATTTTTATGAACAGGAAAAAAATATAGATTATGTCTATATTGGTTCTTCTCATGTATATTGCGATTTAAATCCAGAAATCTTGGATGAAAAAAACGGAAAAAACAATTTTAATATGTCAACATCATCACAGCGGTTGATAGAATCATACTATTTACTGAGGGAAGTTGACCGAAAACATAAAGTAGAAAAAGTATATCTGGAGTTATATTATAGTCTTTCAACGGGAATCAATGGGGATTATCGACAGAAAATTACGGTGCAGAATGGCTGGCGGGGTATGAACTTTATGAAAGGTTCTTTTTATAAGACGGAAGCGTTGCTTTCCATGAATCCTGCACAGTATTATCCAGAAGCATTTTTTCCTTTTATACGTTATAGAGAACATCTGATGGACGGGAATTGGATAAAGGAAAGGGCTGACTATAAAAATACTGAAAATTATAAAAAGTTTATTTATAATGATGGGACTACAGAGTATAAGGATAAGGGATACTTATATACAACAAGAGAGCTATCTGATCTGTTTACCAGGAGAGACAGAGAACCGGAGGAAATGTATTTGACGGATGACGCCGAAGAATATCTACGTAAAATTATTGAATACTGTCAAAAGAAGAAAGTCCAGATTACGCTGTTTTCCAGTCCAATTTATGAAACACAGTTGATGGCAAATGAAAATTATGATCAGTATGTGGATGATGTAAAAAAGATAGCGTCAGAATACGGTATAGCATATTATGATTTTAATATGGCGAAAGAAGAGTATCTACCGATCTGGTATCCAGAATATTTTAGGGATGTTGGACATTTAAATGCCAGAGGAGCGGAACTTTATACAAACTTTTTTCATCAGGTGGTATCAGGTACGCCGGAGGATAATGTAGAATATTTTTATGATACTTATCGGGAAAAATTAGAATATTCAAAACCAAATGTATATGGCGTGTACTGTTATAATTTGGATGAGCCTGAGTTTCAGGAGGACGGTGAACTGAAAAAAATGCAGAGAATGGTAATTGCCTCCAATACTGAGAGAAAACTGGAATATCGGGTGCTCTTGACTCCTGATGAGGGTAAAACTGTTTTACAGCAGGATTTTTCGGTGAATAAAGAGTTTGATATTTCTGCGCAGGAGAACGGATTATGTGAAGTGATCTGGCGGGATGCGGAAAGTGGTGGCAAGGGGGGAAGAATAGAAGTCCGATATTAAGTGACAGTGAAATTTGAAGGCTGAGTTTTATGATATTGAGATGACAGTTTATAAAAACAGTTGCCCACGCTTTCGGGCTGACGTATAATGGACAAAAGACTGGAAAAGTTATGGAGTAGAGCGGGGATGGCAGATGGGGAATTATTTCAATCCGGGGAATGAAAAATTTTACGAGGCTGTTAATTCTGAAATATATATAGATAAAACAGGCCTGATCGAATATACGAACAGTGTGATTGCTACTATGCAAAAATATATCTGTATCAGCCGTCCCAGGCGTTTTGGAAAATCGACGGCGGCAAATATGCTGGCTGCATATTACAGCAGGGGATGTGATACGGGAGAACTGTTTTCTGGTCTGGAAATTACAGAGAGCAAAGAATTTCCTGTATATCTGAATCAGTATAATACGATATTTTTGAATATGCAGGAGTTTTTAAGCCAGAGTGAGAATATGGAAGGGATGCTTGCACTGATCAGAGAGAGTGTTCTCTGGGAGCTTCTGGAAGAGTATCCCGAATACCGCTACTTTGATAAAACAAATCTGACAAGAACGATGCAGGACATATACGGCAGGGCAAAATGTCCGTTTATTGTGATCATTGACGAGTGGGATTGCGTATTTCGGGAGTATAAAACAGATAAAAATGCGCAGGAGCAGTATCTGGATTTTCTCAGGGACTTGCTGAAAGATAAAGGCTATATTCATCTGGCATATATGACGGGGATTTTGCCGATTAAAAAATACGGAACTCATTCAGCGCTCAATATGTTTGATGAGTTTACCATGATTGATCCGGGCCCCCTTGCCTCTTATGTGGGCTTTACGGAGAGTGAGGTTGAGAAGCTTTGTGGGCGGTATCAGATGGATCCGGAGGAAGTAAAGAACTGGTATGACGGATATCTTTTTGAGGGCTCTCAGCCCATATACAGTCCACGGTCCGTGGTAAGCTGCATGCGTTTTGGGAAGATGGGGAATTACTGGAATCAGACGGAGACTTTTGAGGCATTGCAGGTTTATATTGATATGAACTTTGACGGGCTGAGAGAGGATGTCCTGAGTATGATAGCAGGAGAGAGGGTGCCTGTAAATACCGGAAGCTTTACCAATGATATGACAACACTGCGGACCGAGGATGATGTTCTGACATTGCTGATCCATCTGGGATATCTGGGGTATGACAATATCAATAGATGTGTGTATATTCCGAACGGTGAAGTGAGGGCGGAATATGTAAATGCCGTTTCGGTTTCGGATTGGGGTGAAGTATCCAAAGCGTTGAAAAATTCAGCGGACACATTGCGTGCAATCTGGCAAAAGCGCCCTGAACAGGTGGCAGAGGGGATCAGACAGGCCCATTTTGAGACATCCCACATTCAATATAATGACGAGAATGCGCTGAGCTATACTATTTCGTTAGCGCTTTATGCCGCGCGCAATTTTTATACCATACACCGGGAGATGCCCGGGGGAAAGGGGATTGCCGATCTGGTGTTTATTCCGGGAAAACAGTTTTCGGATAAACCGGCATTGGTGGTTGAACTGAAATGGAACAAAAACGCTGCGGGTGCGATCGCGCAGATCAAAGAGAAGGAATATTGCAAAAGTCTGGAAGGATATCGGGGTAATTTGCTGTTGGTGGGTGTGAATTATGATAGAAAAACAAAGGAGCATACCTGCGTAATTGAGGAGTATCATCCGGAAAGATAAATCCGATTTTGTAATACGGATGTGATGGGGAATTATTTTATGATACGAGACTGCTTACCTTTTTCTAAAGTGAAGCGCAGACTGAAAAACATGGATGCGGAGAGGACAGGCTTTTTCTGCGGGCGGAGAGCGTTTGGCAGGACGGTGTGCCAGATGTTAGCGGCGTTTGTCCTTTTTCTGGCAGGCACAAAATTACTGAATTATCTTTACTGGCAGGAGGAGGATTGGGAAAGAATCCTCTTTCATCATTTTTATGCACAGGAAAAAAATATAGACAATATCTGTCTTGGCTCCTCCCATGTGTTCTGCGGCTTTGATCCTGAGATACTGGATGAAAAAAGCGGAAAAAATAATTTCAATCTGGCAACATCCGGACAGTCGCTGATGGGATCTTATTATTTGCTGAGAGAGGCTGACAGGTGCAACGAAATAGAAAGAGTATATCTGGAATTATATTATACATGTTCCACGGGTGGACAGGGCAGATATCAGGAAAAGGAAGCCGTGCAGATCAGTTGGAGGATTACGGATTATATGAAGATGTCGCCGCTGAAACTGGAGGCATTCTTTCATATGAATCCATCGAAGTACTATATGGATGGGGCCTTCCCATACGTGCGGTACAGGGCGCATCTTACGGAAAAGGACTGGATAGAAGACAGAGTAACTTATAAAAGAACAGGAAACTATAAAAAATATATCTATGTGGATGGGCTGACCGAATACGAAGATAAAGGGTATTACAGGACGGCAAAAGAATTTTCCAATCCTTTGTTTGTGAGAGAGCGCAGGCCGGAGGAAATGCATCTGACGGAGGATGCTGAAAAATACCTGCGGAAGATCATAGAGTATTGCCAAAAGAAAGAGATTTCAATCGTATTATGTGCGGCTCCGATGTATGAGCTGGAACCGCTATCAACGGAGAGTTATGACAGCTACGCGGAGGGGATACGGAGTGTGGCGGCGGAATATGATGTGCCATATTATGACTTTAATATGGTGAAGGAGGAATATCTGCCGATTCAGCATCCGGAGTATTTTATGGATGCCGGGCATCTGAATACAAGCGGTGCGGAGATGTATACAAATTTTTTCCATAAGGTGGTATCGGCGCCGGAGGAGGAAAATGCGGAGTATTTTTATGGTTCCTATCAGGAGAAACTGGAAAGCGCAGAGCCGCGGGTATATGGATTATACTGTACTATGATAGATGGGACAAAGCGGCAGGATGAGGAGGTTTCTCCCGGTTTAAAGATGACGGTTGCCGCCCTGGGGGAAGATAAAGTAGAGTGCCGGATCTTTCTGACGCCGACGGGAGGAGAGACTTATATGCTGCAGGATTTCTCCGAAAATAAGGAGTTCGATGTTTCGGCGGAGGAGCACGGGATCTGCCATATTGTCTGGAGAAAGATGGATGGCGCAGGGGAGGAAGAGAGCCTGGAAGTCCTGTATTAGAATATGCCGGCAGCACTATTATAAATGCGGCCGGCATATGGAACTTCCGATATGAATCTGCAAAAAGCCTGATTTACGCTTCCGCTTTCATCCCCGTATACAACTGATAATATTTTCCTTTCTCCGCAATCAGCTCATCGTGATTTCCACGCTCGATAATCCTGCCCTGCTCGAGTACCATAATGCAGTCACTGTTGCGGACGGTGCTGAGCCTGTGGGCGATCACAAAGGTGGTACGCCCTTTCATCAGGGAATCCATGCCCCGCTGCACCAGCATTTCGGTTCTGGTGTCGATGCTGGAAGTTGCTTCATCGAGGATCAGCACCGGCGGATCGGCAACGGCGGCTCTGGCGATGGCAAGAAGCTGTCTCTGTCCCTGGGAGAGGTTGGCGCCGTCCCCGGTCAGAAGAGTCTGGTAGCCGTTCGGAAGCCTCTTGATAAAGCCGTGAGCATTGGCAAGTTTTGCCGCGGCAATACAGTCTTCGTCCGTGGCATCGAGTTTTCCGTAGCGGATATTTTCCATGACCGTACCGGTGAATAAATGCGTATCCTGCAACACGATCCCCAGGGAACGGCGCAGGTCATCCTTTTTGATCTTGTTGATATTGATGCCGTCATAGCGGATTTTTCCGTCCTGAATATCATAAAAGCGGTTGATCAGATTGGTGATCGTTGTTTTACCCGCACCGGTGCTGCCGACAAAGGCGATTTTCTGTCCCGGCGTTGCGAACATCTTAATATTATGGAGCACGATCTTGTCATCGGTATAACCGAAGTCCACATCGTCAAAAACAACATCACCGGTGAGTTCCGTGTAGGTGATGGTGCCATCCGCCTGGTGGGGATGCTTCCATGCCCACATACCGGTCCGTTCCCTGCATTCCTGTATATTTCCGTCTGCGTCTTTCTTTGCGCGGACAAGAGTTACGTAGCCTTCGTCCACTTCCGGCGTCTCATCCATCAGTTTAAAGATACGGTCGGCGCCGGCAAGCGCCATCACAACCGAATTGAGCTGCTGGCTGACCTGGGCGATGGGCTGGTTAAAGTTCCTGTTGAGCGTCAGAAAAGAAATCAGTGTGCCGATGGTGAGCCCCATATTGCCGTTTATGGCAAGCAGTGCGCCTGTGATAGCGCAGACCACGTAACTGACATGGCCGAGCTGGGCGCTGAGGGGCATCAGAATATTGGCAAATTTGTTGGCGTTGTTGGCGGAATCCCGCAGGCTGTCATTCAGTTTTCGGAATCCGGCAAGACTTTCTTCTTCATGACAGAATACCTTGACGACTTTCTGTCCTTCCATCATTTCTTCGATATAACCGTTGACTTTTCCGATATCCTGCTGCTGTGCCATAAAGTACCGTCCGGAGAGGGAGGCAACTTTGCGTGTTACAAGCATCATTACGGCAACCATAAACAGAGTGACAATTGTCAGCGGGATATTCAGATAGATCATGCTGACAAATACGCTGATCAGAGTGATCATACTGGCTGCAAGCTGAGGCAGGCTGATGCCGATGAGCTGCCGCAGAGTATCCACGTCATTGGTATAGACGGACATGATATCACCATGGGGATGGGTATCAAAGTATCTGATCGGGAGGGATTCCATCTTTGTAAACAAGGTGACACGAATGTCATGTAAAGCACCCTGGCTGACTCTCACCATAATCTGATTGTATGCCCAGGAACAGAGAATCCCCGCAATGTAGATACATGCCAGTCTCAGCAGCGCATTTTTCAGCGGACCAAAATCCGGTGAACTTATGCCGATCATAGGCATGATATAGTCATCGATCAATGCCTGGATAAACAATGTACCCTTTACGGTGGCAAGGGAAGAACCCAGAATGCAGAGCAATACGATGACAACGGGAAGCGCATATCTTCCCATCACGAACTTTGTAAGACGTTTCAATGAGAGCCCGGTATTTTCCAGTTTGGGCTTCGGGCCATGCGGGCCCCGTCTGCCGGGACCGTGTACCGTTCTTGCCTGTGCCATTACAGAGCACCTCCTCTCTGATCGAAGTCACCGCCGCCTTTTGTCTGGCTCTCGTAAACTTCGCGGTAGATTGCATTGTTTTCAAGCAGATTTTCATGGGTGTCAAAACCGTCTATTACGCCGTCTTCCAAAACGATAATACGGTCGGCATCCTGAATGCTGGATATTCTCTGGGCAATAATAAATTTTGTGGTGTCCGGGATTTCATCCCGGAAAGCCTGCCGGATACGGGCATCCGTGGCGGTATCCACCGCGGAGGTGGAATCGTCAAGGATAAGTATTTTCGGCTTTTTCAACAGGGCGCGGGCAATACACAGGCGCTGTTTCTGGCCGCCGGATACATTCGTGCCCCCCTGTTCAATATAAGTTTCATATCCGTCAGGAAACCGGCTGATAAATTCGTCTGCGCATGCGAGGCGGCAGACACGGACACAATCTTCGACGGCGGCATCCTTGTCGCCCCAGCGCAGATTCTCCAGGATCGTACCGGAAAACAGCACGTTCTTCTGCAGTACTACGGCGACTTCATTTCGAAGCGTATCCAGATCATAACTGCGGACATCCCTGCCGCCGACTTTGACGCAGCCTTTTGATACATCATAAAGCCTGCTGATCAGGTTCACCAGACTGGATTTTGCGGAACCGGTTCCGCCGATAATGCCGATGGTCTCACCGGCGTGAATATGCAGGTTAATATCGCTCAGAACGGACTCGGAGGAATCATCTGCCGGGGCATTTTTAGCTGCCCTGGGATAGGAGAAGAACACATTTTCAAAATCCACGCTGCCGTCCGCCACTTTTGTCACGGCGTTTTCGGGGCTTAAAAGATCCGGCTTTTCGTTTAACACTTCCACCACACGGCGTGCGCTTGCCGCCGCAAGCGTCAGCATCACAAAGATCATCGAGAGCATCATCAGGCTCATCAGGATAGACATTACGTAGGAAAACAGTGTGGTCAGCTCCCCGGTGGTCAGTTCCCCGGCGGTAATCATCCGGGCTGCCAGCCAGGAGAGGGATAACATGCAGGAATAGACTGCCAGCATCATCACGGGGCCGTTATTTGCCACAACGCTTTCCGCCTTTACGAACATTTTGTAGATGCCGCCCGCAGCCTCCTTAAACTTTTCGTTTTCGTGGTCTTCCCGCACAAAGGCTTTGACAACCCGGATCGCCGATACGTTTTCCTGTATGCTGGCATTTAAATCGTCATATTTCTCAAAGACCTCATTAAAGTATTTCATGGCTCTGGAAATAATAAGCCCCAGCAATACGACCAGAATTGCCAGCGCCACAACAAAGACCATGCTCAGCCGGGAACTGATGGAAAAAGCCATCACCAGGGAGAAGATCAGCGTCAGCGGCGCCCGGAAACACATACGGATAACCATCTGGTAAGCGTTCTGTAGATTGGTCACATCCGTGGTCAGGCGGGTGACCAGACCTGCGGTGCTGAATTTATCGATATTGGAAAAGGAAAACTTCTGGATATTGGTATACATGGCATCCCGCACATTGCAGGCAAAACCGGAGGATGCCTGGGCCGCGTATTTTCCCGCAAGGACGCCGAATAACAGTCCCAGAAAAGCAAGCAGAAGCATATATCCGCCATAGCGGTAGATATCCGGCAGGCTCCCCGCCTGAATGCCCTTATCGATCAGGGAACCCATTGTTTTCGGAAGCAGGATATCCACAACAACTTCCAGCGCCATGAAAAAGGGCGTTAAAAGAGAAGGGAGTTTATACTGCTTCACCTGTGCAGCTAATGTTTTGAACATAAAATCGCCTCATTTCTGAAAAAATAGTTAACCTGTGTCAAATATATGCAGCTAAAAAAGGAAAGTGAAGTACCTGATTTTTGGTAACATTTGCTATTATACCTGTAATTTGTGATAAATCAATGAATAAAAGATAAGATAATTATAAAATCCTTTGGAACGGATATATGTTATGCCTGGTCCCGTGCGGCCAGTTGTTTTTGCAGATCCTCCAGATCTTTTCCGGAAAGATGCGCAAGAATTTCCTGCTGAATCCGGTTCTGAACGGTTGCAGCGATCTCGTTTGTACTCATATTTTCATACTCTTCATAATATAAGGGGGGGAGAAAATGCACCTGTGTTTCCACGGGTTTCAGCCCCTTGCCTTCAAATGCCTTCCAGGAGTTGATGATGGCTACGGGGACGATGGGAGCTTTCGCTTTTTGTGCACACTTAAAAGAACCTCCCTTGAATTCACAGACCATATTGTGGTTATCCGTGTAACCTCCTTCCGGAAAGATCAGGAAGTTTTTGCGGTCCTCTTTGATTTCGCGGGTGATTTCTTTCATAATCTTAAGCCCCTGTCTCATATCGCCAAGCACAAGGCGCTTGCTCTCAAGAAGATCGAGAAACTGAGCGGTCAGCATGACATGAGAACGGGCTTCGTCCATTACGATGCTGCAGGGGCGTTCGTGCATATCCACAATGCCCAGCGCGTCATACTTCCCCTGATGATTGGAATACAGGACATAACCGTTTTTTTCCGGCAGATTCTCCAGGCCGTAGGCTTTGGTGGTGATCCTGCCCGTGTGCTGCATCTGATGTACTACCCATTTCGCGTAAGCATAGCGCTCTTCGAGTGTATATCTGGCAGGACGGTTCGCCCGGTAACGCATCATGGGTATAATATAAGGCCCCTTCCAGCAATTTAATAAGATAACATAGAAAAATCGAAGCATACTTTCAAAATTCCCCCTGAAAGACTAGTATAAAGAAAAAACCGGGATTTGTAAAGTTTCTAAAAATTTAAAAGAGTGAGTTGTTGAAATGTGGAACAATATGGTAAACTATTAAGAAACCGGAGGCTGCATATGAGAGATCAAAATAAATATATCCTTGCCCTGGACCAGGGGACCACAAGTTCCAGGTGTATACTGTTTGATAAGGGCGGCAATATCCGCAGCATGGCACAGAAAGAATTTACACAATATTATCCGAATCCCGGGTGGGTGGAGCACGATCCGATGGAGATCTGGTCTACTCAGCTTGCGGTTGCGGCGGAGGCGATGGCCAGGCTCGGAGGGAAGGCGGAGGATATCGAGGGCATCGGTATCACAAATCAGAGGGAGACAACGATCGTCTGGGACAAAGAGACCGGGGAGCCGGTGTATCCTGCGATTGTATGGCAGTGCCGCCGGACGGCTGAGAGGATAGATCGTCTGATAAAAGAAGGCTTTGATAAAAAGATACGGGAAAAGACCGGGCTGATACCGGATGCGTATTTTTCAGCCAGCAAAATAGAATGGATACTGAATCATGTGGAAGGCGCCAGAGAGAGGGCTGATGCAGGGAAGCTTTTATTCGGAACGGTAGATACCTGGCTGATCTGGAAGCTGACCGGAGGGCGGGTTCATGTGACGGATTATACCAATGCGTCCCGGACAATGCTGTTCAATATCCATACGCTGACATGGGATGAGGAACTGCTTTCTTATTTCGGCGTGCCGGGGTGTATGCTGCCGGAGGTGAAGCCTTCGAGCTGCATTTACGGATATACGGACAGCCGCCTGGTAGGGGGAGAGATTCCCATCGCAGGGGCGGCGGGAGACCAGCAGGCAGCGCTCTTCGGGCAGTGCTGTTTTGAGGAGGGAGATGTTAAAAACACCTACGGGACGGGCAGTTTTATCCTGATGAATACGGGGAAGAAACCGATTTTGTCACAAAGGGGGCTTCTGACCACAATCGCGGCAAGCGAGGCGGGAGGAGTGGAATATGCGCTGGAGGGCAGTGTTTTTGTGGCGGGGGCATTGATTCAGTGGCTGCGGGATGAACTGCAGCTATTTCGGAGCGCTTCGGAATCGGAAGAATATGCGAAAAAGGCGCCGGATGCGGCGGGCGTATATATTGTGCCGGCTTTTACCGGGCTGGGGGCGCCGTACTGGAATCCCTATGCCAGGGGTACCGTAGTGGGGCTGACAAGGGGCTGCGGCAGGGAACATTTTGTCCGTGCGGCGCTTGAGTCCATCGCCTATCAGTCTGCGGATGTGATGCGCGCCATGGAGGAAGAGGCGGGCGTGAAGTTAAAAAGCCTGAAAGTAGACGGCGGTGCCAGTGCCAACGACTTTTTGATGGGGTTCCAGGCGGATATCGTGGATACGAGGGTGGACAGGCCGGGGTGTATCGAGACTACGGCATTGGGCGCCGCCTATCTGGCGGGGCTGGCTGTGGGATACTGGAAAAACAGGCAGGAACTGAAGGAGAACTGGCAGAAGGATACCAGTTTCTGGCCGACCATGGCGGAAGAAGAGCGGAAAAGGCTGCTGAAGGGATGGAAGAGAGCGGTGGACTGCGCGCTGTTCTATGCCGGAGAGGAGTAAGCGGGGATGTATCTGTATATTTTATGCTTTCAGACGGCGTGTATCATTGTCTCCGGTATCTGCCTTTATCTTGCCGTGACGGATGAAAAGCTTCGGAAGAAAAAATATGGGCTTCCCCTGATAGCGGTGCTTGCCGGTATCTGCCTGGCGGAGATCGGATATGGGCTGTATCTGCAGGAGATTACCATGGGAGGGCTGCAGGCGGCGGAGAAGTTCTGCCTGATGGGAAAGCTGGGAGCCGTAGTCGGTTTTTTTGTGACATGTGTGTCATTGTCAGACAAAGACAGCGCGGCAGTAAAAATGGCAGCAGGTATTTTAGGGTTGACATGTGTGTCATTTTTGTTTTTTGACAGCCTGCACGGATTTTTATATACGGAACAAAACTTTTTGCAGAATCAGTTCTTCTATTATATAGAAGCGCAGCGGACAGGTCTTGGGGAAGTATTATATACCGTTACGCGGTGTATACCGCTTTTGGGTGTGCTGTGGCTTGTGCTGCTGAAAAAGGGGAGATGCCTGCCGGAAAAGATGCTTGCCTCGGCGGCGCTCCTGCTCTGGGCAGTTTCCCGGATCTGCGGGAAACTGACGTTTTTGCGCCATTACGACGGGGATATGCCTGTTTTTGCCGCGTTCGCGGTCTGCCTTGTGATCTTTGCCGCCTGGAAAGAGCGGGAGAATGCCCCGGCCGGTGCCGCGGATGATAAGATTTGGTGATATGACAAAGAGGTTATCGGGCGGTGTCCGTGAGGATGGAGATTCATAATTGATAACGGAAAGGAATATAATATGCTGGTACAAAAATATAAAGATATGCTGGGTAACAAATCGGTGATCCGGTCCCTTTCGGAGTTTGCGACGGCAAGGGGAAAGGAGATCGGGTATGAGAATGTATTTGACTACAGTCTGGGAAATCCGTCGGTGCCTGTGCCGCAGGAGTTTACGGATGTGATGATCCGGCTGCTGCGGGAGAAAAATCCGATGGAGCTGCACGGCTACAGTCCAAGTCTCGGGATACCTTCGGTGAAGGCAAAGATTGCGGCGTCCCTTGAGCGGCGTTTCGGCCTGCCCTATCGGGCGGAACATATTTTCCCGACTTCCGGCGCGGCGGGCGCCATTGCCCATGCGGTGCGCTGTGTGACGGAACCGGGCGATGAGGTGCTGACTTTTGCACCGTATTTTCCTGAGTATGCTCCCTACATCAATCTGACCGGGGCAAAGCTTCAGGTAGTTCCGGCGGATACGGAGAACTTTCAGATTCATTTTGAAGCGTTTGATAAGATGCTGACCGAAAAGGTGATGGCGGTACTGATCAATACGCCGAATAATCCTTCCGGCGCGGTGTATTCTACGGAGACGATCCGGCGGCTTGCAAAGATCCTGAAGGAAAAATCGGATGAATATGGACATCGGATCTATCTGATCTCCGATGAACCTTACCGTGAGATTTTGTTTGAAGGCGTGGATGCCCCTTATGTGGCAAAATATTATGATGACACGCTGACCTGTTATTCTTTCTCCAAGTCCCTCTCCCTTCCCGGGGAACGTATCGGTTATGTGGCGGTAAATCCGGCGTGTCCGGAGGCGGCGACGCTGGTGGAGATGTGCGGACAGATATCCAGAGGAACAGGGCACAATTGCCCCTCCTCGATCTTCCAGCTTGCGGTGGCGGAGACAATTGATATGACGGCTGATCTGTCCGTCTATGAGACGAATATGAAGATTTTGTATCAGGAACTGAAAGACCTTGGTTTTTCCTGCACAAAACCCGGCGGAACCTTCTATATTTTCCCGAAGGCACTGGAGGAGGATGCCGTGGCATTCTGCAACAGGGCGTTAAAGTATGACCTGATCCTGGTGCCCAGCGACAGCTTCGGCTGCCCCGGCTTTTTCCGGATGGCGTACTGCATTGATACGGAAAAGGTGGAACGTTCTTTAGAGGCATTGAGAAAATTTGTGAAGCAGGAATATCGATAAGATAAATACAGGCAGCAGGGGTGAAAGGAGCAAAGATGTTAGATATTTTAAAAGCCGTACTGTTCGGCATTGTAGAAGGAATTACGGAGTGGCTTCCGATCAGCAGTACGGGGCATATGATTCTGGTGGAAGAATTTGTGAAGATGAACGTATCGGAAGAATTCTGGAGTCTGTTTCTGGTGGTTATTCAGTTGGGCGCTATTATGGCGGTGGTGATCCTGTTCTGGAAAAAGATATGGCCTTTTGGCAGAAAGAAAAAAAGCGGAAGATTTTATGTGAAAACGGATATCATCATGATGTGGCTGAAAATTGTGGTGGCGTGTGTGCCGGCGGCGATCGTGGGTGTGCTGTTTGATGATAAACTGGATGAGTTGTTTTATCATCCCTGGTGTGTGGCGATTGCGCTGATCGTGTTCGGTATTGCGTTTATTATCATAGAAAACAGAAATAAAGATATGACGCCCAGGATCACGAAGCTGAAAGATATTACGTTCCGGACGGCGGCACTGATCGGCGTATTTCAGCTGATCGCGGCAGTTTTCCCGGGGACTTCCCGCTCGGGCGCAACGATCGTAGGGGCGTTGCTGATCGGGGTATCAAGGACCGTGGCGGCGGAATTTACATTTTTCCTTGCGATTCCGGTGATGTTCGGCGCAAGCCTTTTGAAGGTTCTGAAATTCGGACTCGCTTTTACGGGGACGGAACTGGTACTTCTGGTAGTGGGCATGGTGGTTGCGTTTATCGTATCGATGCTGGTGATCCGTTTTTTGATGGGCTATATCAGAAAACATGACTTTAAAGTGTTCGGATGGTACAGAATACTTCTCGGAGCGGTGGTTTTACTGTATTTTGCGGTAAAATAGCGTTGACAAATAGTATATATGGGTATAGACTGAGAACGGTGTGAAAATTTTGAGCAGCGATCTGTGCCTGTGCGCCGTTAGCACAGGACGCTTATTTATAAAAGTAATGGCGCAGGAATGAGGTTAATTATGGAAGAGACAAAGAAGACGACAGCACCGAGAAAGACAGCATTGAAAGAGACAGCAAAAGATACAGTGAAGAAGGCGGCGGAAGCGGCAGCACCCGCGGCAAAGGCGGTAAAGGAAGCAGCGGCGCCTGCAGCAAAGGCAGTAAAGAAGGAAACCGTAAAGGCGGCAGAGAAAGCAAAAACGGCTGTGAAGAAAACAGCGGCAAAGGCAGCATCAAAGAAAACAACGGAAAAGAAGGAAGCTACGGCAACAGTCAGCATTCAGTTCTCCGGCAAATCCTATACCACGGAGGAACTGGTGGCTATCGCAAAAGATGTATGGAAATTTGACCTGAAGCAGAAAGCTTCCGATTTTAAGAGCGTGGAGCTTTATGTGAAGCCCGAGGAGAACCAGGCTTACTATGTTATCAACGGCGAACATACGGGAAGCTTCTTTATTTAGGAAATTTTAAGTTGTGTGCTGTTTAAAACAGGAGAGAAGGGCTGCCGGAAAACCTTTGGGATTTCGACGGTCCTTTTTGTTTGAGAGAACGGAAGTACGGATAAGAAATTGTTTATGAAAAGCGGACATGGTTATATGATTTAGTACAGCCGGTCTGTCAATCAAAATCCAATATAATAGTAGCATTAGGGCATATAGAAACTGTGTGTGATCTATATGCCCTGTTTTTGTGTTCTTAAAAATATAAAAATGAAGAATAAGTTTGATGTGAATATGAATATAAATATTTAGATGTAAAATAACATATATATTTGCGCTAAAAAAAGAAAGAAGTAGTGAAAGGTGCAAAAAATATTTTTTTGTTGTGGATATTATACAAAAAATAAGAGAAAAAAATGTCTAAAACGACAAAAATAATTTTTTCATATGAAAACTATTGAAATAATTAACTAAATATTTATAATTATATTTACAAAAACAAGCAGTCGAAAGATTGCCTAAATAATTTCATAAGGAGGATTTAAAGCATTATGAAGAGGAAAGTTTTAGCAATGTTACTGAGTGCGGCAATGGTTGCTGCAACGCTCGCAGGCTGTGGCGCGGCAGATGAGACGGCAGCTCCGGCAGAAACCGAGGCTCCTGCGGAGGAGACGCCCGCAGAGGAAGAAGCTCCTGCGGAAGAGGCGGCACCCGCAGAAGAGGAAACTCCTGCGGCGGAGACATCCGGCGAACTGCTCCCGGGCGGCGGCAGCAATATTATTTACTGCATCACACCATCTACATCCAATGTTTATTTTAAGACAGTACAGGATATTGCTACGGCGAAGGGAACGGAACTGGGCTATGAAGTAAAATGTTTCTCACATGACGATGATGCGGCAACACAGCTTGAGATGTTTGAGGCGGCAGTTGCAGACGGTGCAGCGGCAATCATCTGTGATAACGCAGGTGCGGACGCTTCCATAGAAGCGATTCAAAAAGCGTATGATGCAGGGATTCCCACATTCCTGGTAGATCGTGAGATTAATCAGTCCGGTCTTGCGGTTGCGCAGCTTGTTGCGGATAACGCACAGGGTGCGGCGGCTATCGCGGAGGCATGGGTTGAGGCGATGGGTTATGAAGGGAAATACGCGGAACTGCTTGGTCTCGAATCTGACACAAACTGCCAGGTGCGTTCTGAGAATTTCCATTCTGTGATTGATGAGTATCCTGATATGGAGATGGTGGCACAGCAGTCCGCTAACTGGGATCAGACACAGGGTTACGAAAAGGCGGAAGCGATCCTTCAGTCCAATCCTGAGATTACAGGTATCATCTGCGGTAACGACACAATGGCGTGCGGTGCGGTTCAGGCATGTATTGATGCAGGACGTGATGATATCAAGATTATCGGTGTAGACGGTTCCGATGACGCGGCGAACTACATTAAGTCCGGCAACATGGTTGGTACGGCACTTCAGCAGATCGCCCTGATCACAGAGATGGCTGTAGAGCAGGCGGACGCTTATCTGAAAGGTACGGCGCCTGCAGAAGAAAAACAGTTGATCCCCTGTGTAGCGATCACAGCAGACAACGTAGACAAATTATCCGCATTTGTTTATACGGAATAAAGCGAGCGCTACTTCTCGAACGAAGTTAGAGAAGGTTCACGTAGCGAGCTTAAGAGCAGAAGAAGGGGCGGCACAAAGCAGGTCGTCCCTTTTTTCTAAAACGGGATAACAGGAGAAGGAATATGAAGAAAAAACTGATTCTTATTGTGACAGCAGTGATGATGGCGATGAGCATGACGGCCTGTGGGATGGTTACGGTGGTGCCGATCGGACAGGAGAGTTCTTTTACGGGGGAGGAGGCATTTGACTCCAGTGCGGAATCCAGCAACGACTGGACTGCCGTAGTAGAGGAATTGACAACAAATGCAACCGATGCGGCACAGGCACTTGGCGCGGGTGCAGGGGAAGGCACGGCTGTGACGGGCAGTGCAAAAATAGTGGAATTTAATACGGATACACCAAAGCACTATCTGTTGGTAGAGATAGACGGATATGACGGAGAAGTGCAGATACAGGCGGGCGGCGTTTACTCAGGCACAGCTCTTCGGGATACGCAGACGCTGAAGGGATTTCAGGATTTTACGAACCAGACGGAGTGGTCTCAGTATGCAAAAGCGCTGAATGCGGAGGCCGATACACAGGTGGTGGCGCCTCTCGGGATCGATGAGAGTGTGGCCGGAAAGACGGTTACTTTTGTCGGGGCGGCAGCAGAGAGCACCGGAAAAGTTGTAATAACGCCTGTGTCCATGACGATTGAATAAAAAGGAGGAGCATTATGTTTGATAATCCAAATGTTGTTCTCCACTGTGAAAAAATAGATAAAATATACCCCGGAACAAAGGCGCTGGATGGCGTTTCGTTTGACCTGCTGAAGGGAAAGGTCAATGTGCTGATCGGGGAAAACGGTGCCGGTAAATCTACACTTATGAAAATGATTGCGGGCATCGAGCAGCCCTCCAATGGAAAAATGTATATGGGCGGGGAAGAAGTGTTTTTTAAAGATACGACTGCGGCAAGAGAAAAGGGGATCGGGATCATTCATCAGGAGTTGAGCCTGTTTCCGAACATGACCGTATATCAGAATATCTTTATGAATCACGAACATAAAAAAGGACTGTTTCTTGATGATAAGTCTCATGTGGAAGGGGCAAAAAAAATTCTGGAACGCCTGGAACATGAGATTCCGCCGGAGACATTGGTGGGAGATTTGAGGGTAGGTCAGCAGCAGATGGTGGAAATTGCCAGAAATCTGATTCAGGATGACCTGAAAGTACTTATTATGGATGAACCTACCTCATCTTTGTCTGCCGCAGAAGTGAACGTACTGTTTAAGATCATGCGTGAACTGCTGGCAGATGGTATTTCTATTGTGTATATCTCCCATCGTCTGGAAGAGATCATGGAGATTGGTGACCATGTGACGATACTGCGGGACGGAAAGTATGTGGCGGATGCGGATATCAAGGACATCGAGCTAAGCTGGATTGTAGAAAATATGGTCGGAAAAAATACCCAGTATCACAGATTTGAGAGAAGTATTGATCTGGACAAAGCGGAAAAGATATTGGAGATCAAAGACCTGACACTCCAGAAAAAAGGCGGCGGTTATCTGCTTGAAAAAGTAAATATGTATCTGAAAAAAGGAGAGATTCTGGGAATTTATGGATTGTTGGGAGCGGGGCGGAGCGAACTGTTTGAGTGTCTGATGGGCATGCATCCCGAACACAGGGGAGAAGTGGTTTATCAGGGGAAACCAATCAGGATCAAAAGCATTTCGGATCAGATTCAAAACGGGTTTGCCCTTGTGCCGGAGGACAGACAGAGACAGGGATTGATACAGACGCTGGATATCTGTAAAAATACCTCCATTGCATCCATGAAAAAATATGTAAAGGGAATCTTTCTGAATAATAAGGAAGAGGAAAAAGCGGTCGATGAACAGATTCAGGATATACATATCAAAGTGGCGGATAAGAAGCTCCCGATTCTGTCGTTGTCAGGCGGAAACCAGCAGAAGGTTGTCATCGGAAAAGGGATTCTGACTGATCCGACGATACTGCTTCTGGATGAACCTTCCAGGGGAATTGATATCGGCGCAAAGACAGAAGTATTTGAGATTATTCATGAGTATGCGGAACGCGGTTTATCCATCATTGTCATTTCATCCGAATTAAAAGAGATTATGGCGATCGCGGACAGGATCTATATTTTATCGAACGGTAAATGCACGGGGGAACTGCAGGGAAGCGAGATAAATGAGGATGCACTGGTGCGGGCATCCTATGCCGGACTTGGTACCGGAGCGCATGCGTAAAATGAAGAGAGGGAAAAGTTGAATAAAAATGCGTATTCAACAATCGATTAGGGCGCGCGTCGCAACGCGCAGATGGGTGTAAATATGAAAACAAAGAAAATGAATTCCAATCAGATGCTGATGACAATATTGAAAGGACGTACCTTTATTGTTCTGATCATACTTGTGGTGTTTTTCAGCATCGTAAAAGATAACTTTCTGGATCCGTCCACGATGACCATGATAGCGAAACATGTGGCATTGTACGGTATTCTGGCTCTTGGTATGACATTTGTCATTATTACAGGCGGAATTGATCTGTCTGTAGGTTCCGTGGTCGGTCTGATCGGTATGCTTGCCGGTGGTCTGATCCAGGAGGGGCTGACATTGAAGTTTGCGGGAGTAACGCTCTACTTCAGCGTTCCTATGATCATATTGTTTATGCTGATTATCGGAGCTCTGATCGGATGGATCAACGGCATGATCATCACGAAACTGAATGTGGCTCCTTTTATTGCTACGCTGGGGACAATGTATATATGCCGGGGCTTTGCGAACCTGCGTTCCGGTGGTGCTACATTCCCGAACATCGCAGGTCACGAAGGGCTCGGCAACACGGGCTTCAAGGTTCTTGGCAGCAATATCGCCGGTGTTCCCGCAGGTGTATATGTGTTTGCGGCGCTTGCGGTTATCTCCGTTGTCCTGTTGAAGAAAATGCCTTTCGGCTGGTATGTGTTGGGCGTGGGAGGCAATGAAAAATCGGCAAGACTCTCCGGTATCAAGGCGGATAAGATTAAGATTCTTGTGTATATGATTTCCGGTTTCTGTGCGGCCTGGGTAGGCATGATCAATACGGCGCAGCTTTCTGCGGCACATCCGGCATCCGGTGACGGCTGGGAGATGAATGCCATTGCGGCAACTGTTTTGGGCGGTACGTCCATGGCAGGCGGTTCCGGCACAATCCTTGGCACGGTAGTAGGTGCGTTCGTAATTGGCGTGATCAATGATGGTATGACAATGTGCGGCGTATCTGAATTCTGGCAGAAGGTGATCCGCGGCCTTGTTATTATTCTGGCGGTGGTTATAGACCAGACGCAGAGGAACCTGCAGGCGAAGATGGCGCTTCAGGCACGAAACGAGAACAAGTAAGATCGGTGAAAACAGGAACAGGAGGCCGGCAATGAAAAAAACAGGTATTTTAAACGCGCAGCTTATCGGGTTGATCGCGGCATTGGGACATAAAGATACGTTTATGGTGGGAGATGCGGGGATGCCGATCCCCGCGGGCGTTCCGGTTGTGGATCTGGTACTCTGCGGCGGCGTTCCCACATTCAGACAGACAATGGATGCAATTCTGGAGGAGACAGAGATCGAAGGATATGCGATCGCGGAAGAGATTGACGAAAAAAATCCGGAACTGCTTGCTTACATCCATGAAAAGCTGCCGGAGGCGGAGGAGGAGAAGATCCCCCATGTGGAACTGAAAAAGATGTCCGCGGCGTGCAGATTTGCGGTGAGGACAGGAGAATTTACACCTTATCCCAATATTATATTGAGAGCGGGCGTGGCATTCCCCGCATAATGAAGACAGGGCGGGGTTCTGAATAAAATGGAAATGGAGAATGAACTATGGCACATATTAAACTGGGTTATGCACCGACAAGAAGAAGCATTTTCAGCGCACCGGATGCGATTAAATACAGAGGCATCATCGCTGAAAAATTAAAAGAACTGGGAGTGGACTTTGTGGATATTACAGATATCAATTCCGAAGGGCTGCTTTATAATGACGATGACAGGATTAAAATTGCAGAGAAATTTAAAGCGGAGAAGGTAGACGGCCTGTTTCTTCCTCATGCGAATTTCGGCACGGAATTTGAGTGCGCAAGGCTGGCGAAAGATCTCGGAGTACCGGTACTTCTGTGGGGACCTCTTGATGAGAGACCGGAGCCAAATGGTGTGCGCCTTCGGGATACACAGTGCGGCCTTTTTGCGACCGGCAAGGTTCTTCGGAGATTTCGCGTTCCGTTTACCTATATGACTAACTGCCGTGTGGATGATCCCGTATTTGAGCGTGGCTTAAGGGACTTTATGGCGGTATGCAGTGTGGTGAAAACATTCAGGAATATTCGTATTCTGCAGATTTCCACAAGACCTTTTGAATTCTGGTCTACGATGTGTAACGAGGGAGAACTGCTGGAGAAATTCAATATCCAGCTGGCGCCGATTCCGATGCCCGAACTGACCGATGAAATGAAGAAGGCGAAGGCGGAAGGTAAAAAAGTGGCGGAAGTTGTGGCTTATTGCCGTGAAAATATGGATATCAGGGTAAAAGACGAGGAACTGGAAAACGTGGCGGCGCTGAAGGTGGCTATGAGCAGCTTAATCAAAAAGTATGGCTGTCAGGCGGCGGCGATTCAGTGTTGGAACCAACTGCAGAGCGAGATCGGTATTATGCCCTGTGCGGCAAACGCTCTGCTGAATGAGGAAGGTATTCCTGTGGTTTGTGAGACGGATATCCATGGAGCAATTACGGCGCTGATGGTGGAGGCGGCGGCTTTGGACGGAACAAGAAGCTTTTTTGCGGACTGGACGATCCGTCATCCGGATATTCCCAATGGAGAGCTTTTACAGCATTGTGGTCCGTGGCCTATCTCCTGCGCAAAGGAAAAGCCGCAGATTACTTACCCGCTGGCATTTGAACATCCGGGTGCGATTACTGCGGAAGCAAAACACGGCGATGTGACACTGGCGCGCTTCGATGGTGATGAAGGTGAATATTCTCTGCTTCTTGGTAATGCGAAAGGTGTGGACGGACCAAAGGGCATGGGCACATATCTCTGGGTGGAAGTGGACAATATCAAACGCCTGGAAGCGAAGGTGGTGGAAGGTCCGTATATTCATCACTGTGTAGGAATTCACAAGGATGTGGTGCCGGTATTGTATGAGGCATGCAAATATATCGGCGTAAAGCCTGACCTGTACGATCCCATTGAAGAGGACATTAAAGCGTATCTGCGGGGCGAATAAGTGGTTGACGAACCGGAAACGGAGGAAAAAAATGGAAAATTTGAAAGCATTATCTTATGACCTTAGGAAAAATGTAGTGGATATGATTGTAGAGGGAAAAGGCGGACATATTGGGGGCGACATGAGTGTCATAGACACACTGGTCGCTCTGTATTTCAGAGTGATGAATATCAGCCCTGAGAATCAGGATGATCCTGACAGGGATCTGTTCGTGATGAGTAAGGGACATTGTGTGGAAGCACTCTATGCGGTGCTGGCGGCAAAGGGGTTTTTTCCTATTGAGGAAGTCATTGAGAAGTTCAGCAAATTCGGCTCTCAGTATATCGGACATCCCAATAATAAACTGCCGGGGATTGAGATGAATTCCGGCTCCCTTGGACACGGACTGCCGGTGAGTGTGGGTATGGCGCTGGCAGGCAAGATGGATCATAGAGATTATCGCGTTTACACGGTAATGGGAGACGGGGAACTGGCGGAAGGCTCCGTGTGGGAAGGCGCTATGGCGGCATCCCACTATAAACTGGATAATCTCTGCGCTACGGTGGACAGAAACCGGCTGCAGATTTCCGGTAATACCGAGGATGTTATGGCGCACGATGACCTGCATGAGAGGTTCCGAAGCTTCGGTTGGCATGTGATCGATGTAAAGAACGGCAATGATATCGATCAGCTTGTGGCTGCTTATGAGGAGGCGAAGACGATAAAAGGAAAGCCATCGGTGGTGATCGCCAACACGGTAAAGGGGTGTGGCTCTGCGGTGATGGAAGATAAGGCGGGATGGCATCATAAAGTGCCGGGTGCCGAAGAGTATGAACAGATCATCAAAGACTTTGCCGAGAGAAAGGAGGCGCTGTAAGATGAATAAGATACCGAACAGGCAGGCAATCTGTGATGTATTGATGGAACAGGCAAAAGAGGATAAAAATATCGTGGTGCTGTGCAGCGATTCCAGGGGGAGCGCGTCCCTTGCGCCCTTTGCAAAGGCATTTCCGGAACAATTTATTGAGATGGGCATTGCGGAACAGAATCTGGTGAGCGTAGCGGCAGGACTCGCAAAGTGTGGTAAAAAGCCTTTTGCGGCATCTCCGGCAAGCTTCGTGTCCACCAGAAGCTACGAGCAGGCAAAAGTGGACTGCGCATATTCCAATACCAATGTAACACTGATAGGTATCAGCGGCGGCGTCAGCTATGGTGCGCTGGGCATGAGCCATCATTCCGCTCAGGATATCGCGGCGATGGCAGCGATCCCCAATATGCGGGTGTATCTGCCCAGCGACAGATTCCAGACGGCGAAACTGGTAAGGGCGCTGCTGCAGGATGAGAAACCGTCGTATATCCGGGTGGGAAGAAATCCGGTGGAGGATATCTATACGGAAGAGGACTGTCCGTTTATCATGGATAAAGCGACCACGGTGGCAAAAGGGGCGGATGTTCTGATCGTTGCCTGTGGGGAGATGGTGCGTCCTGCGGTGGATGCGGCGAATCTGCTGAAAGAACAGGGTATCGGTGCAACGGTTCTGGATATGTACTGTGTAAAGCCTTTGGATAAAGAGGGAATTTTGAAAGCGGCAGAAAAAGTAAAAGCGGTTGTGACGGTGGAAGAGCATGCGCCTTTTGGCGGGCTCGGAGCCATGGTAAGCCAGGTGATAGGGGCATCCTGTCCGAAAAAAGTAGTCAATCTGGCACTTCCTGACACACCCGTTATAACAGGGACATCCGGAGAGGTCTTTGATTATTATGGACTGAATGCGCAGGGCATCGCGAAAACGGTGAAAGAAATATTACAGTAAAAACGGGAGAAGGAATACAGGCATGAGCAGATATGTGTTAGGGATCGATCAGAGCACCCAGGGCACGAAGGCTCTTCTATTTGATGAGGAAGGCGGGCTTCTTTGCAGAAGCGACCTTCCTCATACGCAAATAGTGGATGAGCGCGGCTGGGTGGAACATGATCCGGAGGAGATTTATCGTAATACAATACAGGTAGTAAAAAATCTGGTGGAGAAAGCGGGTATCAACAAAGCGGATATTGCGGTACTTGGTATCAGCAATCAGCGGGAGACGGCGGCGTGTTGGGAAAAGGAGAGCGGGAAGCCGGTATATAATGCCATTGTCTGGCAGTGCGCCAGAGGCGCGGCAATCTGTGAGGAGATAGAAAAGCGGGGCTTTGCGGATAAAGTGAAGAAGTATTCAGGACTGCAGTTGTCCCCCTATTTTTCGGCGGCGAAACTGGCCTGGATATTCCGGAATGTGGCGGGCGTAAAAGAGAAAGCGGAAAAAGGGGAGATTGCCTGCGGTACAATAGACAGCTTTTTGGTATACCGACTGACAAAAGGCCGGGATTTTAGGACGGATTATTCAAACGCGTCCAGAACACAGTTGTTTAATATCAGAACATTGTCGTGGGATAAAGAACTTCTGGATCTGTTCGGCATTGACGAATCCTGCATGGCGGAAGTGACGGATTCCGATGGAGATTATGGTGTCACGGATTTTGAGGGTTTTTTGGATAAACCGATACCAATCAGAGGAGTGTTGGGAGACTCCCATGGAGCACTCTTTGGGCAGGGCTGCCTTGGGAGGGGGATGATAAAGGCAACTTATGGCACCGGCTCTTCCATTATGATGAATATCGGAGAAAAACCGGTGTTTACGGATCTGGGCGTGGTAACTTCTCTGGCCTGGTCCATGGGGGGAAAAGTGAATTATGTGCTGGAAGGCAACATTAATTATACGGGAGCCGTGATCACCTGGCTGAAAGATGAAGTTGGATTAATTTCTTCCGCGGCGGAGAGCGAAGAACTGGCGCGGAAAGCCGGAAAAGGGGACCGGACTTATCTTGTGCCGGCTTTTTCGGGACTGGGAGCGCCATATTGGGACAGTGAGGCGAAAGCGATAATCTGTGGCATTACAAGAACAACGGGGAAGGCGGAGATTGTAAAAGCGGCGCTTGACAGCATTGTTTATCAGATTACGGATATCGTGAGGGCAATGCATCAGGCAAGCGGCATTGAGATTGGAGAACTCAGGGTGGATGGCGGACCTACAAAAAATATGTACCTGATGCAGTTTCAGAGCGATATGCTGGGGATTCCGGTGCGGGTACCGGAGGCAGAAGAACTCTCCGGGATTGGCGCCGCCTATGCGGCAGGATTGTCGCTTGGAATTTATGATGAAAAAATATTTGACAAAATGAACAGAAAAAGTTATAAAAGTGAATTAGACAGAGAACAATGCGAAGGTCTTTATGCAGGCTGGAAAGAGGCGGTTCGGATGGTTATGACAAATTAAAAGGCAGAAGGTAAGAGCGCGTATGAAAGTAAATATGAAGCAGATCAGTGAGATAACAGGAGTTTCCACTGCGACGGTATCCAATGCACTGAACTATAAAAAAGGCGTAAATGCAAATACGGCTGCCAAGGTATTAAAAGTTGCTTATGAGCTGGGCTATTTTGAGGAGAGCCGCATTACGAAAGTGAAATTTGTGACTTTTAAAAGAGATGGCAGCATAGTGGAAGATACCCCCTTTTTTCCGTTGATGCTGACGGGGATAGAGCAGGAATGCCGGGACAGCGGAATGGATATGATCATGTGTACTCTGGACATGCGCGACGAAGATTATGAGGAACAGGTGAGGGCACTGCTGAACGACAAGTCTGCTGCGATTATTATGCTCGGAACAGAGATGATTGACAGTGATACGGAGCTTCTGCGGGGGATTACAACACCTTTCATTGTGATCGATTACTGGAATGGTGAAATGACGTTTGATGCGTTGCAGATCAACAATGAGGATTCTGTGAGATATGCCATAGAATATCTGATCCGAAAAGGACATAAAGAGATTGGTTATCTGAAAGGAAGATTCAGGATTGTTCCTTTTAAGGATCGGGGTGTGGGCTATGTTACGGGGATGCAGAAAGCAGGACTGCCTGTACACGGGGAATATACGCTTGAGCTGGGAACTACAATGGATACGGCGTATGCGGATATGAAAAGGTATCTTGGAACAGAAATAAAGCTTCCGACGGCATTCATTGCGGACAATGATATGATTGCACTGGGTGCGATGAAAGCAATGGATGAGTACGGAGTCAGAATACCGGAGGATGTCTCGGTTATTGGTTTTGACGACTTGCCTTTTTCGGCGATTTCTTCTCCGCCGCTGACAACGCTCCGTGTGCCGAAGCAGGAGATGGGACGTATTGCGACAAGAAGGCTTATCGATATGATAAAGGATAAAGCGGGGGCCGGTGTAAAGATTGAAGTCTCCACACAATTTGTAGAGAGAGGAAGCGTCAGGATAATTATATGAGAGCAGCAGATTTCATTTTCATGGTGAAGGAAGTGGAAGGGGCAGTGTTGGAAAAAGCATGTTTGGAATAGAGAAAAACGAAAATGGCGGCCGTGTCCGCCTTTTTTCGTGGGAGAACATTCGGGCATCACGACAGCTTGTTTATTTCGGATATGCGTGATAAAATCTGAATAATGGGTATGATAGAGACATAACGAAGGGAGGGGATTTCGGATGAGTTTATATCGCATTATGCTGGTGGATGACGAGGAGGAAGTCCGCAAGGCGATGATCCGCAAGATGGACTGGGAACAGCTCGGCTTTACGGTGGCGGGGGATGCCGAAAACGGCGAGGATGCCCTGGAAAAACTGGAGATGCTGGAGCCGGATGTGGTTATGACGGATATCCGTATGCCATATATGGACGGATTGACACTGGTTGCGAAGATCCGCGAGAAATATCCTTTTATCAAAATCCTTATCTTTTCCGGTTATGATGATTTTGAGTACGCAAAACAGGCGATCAAGTACAGGGTGACGGAGTACATTCTGAAACCGGTCAATGGGGAGGAACTGTCAGAGATTTTAACCAGAGTGAGGATCAGCCTGGATGAAGAGATAGAACAGCGCCGCAATATCAGTGCGCTGCAGGAGAGCTATGAGAACAGCCTGCCGATGTTGAGAGAGCTGTTTTTAAATGATCTGGTAGGGCGCGGCGCGGATGTTTCGGGGATGGTGCCGAAACTCAGAGAGTATGGAATCGACATTCTCGATGCCCGCAGATGGCTGGCGGCGGTGATTTATGTGGAGCATATAGAACAGTCGGAGGAACAGGAATTTTTCCGGCATCAGGAACTGATTCCGATATCCGTGCGGCAGCTTGCGGAGGATCATCTAAAAACTTACGGGCGTTTTGCGGCGTTTAATTCCGCGGAAGGAATTACGCTGATAGCGGCGGTGGATGAAAACAATGCCGAGACAGGACTGATCAATCTGCTGAATGATATCTGTAAGGAAAGCAGACGTATGCTGGGGGTGACGATCACGGCGGGTGTGGGACACAGTTGCGATACGCTGCAGGAGATTGGCCGTTCGTACCAGAGTGCGGTGGATGCGCTGGGATATCGGGCAATTGTCGGCGGCGGCAGGGTAATCTATATCAATGATGTGGAGCCTGTGAGCCGCGGAAAGCTGCAGTTTGACGTCAAGGAGGAGGCGGAACTGACGGCGGCTATCAAGTTTGGAACCGGGGATATGATCATGGAGGTGTTTCAGGAACTGACCGCCCGCATGGAGGATGCAAAAGTCCATGCCAGCCAGTACCAGGTCTATATGCTGACCATTGTGAACTGTCTGATCAGGTTGATGCAGCAGTATGATCTGAACATAGAAGAGATGTTTGACTCCGAGGAGCGCTATGCGGATATCATGCAGGGAATTTGCCGGAAAGAGACCTTTGCGGAGGAACTGATTCCCGTGGCATGCCGTATGAACGAAGCGCTGAACCGGGAGCGGGATAATACCACAAGAAAAGTGATTCTGGAGGCGAAATCATATATCCAGGAAAACTATTCTGATCCGGAACTTTCCGTGGACATGCTCTGCCGGCATCTGCATATGAGCCCGGCTTATTTTTCCACGGTGTTTAAAAAAGAGACAGGGCAGACCTATATCAATTATCTGACGGAAGTACGCCTGCAGAAAGCGGAGGAACTTCTGGAAAAGACGGATGATAAGACGTATAAGATTGCCGAGAAGGTGGGCTATCAGGAACAGAATTATTTCAGCTATGTATTCAAAAAACGGTACGGGGTGTCGCCCACAAAATACAGGGGAACCAAAGGAAATGGGTAAAAGAACTTGGGGCGGGTTCCGGAAAAGGATCAGTATCCGGTATACGATATTTATTTATTTTACGGTCAGCGCCCTGATAGCGATGCTGCTCAGTGGTGAGGCGCTTTATGTGCAGATGTCAAGGCAGCTTGCCGCGGTGGTACAGGAGGAAAGCCAGGCGGTGTTAAGCCAGGTGAACCGGTCCGTGGATTCCTATCTCCGAACGATTATGAAACTGTCCGACAGCCTGTATTACGGTGTGATAAAAAACGCGGATTTGTCTGCGGAGGATATTCACGACCAGATCACGCTTCTGTATGATAACAACAAAGACAGCATAGCCAACATCGCCCTTTTGTCAAGGGAGGGAGAACTGTTGGAGGCGGTGCCGGCGGCACGGCTGAAAACAGGACTGGATGTAACGGAGGAAGAGTGGTTTGGCGATACGCTGGAGAGAACGGATAATCTGCATTTTACAACGCCTCATGTACAGTATATTTTTGATAACAGCGAACAGCAGTACAGATGGGTGATTACTCTGACGAGGGCCGTGGAGATTACCCACGGCACCTCTACGGAGCAGGGGATTCTGCTGATTGATATCCGCTACAGCAGTCTTCAGCAGATTCTGGAGGATATTTCACTGGGCAATCAGGGGTATCTGTACATGATAGACAGCGGCGGTGAGCTGATTTATCATCCGAAGATGCAGCTTATCGAAACGGGACAGATGAAAGAAAATATATCGGCTGCGCTGGAATACAGAGACGGAAGCTATCAGGAGAAGTATGAAGGGGAGCGGCGCAATGTGAGCGTTAAATCGGTGGGGTATACGGGATGGAAGCTTTTGAGCGTTACGCCGGAGAAAGGGCTGTCTTTGAGCAATCTGAAAATGAGGCTGTTTGTGGCATTTGTTGCGGCGTCTTTTCTGTTTGCGCTGGTGCTGATCAACGCGTTTATCTCTTCCCGTATCACAAATCCCATTCAGAAACTGGAGAAATCCGTCAATGCAATAGAAGAGGGAGAGCTGGATACGGAAGTTTATACCGGCGGTTCCTACGAGATTCAGCACCTGGGGCGTTCCATCGGAGATATGGCAAAGCGGATTAAAACGCTGATGCAGGATATTGTGATGGAACATGAATCAAAGAGAAGGAGTGAGTTTGATACCCTGCAGTCCCAGATTAATCCGCACTTTCTATATAATACACTGGATATTATCGTATGGATGATTGAGAATGAGCAGAAGCAGGAGGCGGTCAAGGTGGTGACGGCGCTGGCAAGATTTTTCAGGATCAGTCTCAGCAGGGGGAAGAGTATTATTCCGGTACGCGATGAGCTGGAACACGTCCGCAATTATTTGACGATCCAGCAGATGCGGTTTAAAAACAAGTTTCTGTATGAGATTCATGCGGAGGAGGAAGTGAAGGATCTGGCCTGCCTGAAATTGATGATGCAGCCTCTTGTGGAAAATGCTATTTATCATGGCATGGAGTTTATGGACGGAGATGGCGAGATTCATATAGAGGTGCGCAGGGAGGGGAACAACCTGCTTTTTGAGATACGGGATAACGGCCTTGGCATGACGCAGGAACAGGTGGAGAGCCTGCTCAGTGAAAAGACGCATGTATCCTCCCGCAGAGGTTCGGGGATCGGCGTTAAAAATGTGAACGAACGGATCAGATTGTATTTCGGGGAGGATTACGGTCTTGAGATCTGGTCCGAACCGGATGAGGGGACTGCGATCCGCTGTCATCTGCCTGCGGAAATATATACGGAAACCATGGAGAAGGAGCGGACATGATCGGAAAAAGGGGTAAAATACTGGCGGCTCTCTACATGATATTTCTGGTAATATTATTTTTGATGTGCTCTACGGACCTGATTATCAGAGAGCCGGAGAATGAGATTTATCAGGTGGCGGTGATCATCGAGGCTGCCGGAGATGATAATTATGGAAATTTCCGCAAGGGAATGGACCAGGCTGCGGTGGAATGCAACGCGGATGTGCGTTTTATCACGCTTTATGAGGAACTGCATGCAGGGCAGCAGATTGATCTGATTCATCGGGAGCAGCAGGACGGCGCAGATGCGTTGATAGTGGCTCCTGTGGATGAAAAGGTGATGGCGGCGGTATCCGGTAAACAGGGGAATGCGCCGATAGTGCTCCTTGGTACGGGAGGAGCGGATGAAAAGGCGGACGGTATGATTGTTGTCGATTACCGGCAGATGGGGGAGAGGCTTGCGGAAGAGATGAAAAAGCGTATTCCCGCAGATTGTCCGGTATTCATACTGGCTGATGAGCATGAGAAAGATATGGCAACCCGGAGCTTTCTGGAAGGAGCGGAAAGCGTATTGGAAGAGGGCGGTTTTCGTTTTTGGAGAGTACGGCCGGATGGGGAGGAAGGCTACAGGGAAATACTGGAGGCTCAGCCCGGGGGAAAGGCGGCAATCCTGGCCGGAAGCCCGGAAGCCCTGACCGGGGCGGCGGATATTCTGGAGAAGGATATTGTGCAGCCCGGCTGCGTGCAGGGACTTTTCGGACGTGGAAATACACCGGCAATTCTGGATGATCTGGATGGCGGTGTGGTCACGGGAATCTGTGTGACGGATGAATTCAGCAGAGGGTATTTCAGTGTGCGCAGGGCAATAGAGGAGCTGGAGAGATCAGGAACCGGAGAGCCTCTGGTGATGGATGCTTATTATATAGAGAAAAAAGATTTGAGGGAACCGAAATATGAGAAAATGCTGTTTCCTATGGAATAGAGGTAATAACGGTTGTATTATCTGCGGAAAGATACTGGCTGTGCTGCTTGGCGTCTGTATGGTCCTTACGGGGTGTCAGGGAGCAGGGGAGGAAGAGAAGAAAAATTCCATCCGCATCGGGATCAGTCTGTACAGAGGCGATGATATTTTTATCAACAATATCCGAAATGAGCTGGAGGAAAAGGCAAAAGAATATGAGCGGGAGAAGGGGATCAAGGTGACGCTGGACATTCAGGACGCAAAGGGAAGCCAGAATACCCAGAATAATCAGGTGGACAGATTTATTTCCCTGGGGTGTGACGTACTGTGCGTCAATCCGGTGGACCGCATGGATGCTTCCGTAATCATAGATAAGGCGATGAATGCGGAGGTGCCGGTGGTATTTTTTAACAGGCAGCCGGTGGAGGAGGATATGAACCGCTGGGACCAGCTCTATTATGTGGGGCTGGATGCGAAAGAGACGGCGGTCAATCAGGGAAAAATGGTGGTAGATCTCTATCGGGAGAAGCCGTCTGCGGTGGATCTGAATGATGACGGGGTGGTCAGTTATGTGCTGCTGGAGGGAGAGAGCAGCCACCAGGATTCTCTGATCCGCACGGAATGGTCGATTCGGACGCTGAAAGACGGAGGCGTGCCCATCGAAAAGATCACCGGCGGCATAGCCAACTGGGAGCGGAGCCAGGCATCCGCCTTAATGGAACAATGGCTCGGTGCTTATCCGGATAAGATAGAGCTTGTGGTAAGCAACAATGATGATATGGCGCTGGGCGCCGTGGATGCGTTGGAGCGGGCGGGAATCACCGGAGTGAATGTGGTGGGGATAGACGGTACCACGCCGGGGATTGAGGCGGTGGAGAGCGACCGGCTCTTAGGTACGGTGTCCGCGAATAAAGAGACCTATGCCAATGCTATTTTGGAACTGGCGGCAAGCCGCGCCATGGGGGAGGAACTTCCCCGGGAATATCCTCTGGTGGATGGAACTTATTACTGGGCACCTCAGGAGATATTGATACGTGATCTGGGAGAATGATCAAAAAATAGAAAAAAATTATAGATTATCAAAGAATTTCTTATTGAAAACGGTCATAAATTACACTATAATGGTTTCATGAGTGGTCATAATGTACAAATCATTGTATATTTATGCTGCTCAAACAAAAAAAACGCTCAAAAATGAGCAGAATAAAGGGAGGAAAAACCATGAAGAAAAAAATTGCGTTATTATTAGTTGCCGCAATGACAGTTGCCAGCCTGGTAGCTTGCGGTAACAGCGCAGAAGATGCTCCTGCAGCAGCAGAGACAGAGGCTCCGGCTGAAGAAGCACCGGCAGAAGAGGCAGAGGCTCCGGCTGAGGAAGCGGAAGCTCCGGCAGCAGAGGGCGGTTCCGTAGCAGTATTCTACTACACCTACGGTGATACCTATATCTCCAGCGTACGTTCCGCACTGGACGCAGCTTTTGATGCGGCAGGCGTTGCTTATCAGGATTACGACAGCAACAACAGCCAGACAACCCAGACAGAGCAGATTGATACTGCAATCGCTCAGGGTGCGAAAGTTCTGGTAGTGAACCAGGTAGATACGGGTTCCGACGACACAACAAAGAACATTATCGAAAAGGCAACCGCAGCAAACGTTCCGGTTATCTTCTTTAACCGTTCCGTAAGCGAAGAAGTGGTTACCACTTACGACAATGCCGTATTTGTAGGTACGGATTATGAGATGGCAGGCCACATGCAGGGTGAAATGATCGGTAATTATGTTCTTGAGAATTACGATACGATTGACTTGAACGGCGACGGCGTGATCTCTTATGTTATGTTCAAGGGACAGGAAGGTAATGCGGAAGCTGACGCTCGTACACAGTACGGTGTTGAAGATGCGGACGCTATCCTTACAGCAGCAGGCAAGGAAGCACTTTCTTTCTATGACAGCGCAAACAGCAATAAGTACCTGGTAGACCAGGGCGGCGCATGGTCCGCAGCAGCAGCTACGGATTACCTGCAGACAGCACTTTCTCAGTACAGCGAAGCAAACAACAACATGATCGAGCTTGTTATCGCAAACAACGATGAAATGGCAATCGGTTCCGTTACGGCTCTGCAGAATGCAGGCTACAACAAGGAAGGCGCTACCGTTATTCCGGTATTCGGCGTAGATGCTACTGACGCTGCGAAAGATGCTATTGCAGCAGGCAGCATGATCGGTACAATCAAGCAGGATGCGGAAGGTATGGCAAATACCATCGCTCAGATCGCTCAGAACTTCCAGGGCGGCGCAGACAAATTTGCGGATGTTGAGGCAGATAACGTTGTGGGAACATGGCGTGTAAATATTCCTTACGCTACATACACAGGTGAATAAGGAACAGGATCTTCCGACAAGAAGTCAGAAATTTTGTGGCCGTACATTGTGTGTGTGGTCATAGAAAAAGAGTCCGGCAAGCCCGGACTCTTTTATCAAATGAAAAACAGCTTTTAAAACGGAGGTGAGATGATTTGGAAAAACAGACAACATCGTCTGACAACAAAAATGTGCTCCTGAGAATGGAAGGGATCTGTAAAGAATTTCCCGGTGTAAAAGCGCTTGACAACGTAAACCTCACCGTGAAAGCAGGTACGGTACATGCTCTGATGGGGGAAAACGGAGCCGGAAAGTCAACGCTGATGAAATGCCTGTTCGGGGTGTATAACAAAGACAGCGGCCACATTTATCTTGAGGGGCAGGAGATTAATTTCAGGACCTCCAAGGAGGCTCTGGAAAATGGTGTGGCAATGGTGCACCAGGAACTGAATCAGGCGCTGAAGCGAAATGTAATGGATAATATGTGGCTGGGGCGTTTTCCGAAAATTTCAAAATGGTGTCCGCTGACCAGTGAAAAGAAAATGTATGATGCCACGACAAAGGTTTTTGAGGAACTGGATGTCCATGTAGATCCCAGAACGGTCATGAGCAGGATGCCGGTATCTCAGCGGCAGATGGTAGAGATTGCCAAGGCGGTATCTTTCCATTCCAAAGTAATTGTTTTTGATGAGCCCACATCTTCTCTGACCGAGGAAGAGGTAGAGCACCTGTTCCGGATCATCAATATGCTTCGGGACCGTGGATGCGGTATTATCTACATTTCTCATAAGATGGAAGAAATTCTGCGGATATCGGATGAAGTGACGATCATGCGTGACGGGCAGTGGGTAGCAACCCGTCCTGCGAAGGAACTGACGATGAATGAGATCATTCGTCTGATGGTAGGGCGTGAACTGACAAACCGTTATCCTGAGAAGGATAATGCGGTTGGAGAGCCTATTTTGCAGGTGAAGAATCTGACGGCACAGTATTCTCTGCTGAGAGATGTTACTTTTGAGGCGAGGGCAGGAGAGGTTCTCGGTGTGGCGGGACTTGACGGTTCCGGACGAACGGAACTTCTGGAAAATATTTTCGGCATTGCTACGAGAAAAGAGGGCGAGATTTATCTGCACGGCAAACGGGTGATGAACCGGAATGCCAGAGAGTCACTGGCGAATAAATTTGCCATGCTGACGGAGGAGAGGCGTGCCACGGGTATTTTCGGGATTCGTGATATTCAGGCGAATACAACGATATCCAGTCTTCCCAAATATAAAAAGGGACCTTTTCTCAGTGACAAACTGATGAGTGAATCGACAGAGTGGGGCATCAATGCCATGAGAACAAAGACTCCCAGCCAGAAAACGCAGATCAGGTCTCTGTCCGGCGGTAACCAGCAGAAAGTTATTCTGGCAAGATGGCTGCTGACAGATCCGGAGGTACTTCTTCTGGATGAACCTACAAGGGGTATTGACGTAGGTGCAAAGTATGAGATCTATCAGTTGATTCTGGATCTGGCAAAGCAGGGAAAAACAATCATCATGGTTTCTTCGGAGATGCCGGAACTGTTAGGGGTATGTGACAGGATTCTGGTAATGTCCGGAGGGCGTTTATCCGGAGAAGTTGGTGCGAAAGAAACGTCACAGGAAGAGATCATGACATTGGCTGCAAAGTACGCATAAGGAGGGAGAGAGCGTGGCTGAAAATAAATTAAAAGCAAAAGAACAGGCTTTCAAGGAGCTTTCCTCGAAAGACAAAACAAAAAAGATTACCGATTTACTATTGAATAATGCGATGTATATTATTATTATACTGGCTGTTATTTACATATCCGTTAAAGTACCTGCATTTTTAAAGCTTCCTTCTATTGTGAACGTAATTTCGCTGACGGCGGCGAAACTGCCGATAGCGCTTGGCATAGGCGGCTGTATCGTGCTGACAGGTACGGATATTTCCGCAGGACGTGTGGTTGGTCTGACAGCCTGTATTTCGGCATCTTTGTTGACCACTACCTTTAAGGTATTTCCGGATATGCAGAGTGCGCCGCCGATTATCGTAGTCCTTCTTATGATCATTATAGCCGGCGGACTTGTAGGACTGGTAAATGGTTTCAGTGTGGCTAAATTTAAACTGCATCCGTTTATTGTAACATTATCCACACAGCTTATCGTATATGGTATTATTCTGATGTATCTGATGAAGGGTACAAACAACGGTCAGACACTGAGCGGACTGACAGATGAATACCGTTCCCTGATTACGGGTACGTTGTTCAGTATCCCTACGGCAACCGGTTCCGTGGCGGTGCCTAAGTATGTCCTTTACAGTATTATACTGGTTATCCTTATGTGGGTAGTCTGGAATAAGACAACTTTCGGTAAAAACATGTTTGCGGTGGGCTCTAACGAGGAGGCAGCGAACGTATCCGGCGTTAACGTATCAAGAACAATTATCATGGTATTCGTTCTGGCAGGTATGATGTATGCCGTTACCGGTTTCCTGGATGGTGCGCGTATTGCTTCGGCTAACGCAAATACCGGTCTGAACTATGAGTGTGACGCGATCGCAGCCTGCGTTATCGGCGGCGTATCTTTCGTAGGCGGTATCGGACGTATCAGCGGTATCGTGGTGGGTGTTCTGCTTCTGCAGATCATCTTTACCGGTCTGAACTTCCTGGCGGTTGACGCGAATATGCTTTACATCATCAAAGGTTTGATCATTCTGATCGCCTGCGCAATTGATATGCGGAAATATCTTGTAAAGAAATAAGAATTGCCAGATAATGATTTTCAGGGAGATAAGTTTATTATCTCCCTGTTTTGCTCCTGCGGGATGCATTTTGTATAGAGTGAAAGCAGGCAGATGGAGGTAGAATGGAGGAATTGAAACAGGAGACAAAGGAGCAGGAGCCCCGGCAGCTTCGGGGGCTTTACAGTAAAGTAAAAATTTCTGTCAGAACGCTTAATATTATTATTGTGGTGCTGGTTATCGCGCTGATCGGCTGTATGGCTTTTGCCATAGCAAAGGGAGGTTTCCGCGTCACATTTGATACACAGGGCGGGACACCGGTGGAGATGCAGAGCGGGATTATGCATGGAGAACTGATGGAAGCACCGGAGGAACCGACCAGAGAGGGATTTGAGTTTGACGGCTGGTATCTGGACTCGGCGGGGACGATGCCCTTTGATCCGGAGGCAGATGTGGTGACGGAATCCATAACGTTGTATGCGGGGTGGAAAGAAAAGTGAAAGTGCGGTACCGGTTTACTCTGCGGTCAATAATATGATTCGGATTTTGGATGCGGAAATGATTGATTAATGATAAGAGGTTGTTTATAATGAAAGGTGCAGAAGAATAGAAACAGGTAAGGCAGAAGGATGGCAAAACCAGAAGTGCGCATCTCTCCCGCTGCTTTACGTCCCGGGAGATATGCGGATAACGGATTATGGAGGATAATCGATGAAAGCAGTAAAAAATTACAAATTTTGGTTTTGCACCGGTTCACAGGATCTTTATGGGGATGAGTGCCTGAAAAATGTGACAAAGCATTCACAGATCATTGTGGAAGAACTGAATAAGTCGGGGGTTCTTCCCTTCGAGGTTGTCTGGAAGCCTACGCTGATTACAAATGAGCTGATCAGAAGAACTTTCAATGAGGCGAATACGGAGGAAGAATGCGCAGGCGTTATCACATGGATGCATACGTTTTCTCCGGCGAAGTCCTGGATTCTGGGACTGCAGGAATACAGAAAACCGCTTCTTCATTTGCACACCCAGTTTAATGAGGAAATTCCCTATGATACGATCGACATGGACTTTATGAATGAGAATCAGGCTGCCCACGGAGACAGAGAATACGGACATATCGTAAGCCGCATGGGAATTGAGAGAAAGGTAGTTATGGGACACTGGTCCGACAAAAGAGTACAGGAGCGGATTGCTTCCTGGATGCGGACAGCCATCGGCGTGATCGAAAGCAGTCATGTGAGGGTGATGCGTGTCGCTGACAATATGAGGAACGTGGCAGTGACAGAAGGCGACAAAGTGGAAGCGCAGCTTAAGTTTGGCTGGGAGGTAGATACTTATCCTGTAAATGAGATTGCCGAAGCGGTAGGCGCGGTGTCCGAATCCGATACCAATGCGCTGGTGGATGAATATTATGATAAATATGAGATTTTGTTGGAAGGCAGAGATCCCGCGGAATTCAGGCGTCATGTGGCGGTACAGGCACAGATCGAGATCGGTTTTGAACGTTTTCTGGAGGAGAAAAATTATCAGGCGATCGTAACGCACTTTGGCGATCTGGGCGCTTTAAAGCAGCTTCCGGGGCTTGCGATTCAGAGACTGGAAGAAAAAGGCTATGGCTTCGGTGCGGAGGGCGACTGGAAAGTGGCGGCAATGGTACGCATTATGAAGCTGATGACAAGTGGTATGAAGGGTGCTAAGGGAACTTCCATGCTGGAAGATTATACTTATAATCTGGTAAAAGGTAAGGAAGGTATTTTGCAGGCTCATATGCTGGAGATCTGTCCGTCTATCGCGGAAGGCCCCATCAGTATTAAGTGTCAGCCCCTGTCGATGGGAGATCGGGAAGATCCGGCAAGGCTCGTATTTACGTCCAAAGAGGGACCGGGTATTGCAACGTCACTGGTGGATCTGGGGACAAGATTCCGTCTGATCATCAATGAAGTGGACTGTAAGAAGGTGGAGAAGCCGATGCCGAAGCTTCCGGTAGCAACCAATTTCTGGGAGCCGAAGCCGAATCTGTATACGGGCGCCGAAGCGTGGATACTGGCGGGCGGCGCACATCATACGGCGTTTTCCTATGATCTTACTTCTGAGCAGATGGCTGACTGGGCGGATGCGATGGGAATCGAGAGCGTGATTATTGACGCAGATACGACGATCAGGAACTTTAAGAATGAACTGAGGTGGAATGCGGCATCGTATCGGTAGAAATAGATTCCGAATGGGAACAGGGAGATTTTTTATAAGTGATATGGTAGGCGGAAGGCTGTTATCAAAAGGCTTTCCGCCTTATTTATTAATATTTAATAATTAATTTCGAAAAATGAATTGACATGATGAGGGCTAAGTGATATTTTATGGTAAGAAGATATTAGCACTCTGCTTGATTGAGTGCTAACAAATTCAAAAAACTGCATATACTATTTAGCGGGGTGCAGTCCCATATTTGAAAAATTTTGGTATTATCGGAGAATATGGGGAAAATAAGGTAGGAGGATGATAACAGCAATGGAATTAGATGATCGAAAACTGAAAATTCTGCAGGCCGTTATCCGCAACTATCTTGAAACCGGGGAGCCGGTGGGAAGCCGGACGATCTCCAAATATACCGATTTAAACTTAAGTTCGGCGACTATTCGTAATGAGATGGCGGATTTAGAGGAATTGGGATATATCCTGCAGCCTCATACTTCGGCGGGGCGGATTCCCTCGGATAAGGGGTATCGCCTGTATGTGGATAATATGATGCTGGAGAAGGAAAAGGAAGTGGAAGAGATGAAAAATCTGCTTCTCGAGAGGGAAGATAAGATGGAGCATCTCTTAAAGCAGGTGGCAAGGGTTCTCGCTAATAATACAAATTACGCCACACTGATCTCCGCTCCGACAGTGCATCATAATAAAGTAAAATTTATTCAGCTTTCGAGAGTGGATGCCAGGCAGCTTTTGGCAGTAATCGTCGTAGAGGGAAACGTTATTCGCAATAATATTCTGGAAGTTCAGGATGAACTGGATGATGAGACGATCTTAAAGCTCAATATGCTTCTGAATACGAACCTGAACGGCCTGTCTATTGAGGAGATTAATCTGGGTATGATAGCCGCCATGAAGCAGACGGCCGGTATTCACAGCGAGATTGTCAGCGGTGTGATCGATGCGGTGGCGGAGGCGATCCGGGCGGATGACGACCTTCAGATCTACACCAGTGGTGCCAATAATATTTTTCGTTACCCGGAGCTTTCGGATGGACAGCGTGCCAGTGAACTGATCTCCGCATTTGAGGAAAAGAAACAGCTTACGGAACTGGTGCAGGGAACGCTGACGGATGAGAAGAATACGGGCATTCAGGTTTACATCGGGGAGGAGACGCCGATGGCAAATATGAAAGACTGCAGCGTGGTGACGGCGACTTATGAACTGGGTTCCGGGATGAAAGGAACGATAGGCGTCATCGGACCGAAGCGGATGGATTATGAGAAGGTTGTGGATGCTTTGAAGATCATGAAAAAGCAGATGGATAAGTTATATGAAATATAACTATTATATGAAATATAACTATTATATAAAATATAATTATTATATGATATATAACTACTATATGACATGTATCAGAAAGGAATGAGAATCGTGGCGGAAAAGGAAAAAGATATGGTGAATGCCGAAGAAGAACTGAAAGAAACCGTTTCTGAGCAGGAAGAGCAGGCGGCTGTGGAAGCGGAGGCGGAAAAGACACTGGAAGATGACATGACGCAGAATCAGGAAGAGCCGGCAGGGGCAGCGGAAGCAGCCGAAGAGGAAAAGAAGTCGGAAGATGATAAGGCGGGTAAGGAAAAAGAGAAAAAGGTCTTCCGCAAGAAAAGTAAAGAAGATAAAAAGACGGAAGCTTTAAATGAGAGAATCAGTGAGCTGGAAGATAAGGTAAAACGTCAGCTTGCGGAATTTGAGAATTTCAGAAACCGGACGGAAAAAGAAAAATCGGCGATGTTTGAGGTGGGAGCGAAAAGTGTGATTGAGAAAATGCTTCCGATCGTGGATAACTTTGAGAGAGGGCTCTCGGGGCTGTCGGAGGAAGAGAAGGAAGCGCCCTTTGCGTCAGGAATGCAGATGGTCTATAAACAGATTCTGACGGAGTTTGATAATCTGGGTGTAAAACCCATAGAGGCTGTCGGGAAAGAGTTTGATCCGAATCTCCACAATGCGGTGATGCAGGTGGAAAGCGAAGAATATGAATCCGGTATCATAGCGCAGGAGATGATGAAGGGCTATACCTACCGGGACGGCGTGGTAAGACACAGTATGGTAGCGGTTGTAAGCTGATGCCGGAAGATTAAAAAGTTCGGTGCTTCGTGTCCGCACGAAAAGGAATTTTTTTAGTCGGCAGGTATCATTGACAATAAAGAACAATAAAAACATTTCTTATAGTCAGGAGGAGAAACATTATGAGCAAGATCATTGGTATTGACTTAGGTACAACAAACAGCTGCGTGGCAGTTATGGAAGGTGGAAAACCCACCGTTATCGCAAATACGGAAGGAGCAAGGACAACACCCTCCGTTGTGGCATTTACAAAGACCGGGGAGAGACTGGTGGGCGAACCTGCAAAGCGTCAGGCGGTTACAAATGCCGACAACACGATCTCTTCTATCAAGAGAGATATGGGTACGGACAAAAAGAGAAATATCAGCGATAAGAAATACTCCCCTCAGGAGATTTCCGCTATGATCCTGCAGAAGCTGAAAGCGGACGCAGAGAGCTATCTTGGAGAGAACGTTTCCGAGGCTGTTATCACGGTACCCGCATATTTCAACGATGCCCAGAGGCAGGCGACAAAGGATGCCGGAAAGATTGCCGGACTTGAAGTGAAGCGTATCATCAACGAGCCTACGGCGGCGGCGCTGGCATACGGTCTGGACAATGAAAAAGAACAGAAAATCATGGTATACGACCTGGGCGGCGGTACCTTTGACGTATCTATCATCGAGATCGGGGACGGCGTAATCGAAGTGCTTGCTACAAACGGTGATACCCGGTTAGGCGGTGATGACTTCGACCAGAAGATCACGGATTATATGATCAGTGAATTTAAGAAAGCGGAGGGTGTTGATCTGTCGAATGATAAGATGGCGCTGCAGAGACTGAAAGAGGCTGCTGAAAAAGCGAAGAAAGAGTTATCTTCCGCGACAACCACAAATATCAATCTGCCTTTCATCACAGCTACGGCAGAAGGACCGAAGCACTTTGATATGAATCTGACCAGGGCGAAATTCGATGAACTGACACATGACCTTGTGGAGAGAACGGCAATTCCGGTACAGAACGCAATGAAGGATGCGGGGCTTACCAATTCCGATCTGGGGAAGGTATTGCTGGTGGGCGGTTCCACAAGAATCCCGGCCGTACAGGACAAGGTAAAACAGCTCACAGGAAAAGAGCCCAACAAATCCCTGAACCCGGATGAGTGCGTGGCAATCGGTGCATCCGTACAGGGCGGTAAGCTTGCAGGCGATGCGGGCGCAGGCGATATCCTTCTTCTGGACGTTACTCCGCTGTCTCTTTCCATCGAGACCATGGGCGGTGTGGCAACAAGGCTGATCGAGAGAAATACAACGATCCCGACCAAGAAGAGCCAGGTATTCTCCACCGCTGCGGATAACCAGACGGCAGTAGACATCAATGTACTGCAGGGAGAAAGACAGTTCGCGAAGGACAACAAATCTCTCGGCCAGTTCAGACTGGATGGGATTCCTCCCGCAATGCGCGGCGTGCCTCAGATCGAAGTTACTTTCGATATTGATGCAAACGGTATCGTAAACGTATCCGCGAAGGATCTGGGAACAGGTAAAGAGCAGCATATTACAATTACCGCAGGCTCCAACATGTCCGATGATGATATTGACAGAGCGGTAAAGGAAGCGGCGGAGTTTGAAGCTCAGGATAAGAAGAGAAAAGAAGCGATCGATACAAGAAATGATGCGGATTCCTTCGTATTCCAGACGGAAAAGGCTCTCGGCGAAGTTGGAGATAAGATCGATGCGTCCCAGAAGGCGACTGTGGAAGATGATATCAAAGCGGTAAAAGATATTCTGGAGAGGACAAAAGACCAGACGGATATGTCCGACAGTGATCTGGATGCGTTGAAAGCTGCAAAAGAGAAACTGATGAATGATGCACAGGCTCTGTTCACAAAGATGTACGAGAACATGCAGGGAGCACAGGGAGCGGCAGGTCCGGATATGAGCGGTTTCACCGGTCAGGCTGACGCAGGTGCATCTGATGCGGGCAGCGCGCCTCAGGATGATGTGGTAGACGGAGATTTCAGAGAGGTTTAAAAGAGCGTCATGGCTGAACAGAAAAGAGATTATTATGAGGTGCTTGGCGTAGATAAAAACGCCGATGAAGCGACACTGAAAAAAGCATACAGAGTACTTGCAAAGAAATATCACCCGGATATGAATCCGGGTGATGCTGACGCAGAAAAGAAATTTAAGGAAGCTTCGGAGGCTTATGCGGTACTCAGCGATCCTGAGAAGCGGCGGCAGTATGACCAGTTCGGGCATGCGGCCTTTGACGGAGCGGGCGGTGCCGGAGGCTTTGATTTCAGCGGTATGGATTTTACGGATATCTTCGGAGATATTTTCGGGGACCTTTTCGGCGGCGGCAGAAGCAGGCGTGGTGGCGGCAACGGACCGATGCAGGGAGCAAATATTCGTACTTCGGTGCGTATCAGTTTTGATGAAGCGGTTTTTGGCTGCACAAAAGAACTGGAACTGAGTGTGAAGGAAGAGTGTAAGACCTGCCGCGGGAGCGGGGCGAAACCCGGAACAAGCCCGGAAACCTGTTCGAAGTGCGGAGGTAAGGGACAGGTGGTAATGACTTCCCAGTCCTTCTTCGGCACGGTCAGAAATATTCAGACCTGTCCTGATTGCCGCGGCACGGGTAAGATCATCAAAGAGAGATGCCAGGACTGCCATGGTTCCGGCTATGTACCGATGCGGAAAAAATTCGCCATGGATATTCCGGCAGGTATTGATAACGGGCAGTGTATCCGTAAGAGCGGGCTTGGAGAACCGGGTGTAAACGGCGGACCAAGAGGAGACGTTTTGGTGGAGGTTGTCGTAGGACGCCATCCGATTTTCCGTCGTCAGGACTATAACATATTCTCTACCGTACCGGTATCCTATGCGGTGGCTGCGTTAGGCGGTGAGGTGCTTGTCGATACGGTGGACGGCAGAGTAGCCTATGAGGTGAAAGCGGGCACTCAGACCGATACAAAAGTGCGTCTGAAAGGAAAGGGCGTGCCCACGCTTCGGAATAAGGAAGTAAGAGGGGACCACTATGTGACATTGGTGATCCAGACGCCGGAGAAACTTTCTTCGGAGGCGAAGGAACTGCTCAGAAAATTCGACGAATTGACAGGGAATTCTCTGAATGCCGCAAAACAGGCAAGTGAAGAAAAGAGCGCGGAGAGCGGAGAAAAAGGTAAACGGAGAAAAAGGAAACTGTTTTAAGAACAGTTTCCTTTTTCTGCTCTATATATCATAACAAAACAAAATCAAAATGGGGGTGATTCGGTCATGAAGAAAAAAACAGGGAAACTGATTGCCATGGTGATGGCTGCGGTAATGATGTTAAGTACAGGCCTGCCGGTATATGCAAAAGAGGGTTCTGCCGGCTCCGTTGAAGAGCTTATAGCAGCCGGAGCGGTGATCGGACTTGATGCGAGCGGGAATTTTGCGGTTTATTATACGGCAAGTCCTGTTTATGGTCCGGATTATCAGTTCGGGGATGTGCCCGTAAGTGTTGTAATTCCGGGGGCTCTGACCAGCGGTCTGACGAATGCGCAGATAAGAAGTACGCTTATTCCCAGCCAGATAACGCCGGGCGGCGTGGTTGTTTATGGCTGGTATTGTACGGATATGATAAACGGAACCGTGATAGAATGGCCGGCGGTCTATTTAAATGCCATTGATGAAGCGGGAATTACAAATGAGATGTCCGACTATGACAAATGTGTGGCGATCAATAATTATCTTTGTAATAAGATCAGATATGATCTGGAGGGCTGGAAAGGACGGCCGGATGGACTGGAATATAAATTGCTGGCATCCGGGGCGCTTGAACCGGGCAGATATGGGGAGATGTCGCTTCATTACGGAATAGGGGTGTGCTATAATTATGCGGATGCATTTTTGAATATGGCAGGTATGCTCGGGATTCCGTGCAATAAAGTTGTCAGCAAAAGCCTGAAGCATGCATGGAATGAGGTTTATATTGACGGTGTGGCATATCATATCGACGTAACATGGAATGATATGGATGCAGGCGTTCCGGTGCCCAATCAATATCTTATGTCCACCCAAAGATGGGATGACCATCAGTCTTTTGATCTGGCGTATGAATGGGGAGACAGTAGTCTGCTTCGATAAATACAATGAAAAGGCGGGCGGGGCGTTGCCCCCGCCTTATCTTATTCCAGATTCAGTCTTTTTTTATTGATATAAATGCATATCACATACAAAATAACAAGGAGTACTGCATTTATACCGATACTGCCGCCTATCACATGATTCATAAAGGGCTTCAGATTCCCATTCAGTAAATCGTTAAGGGTATAGCTGAAAACTGCCATATAAGCTGTGCTGGCAATCTGATTTATCATGTAGATGCAAAAACCGGCGAGAATACTGAACCCTATGCGGCTGCCCTGGAAAAGCTGGCCGATTGCCATACTGGCGGCAACCCACATAATATACCAGAGTATACTGAGGAGGGTAGTCAAAATACATATAAAGATCAGATGGCCGGCAGATATACCAAACAGATCTTTTACAGTCCTGGTAAAGTCATCCCATGCAAATTCAGCAAATGCCCTGAAAAACTCACCGCCGGAGCCTGCCTGCAGAAGAATCAGCACGGAAAGCGTTGATAAAGCGGTAGAGGCCAGCATCCAGATAAAAGCTGTCAGAATCTTCACGTTAAAAACTGCGGTGGGAGAGACCGGCAATGTATGGGTAAGATATCCCTGTGAAGAATACATGGTTTTATGGTAATGATAACAGAGATAGATAAAATCTACGCAGTAAATACCGATAATGGCGATAAAATAAAGGACAAGCATGGCCGCGCTGATGATCTCTAAAAAAGTTCCTTTATCGCCCGCGCCCCGGTCCACCTGATACAATGCGATGGAACCCATAAGTGTAGCGAAGGCGAGAACGACAAAAGTAGTGAACATGGTTTTCGATGTATGTTTAAATTCATATTTGATCAGTTTCCCTAACATTTGAATACCTCCCTGAATAACGCATCGATGGATTTCTGATGCTGCATACGGATATCATCCACGGATGCCTGCAGACAGATCTCCCCATCTTTAATAAATATCACCTGATCCAGAATATTTTCGATATCGGAAATCAGATGGGTTGAAATTAAAATAGAAGCGCCGGGATCATAATTAGTCAGAATAGTCTGCAAAATATAGTCCCTTGTGGCGGGATCGACACCGGCGATCGGTTCGTCCAGAACATATAATTCCGCCCGTCTGCTCATCACAAGGATAAGCTGTACTTTTTCCTTTGTACCCTTGGACATGGTTTTCAGCCGGTCCTTCGGGCTGATATGGAGAGAATCCAGCATCCCATACGCGCGTTCCACTTCAAAATCAGCATAGAAAGCGCTGAAATAATCGATGACTTCCTTTACGGTGTTGTTCATATTTAAATAGGTCTGGTCCGGCAGGTAGGAAATGATCTTTTTGCTTTCGATGCCCACGGGCAGTTTTTTAACGTAGATCTCACCGGATGTGGGGGTGAGCAGCCCGTTCAGCAGTTTGATCAAAGTGGTCTTTCCGCTGCCGTTAGGCCCGAGCAGTCCGATGATATGGCCGCTTTCTATTTCAAGGCTGACGCGGTTTAAGGCGGTCTTTTTGCCGTATGCCTTTGTCAGTTCTTTACAGGTTACCAGGGTATTCATGCTGTCTCCTCCTTTAAAGCCTCTTTTAACAGCCGCAGCGTATCTTCTCCGGAGAAGCCGAGCTGCCGCATACTTTTTAGAAATCCGGAAATGGCGTCGAGAGCCATCTGTTGTTTTAATTGATCAATCAAGTTTAAATCCTCCGTGATAAATCGTCCGTTTGTGCGCTGGGTGTAGACCAGGCCTTCTCTTTCCAGCTCCGAGAAGGCACGCTGCATGGTATTGGGATTCACTGCCGCTTCGCCGGCAAGATCCCGAACCGAGGGAAGCTTATCGCCGGGCAGATAGTTTCCGGTAACGATGTCCAGTTTTAATTTCTCCATGATCTGGATAAAGACCGGTCGGTCCGATGTCAGGTTCCATTTGTCTGCAGGGTGTTTATTATTCTGAGTACCTTCCAATGTTTGATTCTCCTTTCTGCGTGTTGGCGCTGTTTGTTATTATGCTGCTGTCATGTTGCTTATAGTATCAGTTGTGTTACTGATATTATCCGTAATACAATGCGCATCACATGAGATGTATTACTGTATTAAGTGAATAATACAATAATACAACAAGAGTGTCAAGAGGGAAAAATGAAAAATTTTCATGACAATTTTAGCAGGCGGCTTCTTTTTAAGGGGGATATATGATATTCTATACAGGCGAAGGTATCTGCGGATAATTTTGTAGGAGGAACTCTGCGAAACCGAAATGGAGGCTTATGATGAAATGGAAGAAATTTAAGATAAAAACGATAACGGAGGCGGAAGATATCATTATCAGCACCCTTTATGATATTGGGCTGGAAGGGGCTCAGATCGAGGATAAAGTACCGTTGACAGCACTGGAAAAAGAGCAGATGTTTGTGGATATTATGCTGGCGGGAGAAGAGGATGACGGCATTGCGTACCTCAGTTTTTTTGTGGAGGAGACAGAGGACGGAAGGCTGCTGCTTCCGCGGACGGAGGCGGCGGAACAGGCGGTGGTATCCGACGACGGGGCGGAGAGGATTTATGTGGAAGAAGAGAAGCTCCTCTGCCGTGTGAAAGAAGAACTGGAAAGCCTGCGGGAGTTTATGGATATCGGCGAGGGAGAAGTGACGGTAGATGAGACCGAGGATATCGACTGGATCAACAACTGGAAACAGTATTTCCACCAGTTTTATATAGATGACCTTCTGGTGATTCCGTCCTGGGAGGAGGTAAAGCCGGAAGATAATAACAGGAAAATTCTGCATATCGATCCGGGGACCGCTTTCGGGACAGGTATGCACGAGACGACGCAGCTTTGTATCCGTCAGATCAGGAAATATCTGACGGAGGAGACGGTATTGCTGGATGTGGGGACAGGCAGTGGTATTTTGGGTATCCTGGCGCTGATGTATGGCGGAAAAAAGGTAGTGGGGACGGATCTTGATCCCTGCGCGGTGCCGGCGGTGGAGGAAAATCTGGAAGCGAACCATATTTCCCCGGCGTTGTTTGAGCTGATTATCGGCAATATTATCACGGAGAAGGATGTGCAGGATAAAGTGGGCTATGGCTGTTATGATATCGTTGTGGCCAACATACTGGCGGATGTGCTGGTGCCGCTGACACCGGTCATAGTGAATCAGCTAAAGCCCGGCGGTATCTATATTACATCCGGCATTATTGACGATAAGGAGATGTGTGTCAGGGAAGCGGTGGAAAAGGCAGGACTTCAGGTGCTGGAAGTAACATACCAGGGCGAATGGGTGAGCGTCACGGCAAAAAAGGGTTAACAAGATGTACCAATTTTTTATAGAACCATCCGATGTGCAGGGCGGGCAGATCGTTATGACAGGATCGGATGTCAATCATATCAAAAATGTGCTCCGTATGCGTGCGGGAGAAAAGATAGCGGCCGTCAGTGAGGCGGAGGGAAAAAAATATCTGTGTGAAATAGTAAGGCTCGAGGAAGAGGGCATTATTTGCCGCGTTTTGTCTGTGGAAGAGGAGGATACGGAACTGCCTGCGAAAATATTCCTGTTTCAGGGGCTGCCCAAGGGTGATAAGATGGAACTGATCCTGCAGAAGGCGGTGGAACTGGGATGCTTTGAAGTCGTGCCGGTGGCGTGCAGGCGCTGCGTTGTAAAGCTGGATGAGAAAAAACAAAAAAGCAGGGTGTCAAGATGGCAGGGCATTTCGGAGGCGGCGGCAAAACAGAGCGGCAGAAGGATTATTCCCCGTGTGCACGAGGTGATGCGGTTTTCGGAGGCTTTACGCTATGCTGCGGATATGGATGTAAAGCTGATCCCTTATGAGCAGGCGGAAAACATGTTTGAGACAAAAAGAATCCTGGATACGGCAGAGCCGGGACAGAGAATCGCTGTTTTCATCGGGCCGGAGGGCGGCTTTGAGGCGGAGGAGATCGAGGAGGCAAAAAGGGAAGGTGTTATACCGGTTACGCTGGGCAGGCGGATACTGCGGACGGAGACGGCGGCGATTACGGTGCTTTCCTGGCTGATGTATCGGCTTGAGCAAATGGCGGAGGAGAGGGACAAGGGGAATTTGTGACTAGGGACGGATTTTCACCGTTATTTTCGCAATGCAGTACTAGATAGCACATTGAGAGTTCGGGCCTGCATGATTTTGCGGGTTGTGTAAAATAAACTCGAAAAAAGGCGTACCTTTTTTCCGTATATACATAAAATAATATACAGACAGGAAACAGGAGAACGAATGAACATGGAAGTATATCTGGATAATTCGGCGACAACCCGCGTCTTCCCGGAAGTGGCGGAACTTATGACGAAGATTATGCTGGAAGATTACGGAAATCCTTCCAGTATGCATTTTAAAGGCGTACAGGCGGAACTGTATGTGAAACGGGCAAAAGAGCAGATAGCAAAACTGCTGAAAGTAAATGAAAAAGAGATTATTTTTACATCCGGCGGTACGGAGGCGGATAATCTGGCGCTGATCGGTGCGGCTATGGCAAACAGGCGCGGCGGTTCCCATCTGATTACCACCCGTATAGAACATCCGGCAGTGCTCAAAACTATGGAATATCTGGAACAGCAGGGATTCAGGGTGACATATCTCCCGGTGGACAATACGGGGAGGATCAGACCGGAGGATCTGCAAAAGAGTATTCGCCAGGATACGATTCTTGTATCCGTGATGCATACCAACAATGAGATCGGGGCGGTACAGCCTGTTGCGGAGATCGGAGCGCTGATCAAAAGGATGAATCCGAGAACACTGTTCCATGTGGATGCGGTGCAGGGCTTCGGAAAGTTCCGTATTTTTCCGAAGAAGATGTATATCGACCTGCTCACGGTGAGCGGGCACAAGATTCATGGCCCGAAGGGCATCGGGTTTTTATATGTGGGGGAGAAGGTAAAACTTCATCCTATTGTATTCGGCGGCGGCCAGCAGAGGGGAATACGTTCCGGCACGGAGAATGTGCCCGGTATAGCAGGGCTCGGACTGGCAAGCCAGAAAATATATGAAAATCTGGATGAGGATACGGAGCGGATGTACAGCCTGCGCGAAAAGCTGACAGAGGGCGTTTCAGATATGAAAAATATTCAGATAAACGGCTGTCCCGGCAGAGAGGGAGCGCCTCATGTGGCAAGCATATCTTTCCGCGGTGTCCGAAGCGAAGTGCTTTTACACGCACTGGAAGATAAGGGAATATGTGTTTCGGCAGGAAGCGCCTGTGCTGCAAAACATCCCCGTCCCTCGGAAACGCTGAAAGCGATCGGCGTAGAGCGCTCCCTGCTGGAATCCACGCTCCGTTTCAGCCTTTCCCTCTTTACAACTGAGGAGGAGATAGTGTATACTTTGCACACACTGCATGAGATTGTGCCTCTGCTGAGAAGATATTCCAGACACTGATTGAACTATAAAAGGCCCGGATGATTCCGTCCGGGCATCCGGAGAAAGGAACAATATGGAATTTAAAGCATTTTTATTGAAATACGCAGAGATTGGCGTCAAAGGCCGAAACCGCTACTTGTTTGAGGATGCCCTGGTGGAGCAGATCAGATATGCGCTGCGCCGCTGTGAGGGTGAATTTTCGGTCAGGAAAGAACAGGGACGCATCTATGCGGATGTGATATCGGAAACCTATGACTATGATGAAGTGGTAGAAAATTTAAAGAGGGTATTCGGACTTTCCCATATCTGCCCGATGATCCAGTTGGAGGATGAGGGATTTGAGAAACTGGGAGAAAAAATCGTAACGTATATGGACGAGGCATACCCGGACAAGCATCTGACATTTAAGGTGAATGCGCGGCGGGCAAGAAAGAACTACCCGAAGTCCTCCATGGAGATCAATTGTGATCTGGGGGAGGTGCTGCTTGGGGCGTTCCCGGAAATGCAGGTGGACGTGCATAAGCCGGATGTGATGCTCCATGTGGAGATCAGGGAACATATTTATGTGTATTCGATCGTGATCCCGGGGCCCGGCGGTATGCCGGTGGGCACTGCGGGGAAAGCGATGCTGCTGCTTTCCGGCGGCATCGATTCTCCGGTGGCGGGATATATGATCGCGAAACGGGGTGTGAAGATCGAAGCCGTATATTTTCATGCGCCGCCGTATACCAGTGAACGGGCAAAACAGAAGGTGGTGGATCTTGCGAGGGAGGTATCAAAATATGCGGGGGAGATACGCCTGCATGTGATTAACTTTACGGATATCCAGATGTATATTTATGACAAGTGTCCTCACGATGAGCTGACGATCATTATGCGCCGCTATATGATGCGGATCGCGGAGCATCTGGCAAAAGAGAGCGGCGCGCTGGGGCTGATCACAGGGGAATCCATCGGCCAGGTGGCCTCCCAGACGACGGCATCTTTACTTGTGACAAATGAGGTCTGTACCCTGCCAGTATACCGGCCGCTGATCGCCTTTGATAAGCTGGATATTGTGGAGATTGCGGAAAAGATCAACACATATGAGACCTCGGTGCTGCCCTATGAGGATTGCTGTACGATATTTGTGGCAAAACATCCTGTGACAAAGCCAAGCCTGTCCATTATTAAAAAACATGAGACACATCTGGCGGAGCGGATAGATGAACTTGTACGGACGGCGCTGGATACGCGGGAAGTGATCGTGGTGAAAGCCGACAGATAAAAGGGAAAGTAAAGACCGGAAGCACAGGCTTCCGGTCCCGAAGTTTTGAACGGTATGTACGAAATATCGGATATGCATTTCATAGAAAGATACCCAATAAAGGGAATGCCTTTAGATCAGATAAGGCTGTAAAACATTCATGATCTCATCCATTTCTTTTTCGGCGTGAATGTTCAAATCGATCGGTTTGGACAGGTCAAGAGAGAAAATACCCATGATCGATTTTGCGTCGATAACATAACGGCCTGATACTAAATCGAACTCGTTTTCAAATTTCGTAATCTCGTTTACGAAGGATTTTACTTTGTCGATAGAATTTAAAGAAATTTTTACTGTTTTCATATGTAATTCCTCCTTCTTATTCAGAGTTACGCAAGTACCGTGTCAGGTAAAACAACTTTCAGCCGTGATGCATCTGTTATTTGTTTTGAGCTTTGCCCTGGCACTTGCTTATTCTATGTTCTTGTTCCCTTAGTCTACTTGGAGAGAGCGGAAAAGTCAAGGCTAAAATATTACAAAAATGAAGGAATAATCTCTTATGAAAAGCGTGGCATTACACAACCTTGGATGCAAGGTCAATTCTTATGAACTGGACGTCATTGGGCAAAAACTGGAGGAAAAAGGGTTTGAGATTGTGCCATTTGATGAAAAGGCGGATATTTATATTATCAATACCTGTTCCGTCACCAATATAGCGGACAGGAAGAGCCGGCAGATGCTGCATCAGGCAAAAAAGAGGAATCCCGATGCCGTGGTGGTGGCGGCAGGCTGTTATGTCCAGACTGCCACGCAGCAGGTTCTGGCGGATGCGGCGGTGGACCTGGTGGTCGGCAACAACCGCAAGAAAGATATCGCTGAGATTCTGGAAGAGTATCTGGGAAGCAGAGAAGAGGCAGATAAGGGAGAAAAAGCGGACAGGGAAATCGGCGGGGATGTATACGGGGCGGATAAAAAGTCTGATCGAAGCGCAGAGGAGGCAGGCAAGACGCTTGGCGGAAAAACGGTAATCGATATCAATAAAGAAACGGAATATGAGGAAATGCGGCTTGGGGATACGGCAGAACATACCCGTGCCTATATTAAAATTCAGGATGGATGCAACCAATTCTGTTCTTACTGCATCATACCTTATGCGAGGGGAAGAGTCAGGAGCAGGCGTCAGGGGGATATTATAGAGGAAGTCAGAGGACTTATCCGGAAAGGCTTTCGGGAGATTGTGCTGACGGGTATCCATATCAGTTCCTATGGGCTGGATTTCGATCACGGAAAAAATCCGGCGAAGGGAGAGCCATTTCCCTGCGGGAGGCTGTTGGAGCTTTTGAGGGAACTGGATTATCTGGAAGGACTTTCGCGTATCCGGCTGGGCTCTCTGGAGCCGAGGATCATTACACCGGAATTTACGGCAGGATTAAAGGAGATCGGAAAACTGTGCCGCCATTTTCATCTTTCCCTGCAGAGCGGATGTGATGAAACCCTGCTACGGATGAATAGACATTATACTACCGGGGAATACTTGGAAAAAACGGAGCTTCTTCGGAGGGCGTTTGGGAATCCTGCGGTTACAACCGATATAATCGTCGGTTTTCCGGGGGAGAGCGAAGAGGAGTTTGCGCAGACAAAACAATTTTTAGAGAGCATAAACTTTTATGAGATGCATGTTTTTCAGTATTCCAGGCGGGAGGGGACGGTGGCTGCCGGCAGGACGGACCAGATCCCGGAGGCGGTAAAAAAGGCAAGGAGTGAAGCGCTTATTGCGCTTGCCGAAAGATGTTCAAAAAAATTCAGAAAAGACTACATAGGGAGAGAGGTCGAGGTGCTTTTTGAGGAGGGAAGGGAGATAAACGGCATTCCCTGCCAGGTCGGTTATACCGGAGAGTATATCAGGGCGGTAAAGAAGACTTCGGAAAATCTTTCCGGGAAAGTATGCCGTGGGAAGCTGACAGGATTTTTGGAGGATGATACATTGTCCGGCAACAGGCAATCCGATAATTTATTATGGTTTGTATAGTTGATTTTACAGGCTGTTTAAGGTAAAATGTGGAGAGAGCGTAAATGCGCATTCTTTAAAAAGTATACCAGAGGACAAGAGCAGGATAAAGGGTACGGAATATGGAAGATTTTGGGAATACAAGGTTTTTTCAGGTGGAAGCGGAAGCCGAAAACGGCACAAAGATCATTTTGGATACGGTATACCACGCTTTGACGGAAAAAGGCTATAATCCGGTGAATCAGATCGTAGGTTATATCATGTCGGGAGATCCCACATATATCACAAACCACCAGGGGGCGCGGAGCCTGATTATGAAGGTGGAGAGGGACGAGCTGGTGGAAGAACTTCTGGAACAGTATATCAGAAGCAACAGATGGAAATAACGGAGGAAGTTTATGCGGATAATGGGTTTGGACTTCGGCTCTAAAACGGTAGGCGTCGCGATCAGCGATCCACTTCTGATTACGGCGCAGGGGATCACTACGATTCATCGGAAGGGAGAAAATAAACTCAGGCAGACGCTGGCGCAGATCGAGACACTGATAGAAGAATATGAGGTGTCGGAGATCGTGCTGGGCAATCCGAAGCATATGAATGCGGATGAGGGAGAGCGCGCCCGGCTTTCGGCGGAGTTTAAGGGGATGCTGGAGAGGCGGACGGGACTGCCGGTCACGCTCTGGGATGAGCGGCTGACTACCGTGGCAGCGGAAAAAACACTGATCGAGGCGAACGTGCGCAGGGAACACCGGAAAGAATATGTGGACAAGATTGCCGCTGTTCTTATATTACAGGGATATCTGGATTACAGAGGGATGGCAGGCTCCGGGAAAGATCAGCTCCGGAGTGAGGAATAAGAGCGGGATTTTGCCCGGCGGAAGGAAACAGATATGGAAAAAATTGCGTTTATGATAGACGGGAAAGAGAAAGTGGAGTTTTATGTTCTGGAACAGACGAGGATCGGCGGAACGGATTATATTTTAGTAACTGATATGGAAGACGGGGATGGAGACGCCCTGATTTTGAAAGATTTGTCAAAGCCGGAGGATAAAGACGGGGTGTACGAGATTGTATCCGATGAGGAGGAAATGGATGCGGTGGCAGCCGTCTTTGAGACGTTGATGGAAGATGTGACATTTGTGTCAGATGATGAGTAGTCTTCTCTTCCGGTAAGTAATACGGAGGGAAATTGATTGAAGAAAGAAAAATTGAAAACAGCATCCAGGCTGAAGATTATTCCGTTAGGAGGGCTGGATGAGATTGGTATGAATATTACTGCCTTTGAATACGGAGACAGTATTATTGTGGTGGACTGCGGATTGTCGTTTCCGGATGACGACATGCTGGGTATCGACCTTGTGATACCTGATATCACTTATTTAAAGGAAAATGCGGACAAGGTAAAAGGGTTTGTGATTACTCACGGGCATGAGGACCATATCGGCGCATTGCCCTATGTGCTGAAAGAACTGGTGGCGCCGATCTATGCGACAAGGCTGACGATGGGGATCATTGACAGAAAATTAGAAGAGCATGGGCTGAGCGGCCATATAAGGCAGCGTGTGGTGAAGTTTGGGCAGATGATCACGCTGGATGATTTCAGGATTGAATTTATCAAGACCAATCACAGTATTGTGGATGCGGCTGCGCTGGCAATTTATTCGCCGGCGGGTATCGTCGTGCATACAGGGGACTTTAAAGTGGACTATACCCCTGTGTTCGGGGATGCCATTGACCTGCAGCGGTTTGCAGAACTGGGGAAAAAGGGCGTGCTGGCGCTGATGAGCGACTCCACAAATGCGGAGCGTCCCGGATTTACGCCGTCGGAGAAGACGCTGGGGACTACCTTTGACCAGATTTTTGAGGAGCATAAAAATTCAAGGCTTATCATAGCGACCTTTGCCTCCAATGTGGACAGGGTGCAGCAGATCATCAATTCGGCCTGCAAGTTTGGCAGAAAAGTAGTGGTGGAAGGCCGCAGCATGGTCAATATCATAGAGACGGCGACCAAGCTGGACTGCCTGCATATACCGGAAAATACACTGATTGAGATAGAGCAGCTTAAGGATTACCCGGAGGATAAGACGGTGATCATTGCCACCGGAAGCCAGGGGGAGAGTATGGCGGCGCTGAGCCGTATGGCGGGCAACAACCATAAAAAGATATCCATTGGTCCGAATGATACGGTGATTTTTTCGTCTCATCCGATCCCGGGCAATGAGAAGGCCGTGACAAAGGTGATCAACGATCTGCTTGTAAAGGGAGCGGATGTGATCTTCCAGGACGCGCCCCATGTTTCGGGACATGCCTGTCAGGAGGAGATCAAACTGATTTATAACCTGGTACAGCCGAAGTTTGCGATACCGGTGCATGGTGAGTACAAGCATTTGAAAGCCAACGCAAAGCTGGCGGAGGCGCTTGGTATTCCGAAGGAGAGGATTTTTATTCTTTCCTGCGGTGATGTGCTGGAACTGGATATGGAGAACGCCGTGGTATCGGGAAAAGTGCCGGTGGGCGATATTATGGTGGACGGTCTTGGCGTCGGAGATGTGGGGAACGTAGTGCTCCGCGACAGACAGCATCTTGCCGAAAACGGTATTATCATTGTCGTACTGGCGCTGGATCAGGCGTCGGGAGAGCTTGCGGCAGGACCGGATATTATATCGAGAGGCTTTGTGTATGTGAGAGAGGCGGATGAACTGCTGGATGAAGCGAGGGCGTCGGTACAGCTTACGGTGGAAAGGTGCCTTGAGAGAAATATTCTGGACTGGGGGAAACTGAAAGGCAGTATCCGGGATGAGCTTGCGGATTTTATCTGGAAAAGGACAAAGCGCAGGCCGATGATCCTGCCGATCATCATGGAAGTGTGAGAAAGGCTAAAATAAAAATGTGAAACAGAATAAAGAAAAGGAGTTTGTTACATGCTAAAAAAAGACCTGAGTATCAGAAGCAGCCTGGAAGAATTGATCAGCAGTATAAAAAATTCCGAAATATATCGTAACTATGAAACCGCCAGCGAAGCGGTCAGGAAGGAACCCGGACTGCAGGAAAGGATTGATGAGTACCGGAGGAACAATTTCCTGATACAGCAGAACAATGAAGGGGAAGAGTTGCTGCAGAAGCTGGAAGATTTTGAACTGGAGACAGCGGCATTCCGCGCTGAGCCGCTGGTGGATAAGTTCCTTTGTGCGGAACGTGATTTTGTGAGACTGAAACAGGATATAGATAACAAAATGCTGGCTGAACTGGAATTTTCGGTTCCGGAAGGGTTCTGACGGCACGGAATGTTATGGAGACAGGGTTATGAAACAGTTAATTGTATCCGTCGCGACGGCGGCAGTGAAAATAATAGTGCTTGTTGTGATCGTCCGGTATGTGGTCGGAACAGCGATCATGGCATATGATTTCGGTTATCGTATTTTTACGGAGGAAGCCGTGAGCGCAGAGCCCGGCACAACCTATACCGTAGAGTTATCCGAGGAGACAACGCCTGGGCAGGTGGCGGAGGCACTGGAGGATTACGGCCTTGTCAGGGATAAAGATCTTTTTTATGCCCAGTATCTGCTTTCCGCACATAAGGATAAGCTGATGCCGGGTAATTATGAACTGAGCACGGCGATGACGGCGGAGGAAATGCTTGCGATTATGTCAAGTTCCTATGTCGATGAGGAAGAGGAAGAGTGACACAGGAGAGAATAGCATCCTTTATCCGTTCTCTGGATCAGGGCAATACAACTTTTTTAAATGAGATAGAAAAAGAGGCGCAGGAGGCGGGCGTACCCATTATCAGACCGGAAACCCAGAGGCTTTTGAAATTTTTACTGCAGATGCAAAGGCCCGGGCGGATTCTGGAGATTGGATGTGCGGTCGGCTTTTCTGCGTTATTGATGAGTGAGTACGGTGAGAAGGGTTGCCATATCACAACGATTGAAAATTATGAAAAAAGAATTCTGAAGGCGAGGGAAAATTTTGCCCGCGCCGGCAAAGAGGAAGAGATCACTCTGCTTGCCGGGGATGCGGCGGATATCCTCAAGGAACTTACAGGCCCTTACGATATGGTCTTTATGGATGCCGCGAAGGGGCAGTACCTTTCTTTTCTGCCGGAGGTGATGCGGCTGCTTTCGCCGGGAGGGCTTCTGGTATCCGATAATGTGCTGCAGGAGGGAGATATACTGGAATCCCGCTATGCGGTCACAAGGCGGGATCGAACCATCCACAGCCGAATGCGGGAATATCTGTATCAGATCACCCATGATGAACGGCTTGAGACGGTGATTTTGCCGCTCGGAGACGGGGTGGCGGCGAGCATAATGAGACAGGAACTCTAATGTCATAAGATTGGACTTATTATCCGGGCGTCCGATGGTCCGGCTTTTATGGAGGAAAAAGATGCGAAAAGCGGAACTTCTGATTCCGGCGGGCAGTCTGGAAGTGTTAAAAACGGCAGTGATCTTCGGGGCGGATGCGGTTTACATCGGCGGCGAAGCGTTCAGCCTGCGGGCGAAGGCGAAAAACTTTTCTCCGGAGGAGATGGAGGAAGGGATCTGCTTTGCCCATGAGCGGGGCGTAAAGGTATATGTGACGGCAAATATTTTTGCCCATCACAGTGACCTGGAGCAGGCGGAGAAATATTTCAGGGAACTCTGCGGGATGAAGGAGCCGCCGGACGCGCTGATCATTTCCGATCCGGGGCTGTTTTCCATTGCCCGGGAGGTCTGTCCTGAAATGGAAATACATATTTCCACCCAGGCAAACAATACAAACTATAAAACATATACTTTCTGGCATAAACTGGGCGCAAAGCGGGTTGTCTGTGCGCGGGAGCTTTCCCTCCCGGAGATCAGGAAAATCAGGGAGCATATCCCGGTGGAGATGGAGATAGAAGCATTTATCCACGGAGCCATGTGCATTTCCTATTCCGGGAGGTGCCTGCTCAGTAATTATATGACGGGAAGAGATGCCAACCGGGGAGCCTGTACGCATCCCTGCCGCTGGAAGTATACGGTGATGGAGGAGAGCAGGCCGGGAGAATATCTGCCTGTCTTTGAGAATGAACGGGGGACGTTCCTGTTTAATTCCGGGGATCTGTGTATGATAGAGCATATTCCCGAACTGCTGGATGCGGGCATTGATTCTCTGAAGATAGAAGGGCGGATGAAGGCGGCGCTCTATGTGGCGACCGTGGCGCGGACCTACCGGAGAGCAATAGATGATTATCTGGAATCGGAAGATAAATATCGGAATAATATGGAGTGGTATAAGCAGGAGATCGGGAAGTGTACCTACCGCCGGTTTACCACCGGTTTCTATTTTGGAAAGCCCGGCACGGAATCCCAGATTTATGATTCTTCTACGTATCAGAGTGAGGCGGTATACCTCGGCATGGCAGAAGGCATGGACGAACGGGGCTATGTGTGTCTGGAACAGAAGAACAAGTTCTGTGTGGGAGACTCCATCGAAATCATGAAGCCGGACGGCAGAAATATACCGGTTCGAGTGGAAGCCATGGAAGATGAGGACGGAAATCCGATGGAGAGCTGCCCTCATGCGAAACAACGGTTTTTTGTCAGGCTGAGTGAGAGAGCAGAGCGGTATGATCTGCTGAGGATGGCAGGAAGCAGGGAATAAATCAGGTCAGGATATGAACTTCGAAAGCTGTATAAGTTGCACAGTTTATAGAAGGCATATTTGTATAAACTGAACTAAGTTACGAAATTTATTTTTCTTCTTGCAAAGTGAAAAAAAGTGGAGTATCTTAAAAAAGAAGAAATAATTGTATACAGGAATACGAGAACAAAGATGTTCCAAAGCTTGGCTTTTGGGACATTTTCTGTTTTGGAGGAGAAAAAGATGAGCGAACTGATGAATGTGGAGGAACTGTTTGGCCGGAATGTGTTTGATCTGGCGAAGATGCGGAGCCGTCTGCCGAAGAATGTCTATAAAGAAGTAAAGCATGTGATGGATAAAGGCGGCGAGCTGTCCATGACCGCGGCGAATGTGGTGGCAAAGGAGATGAAGGACTGGGCTGTGGAACACGGTGCAACCCATTACTCACACTGGTTTCAGCCGTTGACCGGCATCACGGCGGAAAAGCATGATGCGTTTGTATCCCACCCTGACGAGGACGGCAAAATGATTACGGAGTTTTCCGGCAAAGAGCTGATCAAGGGGGAGCCGGATGCCTCCTCTTTCCCCTCCGGCGGTCTCCGCGCCACTTTTGAGGCCAGGGGATATACGGCGTGGGATATTACATCTCCGGCATTTCTGAAAGAATCTGCCTGCGGTACGATCCTCTGTATTCCTACGGCGTTCTGTTCTTATACGGGTGATGCGCTGGATAAAAAGACGCCGTTGCTTCGGTCCATGGAGGCGCTGAGCAATCAGGCACTGCGTATTGTAAAACTCTTTGGTGATACTGCGGCGACAAAGGTGACGGCGTGTGTCGGACCGGAGCAGGAATATTTTCTGGTGGATAAGGATCTGTACCTGCGGAGGGAGGATCTGATGTTTGCGGGGCGCACTCTCTTTGGCGCGCCTGCGCCGAAAGGCCAGGAGATGGAGGATCATTATTTCGGCGTGATCAAAGAGCGGGTGGGCGCTTATATGAAGGATTTGAATGAGGAACTCTGGAAACTGGGCGTGACGGCTAAAACCCAGCATAACGAGGCGGCGCCGGCACAGCACGAGCTCGCGCCGGTCTATGCGACGGCGAATATCGCGGTGGATCACAATCAGCTTGTGATGGAGACCATGAAGCGGATCGCCTATCATCATGATTTAAGATGCCTTCTGCATGAGAAGCCTTATGCAGGCGTAAACGGTTCCGGAAAACATAATAACTGGTCCATTACGACGGATAATGGTGTTAACCTGCTTGATCCGGGCGATACGCCGAATAAAAACATCCGTTTTCTGCTGGTACTTGCATGTATTATGAAAGCGGTGGATAAACATGCCGATCTGCTGCGGCAGAGTGCTTCCGATGTGGGCAACGATCACAGGCTCGGTGCGAATGAGGCGCCCCCCGCCATTATTTCCATTTTCCTCGGGGAGCAGCTTGAGGATGTGGTAAAACAGTTGATTGAGACCGGTGACGCGGCAAAGCTGAAAGAGGGTGGAAAGCTGAAAACAGGCGTATCGACACTGCCTGATTTTGAGAAGGATGCCACCGACAGAAACAGGACATCACCCTTTGCCTTTACCGGCAATAAATTTGAGTTCCGTATGGTAGGCTCCGCGGATTCCATCGCAAGCCCGAATACTACACTGAACGCGATTGTTGCGGAAGCTTTCTGTGAGGCGGCGGACAGGTTGGAGAAGGCGGAGGATTTTGACCTGGCGGTACATGATCTGATCAAAGAATATATGACGGAGCATCAGAGAATCGTGTTCAACGGCAACGGTTATGCGGAGGAATGGGTGGAAGAGGCGGAAAAACGGGGGCTGCCCAATATCAGGTCCATGATCGAGGCGGCGTCCACACTGACTACGGATAAGGCGGTTGCTTTGTTTGAAAGGTTCGGTATTTTTACCAGAGTTGAACTGGAATCCCGTGAGGAGATTATCTACGAGACCTATGCGAAGACGATTAATATAGAGGCACTGACTATGATCGATATGGCAGGTAAGAAGATCATCCCTGCCGTGATGAGGTACAGCAGAAACCTTGCGGATACCGTAAACGCCGTGAAGGCGGCGGGAGCGGATGCTTCCGCACAGACGGATGTTTTACGCAGTGTGTGTGAAAAACTTTCCGCCATGCAGACGGCGCTGAAAAAACTGGAAAAGGCGGAGACGGAAGCCGGTGCCATAAAGGATGCGAAAGAGCAGGCATTCTTCTATAAGGATGTGGTGAAAAAAGTGATGCAGGAACTGAGAGATCCGGCGGATGAACTGGAGATGATTGTGGATAAGGAGATCTGGCCGCTTCCGACTTACGGCGAGCTGATGTTTGAAGTGTAAGGCTGATGCGCTTTTGTGATATTTGATGTAAATAATTAGAAAAAACGGCGAAATTTTGTCATAATTTTGTCATAAATTTTTGAAAAAAGGGCTTGCTTTTGAAGGGACAATCCTGTATAATACCTAAAGTAAGTCAAAGGGCTATCGCCAAACGGTAAGGCAACGGACTCTGACTCCGTCATTTCAAGGTTCGAATCCTTGTAGCCCTGCTGAAGTGCCTCAGAGGAGAAGTCTTCTGAGGTTTTTTTATTTCGTAAGTAGTATTTGAAACGGGACAGGATTGTAATGGGGAAAAGAAAGATATCCGGTGTTGTTGCGAGCCATATATTAATACTGATTTCAGGGGCGGCATTGGGGATTGTCGCGTTGCTGTTGGTGCATCTTCTGCCGACGGAACCCATGAAAAAACATGTATACTGGTCTATGGGGATGCTGGAAAAAGAATTTACGGACGAAACATTGATTGATGGATTCGATGCCACGTTGACAGGGAGCTTTACGGACTGTCTTATGCTTGAACATGCTGTTTATACATCGGAAAAGCATACCCTGCTTGAACAGGTATTGCATATGTACCGCGGCGAATCCCACAGTCCGGAGGGATGGTGGCCCGGATATTCGCTGAAGGATTATCTTGAAAACGTTCCGCAGCAATGGGAGGTTGAGTATTCCAGATATTGGCATGGCTATCTGGTGATACTGAAGCCACTTTTATTGTTTTTCTCACTTAATATAATAAGGCTTATGAATGCATCCCTCCAGTTGATTATGGCAGGGCTTGTGTTGATCGGATTTTGCGAAAAAAAGGCGTATTTACCAGCAAGGGGGTTTTTGCTGTCCCTGCCGTTTCTGTTTTTTGTGAGCACCTATGCATCTCTTTCTCTGAGCATCTGTTTTTACATCATGACTGCGGCGCTTCTTATAGAGCTGAAGTCGGATGAATATTTAAACAGGAAAGGTCTGTATGGAAAGTTCTTTTTGGTTTTGGGGATGATAACGGCTTATTTTGATTTTCTCACATATCCGTTGATCACATTACTATATCCGCTGTGTGTTTATTTATATTTGCATGAAAAAAGTTTTGGCGAGAATATCGTTGGAATGGTAAAATACAGTATGGAATGGTTTGTCGGGTATATGGGTTTATGGGCGGCAAAATGGGTACTTGTTGACTTGTTTACGGGCAGTGCGGTCATTGAGAATGCATTGAGCACAATTTTAACCAGGACACAGAGCGCGGCCGGAGGATCGCGGGCAAATGGCTTAATCAGTGTATTGTCAAAAAATCTGGCGGTATACGGTAATTGGTGCTATGTGCTGCTGATTGCCGCATGGCTGCTGATTTTGTTGCTAAGACTAAAAAGAGGACAAGAGAAGAATGAAAATTCCGCAGGGGGAAAAATGGCGTATTTTGTTTTGGCGCTGTATCCGGTCGGGTGGTACTTTGTTACACAGAACCATGCGGAGGAACACTGGCAGTTTACATGTAGAATTCTGGCTGCCGGTGTTTTTGCCGGAGTGACAGGTTTTGAAAGATTATTGTGCAAACAATGGAAGGAATAAAAAAACGAAGGAAAGGAAGCGGCTGATATGTATACTTTTGATGCAAGGATCAGATACAGTGAGGCGGATTGTGAGAATAAACTGACGTTGGGAAGTCTTCTGGATTATTTCCAGGACTGCTCTACTTTTCACTCCGAGGACATTGGGCTTGGGGTGAGATATTTGCAGGAGAGGCATCAGGTATGGCTTTTGAGTTCCTGGCAGATCGATGTGGCGCGGTATCCTGAGATTGGGGAAAGGGTGGAAATTGGAACGCTGCCTTATGACTTCAGGGGATTTATCGGATATCGTAACTTCTGGATGAAGGATTCGCAGGGAGAGCGGGTGGCAGCGGCAAATTCGATCTGGACGCTTTTTGATCTGGAAAAAGGAAGGCCGGTGATGCCGGACCGGAATATGAAGGAAGGCTATCAGGTAAGCCCCAGAATAGAGATGGAATATCTGCCCCGGAAGATTGCGATACCGGAAGGGGGAGAGGAAAAAGCGGCGTTTGCCATCACCAGACATTATTTGGACACGAACCATCATGTCAATAACGGACAGTATGTGCATATTGCGCTGGAATATCCCAGGGAAGGCTTTGTGATCCGGCGGCTTCGGGCGGAGTATAAGAAACAGGCCTATCTGAATGATGTTTTCTGCCCGGTGATCTATGAGCGGGATGGAGGTTATGTGGTGAGCCTGAATGATGAGAATAAAGAACCCTACGCGGTAGTGGAGTTTACCGGAGAATGATACCGATGTATGAAATTTGTACAAAATGAGAGAATAGAGAGGGAATATGATAGAATTAGGAAAACGGCAGAAGCTGACGGTAGTGAAGGAAGTGGAGTTTGGTGTATATCTGGGGGATGAGAAGGAGAGAGTGCTTCTTCCGGGTAAACAGGTTCCGGAGGGCACAAAAAGGGGAGATGAACTGGAGGTTTTTATTTACAGGGATTCGGCGGACCGGCTGATCGCGACGGTAAATACTCCGAAGCTGGCATTGGGGGAAGTGGCGCTTTTAAAAGTATCGGATGTAACAAAGATTGGCGCTTTTTTAGACTGGGGACTGGAGAAGGAGCTGCTCCTGCCTTTTAAGGAGCAGACAAAAAAGGTGATGCCGGGGGAGGACTGCCTGGCGGCGCTCTATATCGATAAGAGCGGAAGGCTCTGCGCAACGATGAAGCTGTACCACTATCTGGGGACGGACAGCCCTTATAAAAAGGATGATACCGTGACGGGGCGGATCTACGAGATCAGCGGTAATTTCGGCGTGTTTGTAGCGGTGGATGATAAGTATTCGGCACTGATCCCGAAAAATCAGATGTATGGGGAAAAGGATTTTCCGGTGGGGAATACGATTACGGCCCGGGTGAGCGAGGTAAAGGAGGACGGCAAGCTGGATCTGTCGGTACGGCAGAAGGCTTATCTGCAGATGGATGAGGATGCGGAGAGACTGATGGCAGTCATCGAGAGCTTTGACGGCGTACTTCCCTTTTCCGACAAGGCAAATCCTGAGGTGATCCGCAGGGAAACAGGCATGAGCAAGAACGAATTTAAGCGTGCCGCGGGGCGTTTGTATAAGGAGCGCCGTATTGAAATTGGCGAAAAAACCATTCGCAAAATAGAGTAAAATATGGGAAAGACAGATTGTTGGATGTTTTTCACAAAAATAAGACGGTAAAATTGTGCAAAATTAACAGTTCTAAAAATTGCTTTAAGAAAAAAGCGTGTGAAAAGAGAGAAAACGTTTTCCACCTCTTGCAATTTGGAAAAAAATGAGTAAAATCAATGGTGTAAACAAAAAATGAATTGAGATTTGGTTCCTGCAAAGACACGCAGGAAGAAAGGAGTACAAAATGAAAGTACAGAACATTAAAGACATCGAAAAGTTTTTCAAGGTAGTTGACGCCTGCGCAGGCAAGGTAGAGCTGGTTACGGGTGAGGGCGACAGATTAAATCTGAAATCCAAACTGTCCCAGTATGTGTCCATGGCAAATATCTTCTCAAACGGTGAGATTCCCGAACTGGAGATCATCGCTTATGAAGCGGAAGATATCGGTAAACTGGTAAACTTCATGATGGAGAATGACTAACATAAATGAACGGTAAAAGGAACGGTGTTTCTTTCCTGCTGCTGATACTGACGCATTTTCTGGTGGTATTCGGCATAAGCGCTTATTATATTACAGCTAAGCCGGGGAAAGAAATCGGCATTGTGGAAAATTTAATCATGAGCCAGATGATTCATGTCGTACCTGTAATGCTCGTCATACTGATCGGGCACAGGAAGTACGGACAGGAAAAAATATTCGGTGATATACTGGGATTTCGGCGCATTAAAATATCTACAGCCCTGATGACGGTCCTTTATACATTTTTACTGATGCCATTGGCTACACTTGCCAATGCGATATCCATGCTTTTTGTGGATAATACGGTAGCGGAACTTGCGGGGGACATTTTGGATGTCCCCTTCTTTCTTATGTTTCTGATTATGGCGGTGTTCGGGCCATTCTGTGAGGAGATGGTCTTCCGGGGCGCCTTTTTCAGAGGATTCAGGAGGTCCGGCAATATTTTCGGTGCAATCCTGCTTTCCGGTTTACTGTTCGCATTAATGCATATGAACTTTAATCAGGCGGCGTATGCGCTGCTTCTGGGGATTATGATGGCGCTGCTGGCGGAGGCTACGGGTTCCACAGTGGCACCCTTTATCATGCATTTTATCTTTAACGGGCAGTCGGTATGCCTGATGTATCTGCAGGATAAGCTGGCCGGTGTTCTGGAGGAAGAGCTGGAAACAGGGCTTACAACGGAGGAACTTATCATGGCTATTTCCGTCTACCTGCTTCTTGCGGTGGTGGGGACGGCAATCGCGCTCTGTGTGGTGACCTGGATTGCCTCTAATGAGGGAAAACAGAATTTCTTAAGAACGATCTGGGCGTCAAGAAAAAACCGGGGTGAGAGGCTGTGGAGCGTCTGCCTGATCATAGGGATTGTTCTGGCGCTTGCTTATATGATATTTGAATTAATAATTTTTCAGTGAGTTTGTTATAACGGGTGATTTTTTTCAGCAGTTCAATCAGGATGGAGACAGCGAGGCTTAAAAGAAGCAGTACGCCCAGTATTTTCCAGGAATCCTGAAAGGAATAGATAAAATCAGGATAGAAATAGTAGTAAATAAAGGTGTGGATCAGGAAAATATTGGCGGCATGTCTGCCGAGAAACTCCAGACAGAAATTTAATACCGGTATGAAAGCGATAAATTCATAGACCATATACGGTATTACAAATATCAGCAAATAGCTGAATTCCAGGGCGGTATATTTACTGAGCAGATAGGAGAGATATAGTAAGAACAGGCAGGCGGTACATTTGCCTGCTTTTATTATGTAGTTGCCCTGCTTCCACTCATGCAGCCTTTCAAACCAGTTTTCACAGGCGAAGGCGCATCCTAAAAAGACAGTCGGCAGATAGCACCAGAATTCCACCCGCATGCCCGGAATGACAAGGCAGATCATGCAGGCGGCGGGCAGCAGGAGATATCTGAATTTTTCGTAAGCCCTGTAGATCAGGGGCATTGCCGCAATCAGTAAAATGGCATAGGAAAGATACCACCATGTGACATTTAAGGGCATGGTACCCATGAACGCGGCAAGTCCCAGAGAGTCGATGCACATGCTGAGCAGGATGTGTGCCAGGTCCATATCCAGCGGTGCATAGAACAGCCCGATGGACTGACGCATAATAAACTGTTTATAGAAAACGGCAAGAACATAAATAAAAAGAACGCCGGATTCCAGCTTGATCAGCCTCCCTGCGATAAGGGACATATCTGCTTTCGGCTCTTTCCGGTTTTGATTTTTCAGAGCGCGGGTAATGCCAAAGGCGGAGAGAAAGGAAAAACCGGCGACGCATATTTTGAAAAAAGTGAAGGTCTGTGCGGCGAGAACGGGGTTATTCCATATTGTTTTTACTTCATAAAATTCCATATGGTCCGGAGCAAATACATGATGCGCAAGCATAAGTATGATCAGGATGCCCTTGGTAATAGTAGAATGCTTTCTGGAAAACATGTTTATCCTCCGTATGTGAAACTGCGCCCCGCATGATAAAAAACAGACAGAAAACATCCTGTCTGTCTTTGCGGTACACTGATGGGGTGATCCCACGCATATTTTACCGCTTCCTATATACGGACATCAAACTGACTTCCGACATAGGGGTTGACGGAAAGCTCCATCTCTGCAGCCGGGGCGGATGAGATCATTTCTGCCAATTGTGCGCCCTGTGACTGAGCGGTATCCATAGCCTTACTCAGCATTTTCATCCCCCAACCAGTCTGAAGCTCCGCCATAGACATGGAAGTTGATAAACCGGCAATATCCATCTGAGACTCCTTTCCTGTCATAATATATTATGCGGATTTTCACCCAAAGAAACAAAATATCATATGTTTTCTCCGCCGCATAATTACTTTCAGTATAAACGCATAACATATTTTTGTCCAGTTCCAATTTTGCAATCTTCCGACGGGCGGACTTTCTTGCTAAACGCTGCGGTATCTGCTATACTATTACCATTCAGGGGTATGACAAAGGGGATAATATGCAAAAAATTAATTTACCGGGGATGAATCTGACGGACTATTCCCTGCGGGAATCTATCAGCATTACGGACAGGTTCCTGGGCAGCGGCAGTCTGAATACGGTTCTGTTTATTTCCGCAAAGATTCTGGTGGGGGCCGGCACCTTTGCGGAATGGAAAACATGGATCGGAGATGCGGATCTGATTATCTGGAGCGATCCGGAAATTGTAAGGCAGGCAGGTATCAGGGCAAAGGACCGCATTCATGAGGTGGAAAATCAGGAGTATATCAAAGCGGTTTTAAAGCGCCTTGGGAAAGGGAAAAAGGCTCTGTATCTGCTTGCGGAATCGGAGGAAGAACTGGAAAAGCTGGAGGCGGATTTAAAATTGCTCAGGGAGGATTTGACGTTCGCGGGCAGAGGCGTCATAAGCGGTATACAGGAAGAATGGGATGACGAGGCGAACAGGATAAATGCCATTTCGCCCGTTGCGATTATATCCAGGATACAATTTGAACGCCAGGGGAAGCTGATGGACAGAATGAAAAAGATTCTGAATGCGGACATATGGCTTGCCCTGGATTATCAGATGGTGCCTGGCGGCAGAAAAGTTCCCTTTTTAAAAAAGCTGCTCAGTAAGTGGTATCATCACCTCTTTCAGCGGCAGATGACCGAGTATTATCATGCAAAAGAAAAGGAGCGGAATGAAGGGACAAAGGCAGACGGTTCGGATTCGGAATAATATATGAGGGACAGGCTCTTTTCTGATAGAAAGAAAAGAGCCTGTTGTTGTGCAGGGCATGATACGCTGACGGAAGAATATTTGGGGTTTGTATAGGTTGACTATTGTTAAAAATATACAAAATTTGGGAAATAGCTAAAAAAACAGACAAAAAAACTTGAAAAAGAGGTAGATTTATTTGTGCATTTGTTTTAAAATAAAAAATAGGTTGTGAAAAAAGCCTTTTATGGGGTGAAAATGTATTGTTGAAAATGTATAATGAAGCATCTTGCATAACAAAAATGCAACGTATCAGCAGGAGGGAAGGGAAAAGATGATTTCAAACCAGATTTTACAAAATACGATTGAAGGGTTAAAAGCAATTGCCAGAGTGGAACTTTGCATCATGGATACGGACGGAAAAGAAGTTGCCGCAACCGTAAATATGTATGAATGTGAAAAGCCGGCAATGGAATTTGCCCAGTCCCCGGCGGACTCACAGGAAATTCAGGGGTATCAGTACTTTAAGATCTATGATGAACAGCAGCTTGAGTACATACTGATCGCAGGAGGTTCCGGTGAGGACGTTTATATGGTAGGCAAGATGGTTGCATTCCAGATCCAGAACCTGCTGGTTGCCTATAAGGAGCGGTTTGACAAAGATAATTTTATCAAAAACCTGCTGCTGGATAACCTGCTGCTGGTGGACATTTACAGCCGTGCGAAAAAGCTGCATATTCAGGCGGATGTGAGGCGCGTGGTGATGATCATCGAGACGGACAGCACAAAGGATTGCAATGTGCTTGAAATTGTGCGCAGCGGAAACACCAATACGAGGGATTTTGTTACGGCGGTGGATGAAAATAACGTGATCGTAGTGCGTGATCTGAGCGAGGGGGATTCTCCGGCGGAGCTGGATAAGGGGGCGAAGGCGCTCGAGAGTTTTCTGGTCAAGGAAGGGATGAGAAATGTCCGGGTTTCCTACGGTACGGTGGTGAAGGAGATCAAGGATGTGAGCCGTTCCTACAAGGAAGCGCGGATGGCGCTGGATGTCGGAAAGATCTTTTTCAGCGACAGAAATGTAGTGGCGTACAGTGAGCTGGGTATCGGCCGTCTGATTTATCAGCTTCCGATCCCTCTGTGCAAGATGTTTATCAGGGAAATCTTCGGCGGAAAGAGCCCGGATGATTTCGATGAGGAGACACTGACAACGATCAATAAGTTCTTCGAGAACAGTCTGAACGTATCGGAAACCTCGAGACAGCTTTTTATCCACAGGAATACGCTGGTCTACAGACTGGATAAGCTGCAGAAAGCGACCGGACTGGACCTTAGGGTATTCGAGGACGCGATCACCTTCAAAATTGCGCTGATGGTCGTAAAATATATGAAATATATGGAAACATTTGATTATTAAAATAACACTTGAACTAAAAGGAGAGGAATACCATAGTGGCGGAAAAAGCAGTAAAGAAGAAACGAAAGAAAAGAGTCGGTGAAAAAGATATCATTGTACTTGAGAATGTGAGCAAATCTTATGAGACCGGTTCTCCGGCTCTGAACGATATCAGCCTGCGGATCAGGCGCGGGGAGTTTGTTTTTATCGTGGGTGACAGCGGTTCCGGAAAGTCAACGATGATCAAGCTGCTGCTCAGGGAACTGACGGCAACGGAGGGAACCGTGAAGGTGATGGGATATGATCTGAACAGGATCAGACATCGGAAGATACCGGAATTCAGACGTAATATCGGTATTGTGTTTCAGGATTTCCGTCTGCTGAAGGACAGGAATGTTTATGAAAATGTGGCTTTTGCCCAGAGGATTGTGCTGACGCCCACCAAGCAGATGCGGAAAAACGTGCCGGCTATTCTTGCCTCGGTGGGGCTTGCCGGAAAATATAAGGCGAAGCCGAAACAGCTTTCCGGCGGTGAGCAGCAGAGAGTAGCGCTTGCAAGGGCGCTTGTCAATGAGCCGACATTGCTTTTATGCGATGAGCCCACCGGAAATCTTGATCCCAAAAATTCCTGGGAAATTATGAATATGCTGGAGGAAATCAACAAGGGCGGGACGACGGTGCTTGTCGTCACCCATAATAAAGAGATTGTAAACCAGATGGAGAAGCGGGTGGTAACGCTGAAAAAGGGCGTTATCATAAGTGATGAGGAGAAGGGAGCATATATCGATGAGGATTAGTACATTTTTCTACACGATCAAACAGGGCTTCCGTAATATTTTCCGCAATAAGCTTTTTTCGCTGGCGTCGATTGCTACGATAACCGCCTGTCTGTTTATGTTCGGTATTTTTTATTCGGTGGTGGTCAATCTCCAGAATATGGTGGAAAATGCCGAAGAAGGAGTCTGCGTTACCGTGTTTTTCGAGAACGGGACGGAGGATGCGGTCATACAGGAGATCGGACAGAAGATCGCTTCCAGGATGGAAGTTTCCGAGGTGGAATATATTTCTGCAGATCAGGCATGGGAGGATTGGAAGGCGGGATATCCGCCGGAATACGCGGAGGGCTTCACGGAAAATCCGCTGGAAAACTGTGCCAACTATAAGGCTTATCTGAGTGATGTTTCAATGCAGGATTCTCTGGTCACCTATCTGGAGTCCATGCCGGAAGTCAGAAAAGTAAACCGTTCACAGTTGACGGCTGATGTGCTCACAGGTTTTAACTCGCTGCTGGGCTATGTTTCCATTGGGCTGATTGCTATCCTGCTTGGCGTTTCGGTGTTTCTGATCAGCAATACCGTGACGATCGGTATCAATGTGAGAAAAGAAGAGATTACGATTATGAAATACATCGGGGCTACGGACTTTTTCGTGCGCTCCCCGTTTGTCATAGAGGGCATTCTGATCGGACTGGTGGGGGCAGGGATTCCGCTGGCAATCATTTATTTTGTATATAATAAAGCGGTGGCGTATGTATTGGAGCGTTTCTCGATCCTGACCAATCTGCTGACGTTTTTGCCGGTGACGGAGATTTTTCATATTTTGCTGCCCCTGTCTTTGGGGATCGGCGTAGGGATCGGCTTTCTGGGTAGTTTTATTACGGTGAGGAAGCATCTGCGGGTGTAATCCGGTTGCGGATAAGGCGGGGTGCGCATGTGAGGGTGTGTCATCCTGACAAAAGGACATAATATGATACCGCCACGGAACATATTATGTCTGTGAATGCAGTAAAAATATATGCACAGAGGATAGGAAATGAGACACGGAGGATATTTTAAAAAGTGCATGGGGATCTTACTGCTGCTTGCGGTGATCCTTTCACAGACAGGGGAGGCGGAAGCGGTTTCGCTCTCCTCTATTACTTCTGACAGTATCCGTGAAAAGGAGGGGCAGATATCCGAGGCGCAGGATGAGAAGAAACAGCTTCAGTCAGCCCTGACGGATATCAAGGCACTTAAGGATCAGTTGGAAGGAGAGAAGGCAAGTCTGGAGAGTTATGTGGTGGCGCTGGACAATAATCTGGCAGATATCCAGAAAAAGATTTCCGAGCTCAACGGCATGATTGCAACGAAGGAAGAAGAGATCCGGGAGACGGAAGGAGAGCTGGAGGCGGCCATTTTAAAACAGGAAGAGCAGTATGCGGCCATGAAGCAGCGGATCGTGATGATGTATGAGCAGAACGATGATTATTATCTGGAAACAATACTGAGTGCAGAATCTTTTGCCGATCTGCTGAATAAAATTGATTATATCCAGTTGGTGATGGATTATGATAACCAGAAGCTGGAAGAATATATATTGATACGGGAGTACGTGGAAGTCTGCAAACAGGAACTGGATGCGGAGAAGGAAGTTCTGGATGAGGCAAAGGCGGGTGTGGAGAAGGAGGAAGCATCTCTGGCACAGCTGATCTCCGATAAGGAGACGGAAATTGTTGCAAAGCAGGGGGATATCAACAATAAAGCGGCAGCCATTGCGGAATATGAGGCTGATATCAAAGCGCAGAACGAGATCATAGCTTCTCTGGAGGCGGCAGTTGCCGCGGAAAGGAAGCGGCTGGCGGAAGAGGAAGGGAGAAAGCTGACCTATGACGGCGGCATGTTTGCGTTCCCGGCTCCGTCCATGACCAGAATTTCCGATGAGTATGGGGAGCGAATCCATCCGACGCTGGGTGTGCAGCAGTTTCATAACGGTGTGGACCTTGCGGCGCCAAACGGCAGTCCGATCCTGGCGGCCTATGACGGGGAAGTGGTAGCGGCAGCCTACAGCGGGAGCATGGGAAATTATATTATGATCGATCACGGGGACAGCCTGTATACGATATATATGCATGCATCCGCGCTCTATGTCTCAAAGGGCGATCTTGTGACAAAAGGACAGCAGATAGCGGCGGTGGGCTCTACCGGCAGGTCAACCGGTCCCCATCTGCATTTCAGTGTACGAAAGAACGGGAGTTATGTAAGCCCCTGGGGGTATCTGAAGTAGGGTATATAAACTATATAAGAAGGTGGCGTATCGGTTTTGGAAGGGAAGCAGCAGAAATCAAACGGCTATGGCGTTGGCGTTGTAACCGGTATATTGGCAACCGCGCTTGTGTTTTGCGGGGGATGGACAGGAAAAATTTTATATGACAACAACAGGGTAAAAGAGGCGACTGTTTCCGGTATGTCAGGGGAAGGTACGGTCGTAAACAGCGAGACGATCAGCAAGATAGCAGCCATTGAAACGATGGTTAACGAAAGATTCTACTTCGGAGATGCGGAGGAAGAGGCGCTCCAGAAGGGGATCTGCAACGGCATGATCGAGGCGCTGGATGATAAATATGCCGCTTATTACACTGCGGAGGAGTTAGACGAGCAGCTTGAGAAAAACGAGGGGACATATTATGGCATCGGCGCCTATGTGAGTCTTGATGAAGAGACGGAAACACCCTATGTGAGCGGCGTGATCGAAGGAACACCGGCTCAGGAAGCGGACCTTCGGATGGGAGATATCATCTATGCCGTGGATGGCACAAAGACATTTCAGATGACGCTGGATGAGGTGACGGCACTGATCAAAGGTGAGGAAGGTACCCATGTAACACTGACACTGGTGCGGGGAGAAGAAGTTTTTGACCAGGATGTGGTGCGCCGTAAGGTGGACCGCCCCACGGTTTCTACCCGGATGCTGGATGAGGAGATCGGGTATATTGCGATTTCGGAGTTTAAGGATGTGACGGTGGATCAGTTTACGGAAGGGTACGCGGTGATAAAGGGCTCCGGTGCAAAGGCGCTGGTTCTGGATCTGCGGGGAAATCCCGGCGGGCTTTTGGATGCGGTGGTTTCCGTCGGACAGCAGATTCTGCCTGAGGGACTGGTGGTCTATACGGAGGATAAGAACGGAAAGCGTGTGGAGTATACATGCGATGGTAAAAAAGAAATAGAGATTCCCATGGTGGTACTGGTCAACGGCGGTTCCGCCAGCGCTGCGGAAGTGCTGACAGGCGCGATCAAGGATTATGGTGTGGGGACGGTTATGGGAACGACCACTTACGGAAAGGGCATTGTCCAGAAGATCATAGCGCTTTCGGACGGTTCCGCGATAAAACTCACCACCGACGGCTATTTTACGCCGAAGGGGAATAATATCCATGGAAAGGGCATTGAGCCGGACATTGTGGTGGAGTTTGACGCGGAGGCTTACTACGGGGAGGAAGGAATCGATAATCAGTTGGAGGCAGCTAAGGAGTATTTGGGGAAGAGGCTGCATGGATAGCATATAAAGTATTTCAGGGAAAAAGCCCGTCAGCTTATGCCGGCGGGCTTTTTGGAACAGGTTACGATTTGCAGCCGTGTAGGGGGCGGTAAAAGAGTGAATAAAAAACAGCCAATCGGTTCAGGAAAGGACCGATTGGCTGTTTTTTATATCTGTTCTGCGATATGTACATTGATATGTCTGGCCTGAAGCTCTTCAATATCCTTTCGGCTTATCTGGGTATCCGTTATAATGTCCTGAATATCTGAGGTGGAAGCATACGTATAGAGTGCGGACTGGTTGAATTTACTGTGGTCGATCATTAAAAAGACTTTATCGCTGGCTTCGATATAAGCGCGTTTGATCTCACCCTCCTGGGAAGAAAATACCATGGCACCGTGCTTGATATCGAAGGCGGTGGCGGCCAGAAAGCATTTTGTTGCGTGGTGTTTATCTAAAGCCTTAATCACGCTTGTTCCCGTATATGCAAGCCCGCCTTCGCGGCGAAGCTCCCCGCCCGTACAGAATAAAAGGACGTTATCCCGGCTGATCAGCGTATAGGAAATAATGGGATCGTTCGTTATGACCGAGACTTTTTTGTCCAGTATTTTAGCCAGTTCCAAAGTGGTAGAACCGGAGTCCAGAATTAGAATATCTCCATCCTCGATAAAAGAGAGGGCGGCTTTGGCAATGGAGCGCTTGGACTGCAGGTTCTGATCCCTTCTTCTTTTGGGGAACGGGTAGATATCGTTTATATTGTTTTTTATTTTTGCACCGCCGTGGACACGTTCCAGGATTCCTTTTTCTTCCAGAGCCACGAGATCCTGACGAATGGTTTTTTCAGTCACTTTAAGGAGTGCGCTGAGCTGTGATACTTCGGCACTGCCGTTTGAACCGAGGAATTTTGTGATTTCTTCAAGACGTTTTTCTTTCATTCTCAAGGCGTTTACCTTCTTTTTCTGTTTTTTATAAGCATATCAGTTTCTTTTCAATAATACAAGGGAAAAATACTATAAAAAACAAATAAAGTACTTGACTTTCTCTTTAAAGTGCGTTAAAGTTTATTTTATAAATACAAAACGAACTTTAACAAACTATAATAAGATAAAGGAGGATGCAAAATGAAGTTTAGGGAAACAAGCTGTACCATAAGCGCACTGGTGCGTACCGGTCAGCTATCGGTGGCTGAGGGGACCGAAACAGAGCTGTATGAACGGATCTGCGATACGGAACTGCCACTGAAAGATTTTATGGATTTGTCAGCCTACATGAAATACGTGGGTGTAACGGATGAATTCCGGAAAGTGATAAAAACATTCCGGGTTCCGGAAAAAGAGACGCCGGCGGGGTTCAGAAAGGAACTGATATACGGTGAGGACGGGTGTGTACGGGTTAATCTTGTGCGTGATATTGCTTTTGAAAAAAACGGGAAGCGGCGTCCGACAAATATGCTGTTTTCTGCCAATACGGCAAATCCGTTTGAAGTAGAGACCATGAAATACTTTATTGCCAACCTGACGACCAATCCGGCAATCATTTATGAACAGTTTTTAAACAATCCGAAGGCAAACAAAAACAATCAGTTTAAAGACCGCTATGAGGTGCTGGAAGAACTTGGAAGGCTGGTTGGGGCAGGAGTGGATATCAGTGTTGAATTTGATGATCCGTTTGCGCCGGAAGAGAAGCTGAAGGAAGAAGTCGCCCGTTTTGAGGAAATTCTCACTTCTTACCGTTTGGTGGTAAAAGTGCCGCATACGGGACCGCTGAATCCTGGAAATGTGGAAGACTTTTTAAAGGGAAAATATCCTGCGGTTGAGGAAGGGACGTCTAAAGATTTCTTCTATGGGCATAATCTGGCATACCGGCTTCAGGAAAAGGGGTATAAGGTGAATTTTACCTTGATGGGGGAACCTCATCAGACGGCGCTGGCACTACTTGCAAAACCATATTTTATCAATGCTTTCGTGGAAAAAAGACACGATCAGACAAGCGGTCTTGCGAGCCATATCGATAATCTGGATAAGACCGGGGATGCCGTATACCGTAAGATGCTGCATGACTATATGATGAAATCGGATATGCTCTCATCAGATGATACGGATCTTGCGGGTGCGGAGGAAAAGGCAAGGAGGCTTGTCCGTTATCGGAATTACTATTCCAAGGAAGGGTATGACGGGCTGGACAGTGTCCGCCACAGTCTGCGGGTACTGAAACAGGCGAATCTGCCGGATACACGTCTGATCGTATGTAATACAAAGAGTGACCAGATGTATTACGATATTGACAAGTTATCTGTGGAACCGGAATTTGCGGATATGAAACAGCGTATAGTTCTTACCTGTGAGCCCGGCTATTTCGGAAGGTTTACCAGTTCGCCGACTATTTACACATACCAGCGTTCCTTTTTAAACAGCGTGTCAGGCAGGGGATAAGACAGCAAAGGGCTTATGTAAGGAGGGTTCATGAAGAAAGCAATATTAAAAGTGATAGACAATTTTGAACTGTATATATGTTATGTTACGTTGGTTGTATCATTGGTGGTTCTTTTCGTTCAGGTGGTTCTGCGGTATGTGTTTGACAATGCGACAAGCTGGTCGGAGGAAGTGGGACGTTACTGTCTGATCTGGCTGATCTTTCTGGGGACAAGTTTCGCAGTAAAAAATGAAGCGCATATACGGATCGATGCGGCTCTCTTGATCTGGCCGAAGAAGATACGTCCGATTATCCTGGAGATAGGGGACGGGATATGGTTTTTGTTTAACCTGCTGATGGTCTATGTCAGCACTTTCTACACGAAGGAGATCTTTTCAATGGGAAGCATCGCTCCCGGCTTAAAGATTCCGATCGGCTATATTTATGCGGCGATACCCCTTGGATTTTTACTGATGGATATTCGTATGGTACAGGTGAAATGCGGGAAACTGAAAGGGTTTCTGGAAAAGAGAAGGAATGGAAAGGAGGATGAGGGATGAATCCGGGACTGATTATCTTTATTGTTTTTATGGTCTGTGTATTTTTGGGTGTTCCCATCGTCTTTTCGCTGGGAATCGCATCAATGGTAGGGATTGTGGCATTTGAAATTGTGCCGATGTCTTACTATATACAAGTGCTCTATGCCGGAAGCGATTCTTTCACCCTGCTGGCAGTACCGTTCTTTATTCTGGTGGGCGAGATACTTTGTATCGGAGGAATTGCCGAGAGGCTGGTTTCTTTTGCGAATACGATATTCGGAAGGACCAGCGGATCGTTAGGGTATATCACGGTGTTTGTATGCGCGATTTTTGCGGCTATTTCCGGTTCTGGGGTTGCTACGGTTGCGGCGGTAGGCGGTATTATGGTACCGGCCATGATCAGGGAAAAGTATGATAAGAACTATGCGGGAGCACTTGCCGCATCCAGCGCAACATTGGGGCCGATCATTCCACCCAGCCTTCCGATGGTGATGTACGGGATCACGGCGGGAGTTTCCATAACCAAGCTCTTTACGGCAGGAATAGGACCGGGGCTTTTGATGACGTTATCTCTGATGCTGCTGAACTTTGCGGTATCCAAAAAACATCATTTTCAGCCGGCGAAGCGGGAAGGAAAATTTGACTGGAGAGCACTGGGAAAAGAGTTCTTGTCCGCGATCTGGGGGCTGCTTGTTCCGATCATTATCCTCGGAGGTATTTACGGCGGAATATTCACACCCACCGAGGCGGCAGTGGTTGCCTGTGTCTGGGGATTATTTGTAAGTGTCTTTATTTACAGGGAGATGGACCTGAAAAAGTTTATTCAGTGTCTGAACAATACCGTGAAGACTACCGGGATGTGCCTGATCATGGCGAGTATCGCGCTGGCTTTTGGACGGGTGCTGACGTTGATGGGGGTACCGAATGCCATTGCAGGGGCTATCACATCCATAACAAGCAGCAGGATCGTGATCTTACTGTTATTTAATGTGATCCTGTTTATTGCCGGTATGTTTCTGGAAACATTGGCAGCAGTATTTATCTTTACACCGCTGTTGCTGCCGATCGCACAGTCCGTTGGGGTAGATCCGATTCATTTCGGTCTGATCATGTGTGTCAATCTGGCGATAGGGCTGGTGACGCCTCCGGTGGGACTCAATTTGTTTATCGCGTCCAAACTGGCGGATACGAAGATGGAGGCTTTACTGGGATGGGTGATGAAATTTATTGTGATTTTAATTATTGATTTGATGTTGATTACTTTTGTTCCACAGTTAACACTGTTTCTTGTCAGCTAAGCAGCAGTATAAGATGCGGCGGTTTTGAGAAATATTATTATTTTCATTCGGGAAACTTAAAATGAGAAGAATGCCGGAGATAGGGATCGGCATTTGATACCTAAATATCAGGAGGATAAAGCAGTATGAAGAAAAAAAGAACATTGACGGTGGTTTTGCTGGTTTTGACAATGCTTGTGACAGCGGGGTGCGGAAAGGCACAGGAGGCGCCAAAAGCAGAGGAGAGTACGGCAGCGGCGGAGACAGCTAAAGGGGAAGAAAATACAAGTGAAGGTGAAACCTATACAATTATTATTCCACAGACACAGAATGAGAGCGATCCTCAGGTGATTGCCTACCATATGCTGGAAGAGGCGCTTGAGGAACGTTCCGAGGGGCGGATTCAGGTGGAGGTGTACAGCGGCGGAACAATCAGTTCGGGTGATACGGAAACACTACAGCTTGTGGCGTCCAATTCGGCACAGATCGGGAACTGCCCGAACTATACACTAGCGGAGAGCATCGGCGTAAAGGCGCTTTACATCTGGGATTATCCGTTTTTATTCCAGTCCTCGGAGGAAATGTACCAGATCATGGACGATCCGGATTTCTGGAGTGATGTTTCCGCACAGATAGAGGAAAACTCTTCGCTGAAAGTGTATTCTAATTATGTAAATTCATGGCAGCTTATCTGTAACAGCAAGCGTGCGGTTGCATCGCCAGAAGATTTGTCAGGGCTTAAGATTCGTACTTCCACGGCGGAACTGTATGTATCTACGATCAATGCACTGGGAGGAAACGCAACACCCATGGCCTGGGGAGAAGTGTTCAGTGCGCTGCAGCAGGGCACCGTTGACGGAGCGTTCGTGGCTTCGACACTGTTTGATCTGAATAAGTTCAGTGAGGTTCAGAAATTTGCGACGGATGTCAATCCGAATGCGAACCTGCAGATCGTATTTATCAATCGTGATTTCTATAACTCTCTGCCGGAGGATCTGCAGAAGATCGTAGATGAGGAGATGGATAATTTTGTGACAAACGTACGAAAGTTATGTGCGGAGACAGAAGCGAAGGCATGGGACAGCATAGAGAATTCCGGTGTGGAAGTGACACATCTGTCAGAAGAACAGAGAGCGGCATTCACGGAAGCCGGAAAAGTGATTTGGGATGAAAAAGCGGATGTGGCAGGTGAAGAAATAGTATCTCTTGTGAGAGAAAAGCTGGGAAGGTAATCTGCGCCTATGTGGAGGAAATAACTATGAATCAGTTTTTTATAAAACCTGAGATTCAATTTTGTAATACCTTTCAGGAATTTGCGGCAGAGTACGAGTTAGGGAAAAGCGACGTAATTTTAACAAATGAATATATATATAATCCGATCATGGCGGCAAAAGGCCTGCAGTGCGGGGTGGTTTTTCAGGAGAAATATGGGACAGGTGAGCCCACCGATGTGATGGCAGAGGCTATTTTGGAGGAAGTGCGAAAATATGATGCGCGGAGGATCATCGCGGTAGGCGGCGGCACGATCATCGATATCGCCAAAGTGCTGGCGGTGAAAGGCGGTGAGACGATCGATGAGATGTATCAGAATATGGCATCGCTGAAAAAGGGGAAAGAACTGATTATTATACCGACTACCTGCGGGACGGGCAGTGAGGTTACGAATATCTCCGTCCTGAACAGGACAAAAATGGGAACAAAGCAGGGAATGGTTTCCCCGGCGATGTTTGCGGATGCGGCGGTGCTGATCCCGGAGTTTCTGGAAAGCCTTCCGTATAAAGTGTTTGCCACCAGTTCCATCGATGCGCTGGTTCATGCGGTGGAATCTTACCTGAACCCGGCAGCCACCGATTTTTCCGAAATGTATTCCATAAAGGCGGTCAGAATGATCCTGAAGGGATACTGCAGGATTGCGGCAAAAGGCCGGGATGTGTGGAAAGATGATGCGGAGGATTATCTGATTGCCAGCAATATGGCGGGGATAGGCTTTTCCAATAACGGCTGCGGCGCGGTCCATGCGATGGCTTACGCGATCGGCGGGAAATATCATGTGCCTCACGGTGAGAGCAATTATCAGTTCTTTGTTCCGGTTCTGAAGCTGTACGAAAAGAAGGCTCCGGGAGGAAAGCTTAATAAGCTGAAAGACATTCTGAGGGAATGCCTGGCTGAGGGCGGTTTCTGCGGGACGGCCTGTGCGGGGAATCCGTTGGGCATGTTGGAAGAACTGCTGGAGAAAGTGCTTCCGGCAAAAAAGATGGCGGAGTACGGTGCCCTGCGGGAGGATATTGTTCCGTTTGCTCAAAGTACGGTTGATCATCAGCAGAGGCTTTTAAAAAACAGTTATGTACCGCTGAGCAGGGAGGAGATTCGGGAGGTTTATCAGAGCTGCCTGTGACGATTTGGGTAAAAAAGCCGTTAGTTCAGGGCAGGTAACGATTCGCCCCTGCCCTGAACTAACGGCGGAGGAGGAAGTGACGTGGGAAACTGAGCGGCAATGACAAGGAAAAAGTCCAGCTAAGAAATGTCAATAGGTAAAATAAAAAATGTTTAAAAAGTTTTTATCAAGTAGTTGATGTAAAAAAGGGTAACTTTAATAAGCCCAT
>JAAWOG010000028.1 GCA_022799355.1 Lachnospiraceae bacterium | reverse complement strand
TTTCATAGCAGATAAATTATACCAAAAAGAAAAGAACACCTCCAGGTTTTATTCCTGAAAGTGTTCTTTTTTTGTTAAGAGACTTTTTTCACAGCCCCTATCAGCTCAATATTACTCGAGTTCTACTTCTACACTACCTGAGCCATATCCGCCAGATACTGGAAGGTCTGAAAACATTCCTCCACCTATGGGGACTTCGCCTGGGTCACTTCCACCAGAGGGCTGGCCTCCGCTAGAACCTCCATTTGAGGCTGGGGGTTGGGTAGTGCTACTACTGTTGCCTCCACTGTTATTGGTGTTGGTGGATTGCTGGGGTTGGGGCTTGGTTCGGGAGACTAGCTTGGCACTGACCATTTGGGTACTGCCATCCTCGGTTTTGAGGACTAACCACTCCTTGTCTCCATCCTCTACTTTTCCATTACATACTATCTCTTGTGCATAGGATAAACTTCCTACTTTGTCATAGTCTGTTCCGGGGCCTCCTCGGAGATTACAACTTTGCAATGCGTAGAATTTTGTGTCCTCCATAGGATTTATGGTGTAGTCTGATTCTGAGATGGTATCTTCTTGGTCTGTTATCTCCGCTTGGATGTCCTCTTCATTTATCCCCGAACTTATTCCACCTACATTGGAATCATCTGTATTTTCCTCTGTAAGATCAACAGTGGGAGAGGGGGAAGGCTCCGGGCTTTCTATGCTTTCTTCCGGCTCTGGTGCCTCTACTGTTGTATCTGCCATGACTGGCTCCGCCTGTTTACTGCAACCTCCTGCACATCCACTAACTGTTAACATAACTGCCGTTAATATAACTGCTGATTTAAACAATTTCTTATTTACCATTTCAGTAACCCCTTTCCTATGGTTTTAAACAATGCACCTGCTTCCTTAAATAAGCTGATCTCTGCTCCGCCAAGCAGGCTTACATCAAAATTGAATAAAGTGAAATTTTCAAAGAGTACTATCTTTTTCCCCTCTGCAATGTCACTCTTTATCTCCTGTTCCAATGCTTCCAGTGCTGATTTCCCTTTGGGTGTAATTCCCTTTACTTCAGGCATCATTTGAAACTCCAGTTCCTCCTCTGAAATTTCTGTCATGTCAGATATGACATACCCTGTTTCTGTCAGCTTGCAGATGTCCTTTGCCAGCCTGTTAAATTCTTCTGTTTCTTGATTATCTGCAAAGTTACAGAGTGCTTCACTAAGGCTGGGGAAATCTTCATGTTTGTCCGCTATAAACTCTTCTAAAGACCGGAGCAGGATCAGTGTTTCAAACTGTTCTTTTGTAATGTTCTGAATATCCATGTGTGTTTTTCCTTTCGTATGTAAATTTAGTTTGGGTTGATTATACCATCTCCCTGCATAGCGTTCAATGCTTTTAGAAAACTTTGTATTTCCTAGAGCATATAGGCATCATGTAGAATCTTTACATGGAGGTGCTTATATGATAAATGGATTAGGTCAGCGGCTACAGAAACAACGCGTTTTACGCAATTTTTCTCAAAAAGAAGTTTCTTCTTTTATCGGTACGTCTGCTTCCGTCATATCTAATTATGAAAGCGGAGAAAGAACCCCCAGTGTTGAAATCCTCATTGCACTTGCACATTTATATCACTGCTCTGTTGACTATCTGCTGGGAATTGATAAAGCTGATACTGTTAAACTTCTTGATGTGTCTATGCTGAATGATGAACAATACCAGCTTTTACAATCATTTTTACTAAGTTTACAGAAATGACAAGGCTGTATCTGTATCACATACCCTGTCATTCTTGTGTTATATCACCGCCTTTCCAGCTGTCTGTGTTATATCATTTCTTTTAGTTCGGACACTTTGGCTTGTAGTTTTAAAATATCCAGTGTTTCTATCATTTCTACATAATTCAATACAAGCCTTAAACTACACAACTCATAAGAATCTTCTATCTTATTTAGCGTCCGCAGTCCCAGACAGATTAGTTCAAGATTGCCAGCCAGATTGTGTATCTTCAATTCCAGTGTATCAGCTAAATCTTCAACCTTGGCTAATTCAGCCTGTAGCTTTACCGTATCTTTCATATCGCTCCCCCTTTCTTTTTTTGGTGGAGGGGATTGTAACGCTGTGACAGTGGGATTACAAGCCCTATAATAAAAATTTTCAGTCTGACAAATATACTGTAAGTTTTTTGATGTCTACTGTTTTATTTTTCCCAGTACCAGTGGCAGACATTATATTTTGTTTTTGTTCCACTTTTATATTTTTGAGATGCATATTGAAAAGCATGAAATAATTGATTTTATGTGTGATGATGTAAAAGTAACTTTTACATCAACCTGTTTATATAGGTTTAACTGAAAATACTGGATTACATATATAAGCCGTTGCCAGCTGACGGCTTACGGAGTTTGTTATAAATCGTCTGACGGTTCGTATGGAAGCGCTTCGCAATCTCTATAACAGACATGCCCTTTTTATACAAATATTTTACTTCATCAATGTCTATATCCTCCCGGCTGTTCTTCACCCGTTTATCTAACTGCTTTTGCAGTACATCCTGCATCCACAGCAAATCCCGGTTTTCCTTTTCCAGTGTTTCTACTCTTTCTTTATATGTTTCCCTTTCTTTTTCCAGACGGTTCATTTCCCTCTTTGCATTGTTTAATCTTCTGTCAAGGTTCTCATTTTCTTCTGCAAGCTGTCCCATCACATATCCCCGATATGCCCGTTTTACACTTTTTAACATGGTTTCTATTACTTCTATAGTATCCATTCTGTCAAATGTATAACTCGAATTTACATAATCGTCTCCCAGTTTTTCGTGTATTGCAGTATTCAAATGAAATAACGCAAGGTCGAGTTCCCTGCTTCTTATATTCTCTCCCATATCAAGCCCTCCTTTCAAAAGTCTATCGGCTTATTATCCGCCTCATATGCTGTTACTTTTCTGTAAAATGTACTTCTGCTTATATTCAGTTGCATACTTGCAGAAGTAGCCGTTATATTTCCGGACTTCCATTGTTGATAAATTTCATCAAATGTATCTAATTGTTTTGCCGGCCGGCCCTTATACTTCCCCTGCTCCTTCGCAATCTCTATGCCTTCTTTCTGCCGTTGTCTTATGTACTCCCGTTCCAACTCTGCTACCGCTCCAAATATCGTAAGCATAAACTTTCCTGCCGGGGTGTTTGTATCAATGTTTTCCTTTTGAGAGATGAACTGAACATGTTTATTATTTAATTCCTCTGTCAGTTCAAGCAAATCTTTTGTATTCCTTGCAAACCTCGAAATGCTTTCCACGACTACGGAATCACCCTCACGCACAAAATTCATCATCTCCTGTAAGAAAGGTCTTTCTGTATTCCTGCCGCTCATTTTCTCAATGTATACTTTATCCACATCCAGCGACTTCATAAGTTCCTCCTGTCGTGCCGTATTCTGCTCTTTTGTACTCACCCTGACATATCCGATTTTCATAGTGCCTGATCCTTTCTCAACTAGACATTAAGATGTGAGATATCAAAAATTTTCATCGTTTCAGAAAGGTGTCCCAAAAAGCTATACCCTACCCATGCAGAACAACCATACACTTTTTATACACCAAAACTGTTCCAATAGAGCAGGAATACAATTTTTGAAACACTTCCTGAAACATATCTCATTTATCCCCTTTTCTTTTTAGAGCATAATTAAAAGTGTACTTTAAAAATAAAAATGTCTGTACCCATTTTCAATACAGACATTTTTATCATACAATAAAGTTGAAGTAATACCCGGTATTCCTAATCAAGCAGATATTCTAACATTTGTTTTTGCTGTGCCAGATTTTCTATTTCCATCCGGCATCTTGTGATTTCTTCGATCTTCCCAGGAATGAATGTTTCAATACAGTGGGCGTCATATGTTGCGGCTGACTCCTTGAAATCCATTACCGCTTTGTCGAGATTTTCCTGTTTCCATTCGATTTTTCTTTCAAGGTTTCCAATCTCTTCCCTTATTTTCCGTTCCATCTTTCCTGCCTCCTTTTTTTATTTGATCCATTCTAACGCCGTCAAATACATATGTCAGTAGTGAAACTGCAAGGAAGTATTTACCGGATTTTATGCAATGTGCAAGAAATCTTATTATATTTTTATGGCTAGAAAAGTTGAAACATTTGAAACAAAACAGATACCTTTACAGTCCCTTTTACACCCCCTCTTGGCATACATTACCTTATTTCTTGTTGGAACTTTGTTGACCCGCCTTTTAACTCCCGTTTCATCTCAACCTTTTTCAGACAAAAAAAAGAGCCAGAACCCTGTAAAATCAAGGCTTCTGACACTTTCCAACCTAATCGGCGCGACAGGATTTGAACCTGCGACCTCTGCGTCCCGAACGCAGCGCTCTACCAAGCTGAGCCACGCGCCGTTATAAAACCGCTATATCTGCGTAAAAAATCTTTTCTGATTCGGTGAAGAATCCGTACGGACTACTTTATCCGCAACAACTATGATAATACCTTATTTTGGGTATGATTGTCAAGTAGAAATTTATTTGGTTTCAGCGCATACCTTGAACCTTCCCGGTATTTATGCTAAAATTCGGAACAGCGTATCAGAATCTTTCTGACGTAAAGAGTATGGAGTAAAACGCATAGGGAAATATCATAAAAATGACCTGAGACTGAATGGAGGGTTCGGATGGAATATACAGGGGAGAGAATAAGAGAACTTCTCATGGAGATGGCGGAGCCTGAGTATGCAAAATTTTCAGGTGCGCTTCTGGGACGGGAGGCGGTGATGCTGGGGGTGCGCCTCCCGAAAATACGGGAACTTGCAAAGAAAATCGCAAAGGCCGAAGGCAGGGAATATCTGGATAACATGTTACCTGATGAAAGCCCGGAAAAACAGGCAGAAACGAAAGCACAGGACGGTTGTAAGGAAGAGCAGGAAGACTTTCCATATATGGAAGAGCTGATGCTGTACGGTATGGTGATCGGCAGCATGAAAGAAAGGCTGGAAATATTATTTCCCTACATAAAAAGATATGTTGACAGGATCGATAACTGGTCCCTTTGCGACAGTTTTTGCGCCGGCTTAAAGCAGACAAAAAAGCAGCCTGAGGCGATGCTGGAATTTTTGCAGCCGTATCTAAATTCGGACAGGGAGTTCGACCTGCGATTCGGTGTGGTGATGCTGATGGATTTTTATGTGGTGCCGGACTATATAGATGAACTGCTTAGGACCTTTGACGGTATTCATCATGAGGGATATTATGTAAAGATGGCGATAGCGTGGGCGCTCTCGGTCTGCCTTGTAAAGCAGTGGGAGAAAAGTTTTGCTTACATGTGTTCACCGGATAACCATCTGGATGAATTTACTTATGTAAAGACGGTACAGAAGTGCCGGGAGAGCTTCCGGCTGACAAAGGAACAAAAGGAGCTTTTAACGAAAGAGAAGGAAAAACGTTTTGCAAAGCGGAAAGTACGGAATGTACAGGAGAAGTAATAGAGGGCGGAGGAAATAGAAAGATGAATACGATGGATCTGAAAACATTAAAACCGGATATGGACCTTTCGGCAGCAGCGGCGGCAGTCCTGAAAAAGGGAGAAGGGCGCAGCTTAAAGGCGGGAGGGCTCTGGATTTATGATAATGAGATCGCTGAGGTGAAAGGGGCCTATGAAGACGGCGATATCATTTCCGTGGAAGATTTTGACGGCTATTTTATGGGTTATGGGTTTATCAACAGCGCTTCAAAGATCAGGATTCGTATGCTTTCGCGGAGAAAGGAAAACCGTATCACGCCGGCGTTTTTGAAAAAGCGTGTGCGGGATTGCTGGGAATACCGAAAAAGCGTAATTGATACGGAAAGCTGCCGCCTGATCTTTGGGGAAGCTGATTTTCTGCCGGGGCTTGTGGTGGATAAGTTTTCGGATATACTTGTGGTGGAGTCTTTAGCGCTCGGGATCGACAGATTAAAACCTTTTCTGCTGGAGAGTCTGAGAGAGATACTGGAGGAAAACGGTATAAAGATTCGGGGCATCTATGAACGAAGCGATGCGAAAGTGCGGCTGCAGGAAGGAATGGAGCGATTCAAGGGCTTTATGGGGGAGCCTTTTGAGACAAAGGTGGAAATCAGAGAAAACGGCGTCCGATATCAGGTAGATGTGAAAGAGGGACAGAAAACAGGGTTCTTTCTGGATCAGAAGATCAACCGGGCGGCGATCCATAAACTCTGTCCCGGAAAAAGAGTGCTTGACTGTTTTACCCATACGGGCTCTTTTGCGCTGAATGCAGGTATAGCGGGGGCAAAATCCGTCCTTGGCGTGGACGCCTCTGAGCTTGGCATAGCGCAGGCACGGGAAAATGCCAGACTCAATAACCTGGAGGATAAAGTGGAGTTTGTGTGTGCGGATGTGTTTGAGCTTCTGCCAAAGCTTGAAGAAGAGGGAGAGCGGTATGATGTAGTGATCCTGGATCCTCCCGCTTTTACAAAATCCAGACAGGCCACAAAGGGTGCGGTAAAGGGCTATCGGGAGATCAACCTGCGGGGAATGAAACTGGTGAGAGACGGGGGATTCCTTGTAACCTGTTCCTGTTCCCATTTTATGGAGGCGGAACTGTTTGCAAAGACAATCCGGGAAGCGGCAAAAGGTGCCCGCAAAAGGCTGCGCCAGGTAGAATTTCATACCCAGGCGCCGGACCATCCGATCCTCTGGGCGGCGGATGAGTCCTATTATCTGAAGTTTTATATTTTTCAGGTGTGCGGAGAATTATAGGTAAGGCAATCAGCCTTTTAACAATATTCATTACACGCTCTGATCACTATTTCGGCTTCCTCATCCGTCATCTCCGGAAACAGAGGCAGTGTGACGCAGTGGCGGGCAAGATGCTCCGCGTTCGGGCAGTCCCCCTCCTGATATCCCAGATCCGCATAGGCTTTTTGCAGATGGCAGGGTACGGGGTAATGTCTGTGGCATTCTATACCGCGCCTGCCCATATAAGATACGAAATGTTCGGGGGCTTCTGCCGTGATCACAAACAGATGGAATACGGGTTCCGTATTTTCGGGATGAACCTGCATGGTTATGGCGGGATTTGTGATCTCTTTGTGGTAACGCCTGCCGATCGCCTGCCGGCGCATAGTCCATTGCGGCAGATATTTCAGGCTTATGCTGAGAACAGCTCCCTGCAACCCTTCCAGCCGGTAGTTATAGCCGATCACATCATGGTAGTAGCGGACTTTGCAGCCCTGGTTTTTGATCGTGGTTATCGTGTCAAAATATTCTTTTTTATGACAGGTCACACTGCCCCCTTCCCCGAAGGCGTAGAGATTTTTTCCGGGGTAAAAGCTGAAACATCCCAGCTCTCCAAGGCTGCCGACAGGCTTTCCTTCATAAAGTGCGCCGTGTGCCTGGGCGCAGTCCTCCACCACATAGAGTCCGTATTTGTCGGCAAGAGCTTTTACTTTGGCAAATTCAAAGGGCTGTCCGTAAAGATGTACACCGATTATCGCCTTTGTCCTGTCCGTGATCTTTTCTTCTATTTTGTCGGGATCGAGTTCCCAGGTGTCGGCGGTACAATCGACAAATACCGGTGTGGCGCCTGTGTAGGTAACGCCCCATGCCGTGGCGATAAAGGTGTTTGCCGGAACGATCACTTCATCGCCTCTGCCGATACCCAGCGCCATCATGGCGCAGTGCAGGGCGGAAGTACCGTTGTTGACGCCGGCGGCATAGGGCACACCGCAGAACCGGGCGAACTCCTCATCAAATTTGTCGGCAAAGCTGCCGCCGGAAAAAGCGGTTTCACGGCAGACCGCCTCTATGGCGTCCATATATTCCTGTTTATGTTTTTCATAATCTCTGGTCAGATCAATTCTTTTGAGCATATTTTTCCTCCTTTCTGCGTTGCTTTTTTCTCAGGCTGACTGGCCTGCGCAAAACACTCGCGATTGAAAATTTTAATGTTCAATCTTTTCTCCTTTATTTCCGGGGCAGTGAGCCGGATGATTCCATGCGGAATTCGCGGTGCAGCCGTTTCATTTGGATCAGATAATTTTTTATGGTTTTCCATATTTTGACCGTGGTATTGTAATCCTCCTGCCATTCTACCGGCATATCATAGATACACATACCCATGCGTTCCGCACGCAGCAGAAATTCTATGGTATAAAACCATCCGTTGTCATTGCCGCAGGCGGCAACCAGCTTTTCGGCAGCTTCTCTGCGCAGAAAAGTAAAACCGCAGACGGCATCGGTTGCTTTCATATGAAAGAATGCCTTTAACAGAATGATAAGCCCCATGGACGTGATCTTCCGATACCATTTTCGCCCCTTTGTGTCGGAGGCCTTGGAAAAACGGCTTCCGTTTACATACTGCAGTTTCGGATTCTCCTGAAAGAGGGAGACGGCCTGTCCGAGGTGTTTGATGTCTGTGGAGAGATCAATATCCATATAACCTACCAGGGCGCACTCATTTAAAGAGATTCCTCTGCGGAAAGCGACGCCGACACCCCGCTCACCGACACGTACGTAGGAAACCTCGGGATATTTTTCCGCAAGCTGCCTTCCGATGTCCGGTGTTTCGTCGTCTGAGCCATTGTCCAGAATGGTGATTTTACAGGGGATAGTGAGGTTTTTGCGCACGTAGGCAACGGTGCGGTCTATGCCGTTTTTGAGTCTCAGCCGTTCATTTAGTACCGGAAATAAAATGTTGATATCTGTTGTGGATTGTTCCATGAGTTCAGGAATCCTTTTCTGAATTTATTTGTCGGGTTACAATAAAACAGGTTACCGGGATACGATCTTCTCAATATCCGAGACAAGATACTGCTGTTGTTTAAAAATAAGATTCAGCATGACGGATAAATATTTTAAAATAATCGTAAGCAGGGCAAAGACACCGAAAAATCCCAGAGACAGAAAACTCATGGTGGAAAGCCAGCCTTCCACGGGTTTATTTTTGTTAAAGATGTCGGAGATGGTATACAGTCCCATACCTACGGATAAAAGCAAAAACGCGCCGGAGACAATCGTAGAGATCCGCTCCATCACATTGGTAAAATAGATAAAGGAGTCAAAGGCAAGAGAGGTGCGCTCCGAAGCTGCCGCACTGTGCTGCCTGCCCGTGCCCTGATGGATACTGTCATAACTGATCGTTGCCGCACAAAGTCCGCAGTTCCTGTAGACCGCTTTTCGGTAGGGAATATAATGTCCCATGGCTTTGATGCGGTTGATGGCGCGGCGGGATACCAGACGGAAGGTCTCAGGTCCGATCTTACCGCTGCCTCTGCTGGTCTTATTATAGAGGGCATAAAATATCCGGGAAGTAAAACGGAGTTTTCCGCGGCTGCTGGCCGCTACGATGTCGTTTCCCTCAAGGAGTTTTTCATAGACGGATAAAATGATTGCGGGATCGTAATCCACAAGGATACTGTCAAATTCGTAGACAAAGTCACCGATGGCAAGATCACGCCCGGCGTTCATGGAACTCTCCAGTCCGTGGAAAAAACTCATATGGGCGACATTTACCATAATACCGATCTGAATTTTGCTGATATATTCCCGAAGGATATCCATAGTATTGTCGGTGCAGCCGTCATCCACACAGATCAACTCATACTGTTCAAATTTTTTATCACATACCGGAAGCACCTGATCCAGAAAGTGTTTCAGACAGGCGCCGTTGTTGTGCAGGTATATGACCAGGGAAATAAATTTTTTATCTTTCATATTTTTCCTTATTTCTGCGTTGCTTTTGGATCAGGCTGCCTGGCCTGCGCATAAACGAGTTTGTGACAAGCAGCGCGCAGACACAAATCTCGCGATTGAAAATTTTAATTTTCAATCTTGCCTCTATTTTTACGAAAATGCGGTTTGATCACAGGTATTCGTCGAGATCATACACCGTGTTGATCTTGCCGGACAGTACACTGATGAAAGTGGGAGATGTACTCATGACACGGATTGCCGTGGGCCTGGAATCATCCACTTCCGAACTTTTTAAAATAGGCTTCATGGAATACAGGGATTCCACATAGGAATAAGCATATTCCGGTTTCAGGAATTTATCCGCAAGATGGGACATATAAGGCCAGGCGGAATCCGGTTTATGGATGCAGGTATTGCAGTTGCCCAGCTTCCCGGGAGAACAGCCCATATACTCCGTTTCAATACCGCGCTGACAGCCGAAAGACGGTATTGACTCGTAGCTGGTCACATGCGGTGTGAAGGTTACGGAAGTCAGGGAATGGAGTCCTGTTTTTCCAAAGGGCATAATGGAAAAGAAAGGTCCGTCCATAACGGTGATGCCGGTATCCTGTAAAAGCTGCGAGGGCCTGCAGAGTATAATCTCGCAGAGTTCGTATTTGATATCAAAGAATGTTTTTTCAATACCGTCCGTTTTATGAATAATCTGGTTGACGGAGGCATAGGTGGCATTTAATACAAAGGGCGCATCGAAGGTTTTTTTATCTTCAAGAGTAATCCGAAAAATGCGTCCGTCTTTTTCGATTTTATGCAGCCTGACGCCAAAGAGCATTTCGGCATTTTGGTTTTCCTTTAATCTGTCTTCATAATATGCCTGAAGTATTTTTGCATCATAGGTGTATTCTTCCGTCAGAAAGGCACCGTCACACATACCGGGATTAAAGTATCTTCCGGGTGAGGTTTCCAGACATTTGATGCCTGCCGCGGCGCAGAATTCCTGAAACTGCTTTGCATTGGTCCAGGAGAACTTTTCCGATGTGGCGTAGATCTGGTCAAACCGGTCATGGATACAAAAACCGAAATCTTCATAAAACCGTCGAAAATAGCCGGCGGATTTTATCGCGGTGGTAAGGCTTCTGGGATAGTGATAGCCCATATGGACTCTCGCCTGATTAATATAGGTAGCCCTTTGGAAAGGGGCATTGTCATATTCGAGAACAAGGACGCGCTCACCTTTTCGGACACAAAAATCAGCGGCATATAAGCCGTAAAGTCCTGCGCCGATAATGATCTTATCATAGTGCTGTGCCATAGAGGGTAGTCCTTTCCTGAAACAGTATGTTCAGTATAGCGCTTTTGATTTGGGATTGCAAGAGGGTGTTGTCGGGTTGATATCGCTGAAGTCCAAGGCGGGGACGGACAAAGTGATTGCGGGGGAGGGGGAGGGAGTGCTATAATAAAATACAATTGAGTTCGAGTAACTGAAAAATTATTTTATATAGAGAGGAACCGGTTATGCGCTTAAACAGTATGTGTATCAGTTGTCTTGTGGGGAAGCAGGAGAGGAAGATTTCGGGGTTTTCCGATGAGGATAAGAAAACGGCTTATATGAAGGAGATCACGAAAATCATCGGGGAGAGTGATGATGAGGCCAGTTCGCCCTATCTGGGGTATTTGTTTAACCAGGTGTATCAGCGGTATTTCGGGGAGTTAAAGGATTACACGGAAATTAAGAAGGAGTATAATGCTTTTGTGCTGGGGATGGAGGATGCGCTGTATGATGAGATTTTGAAGGCGGAAGATCCGCTGGCGCAGGCGATCATTTATGCACGTATCGGAAATTACATTGACTTCGGGGCTCTGCAGCATGTGGAGAAGGAGGTATTTCTGGAACTGTTCCGGGATGAAGGGAAGAACCGGCTGGATGGTTCCGTCTATGAGAGTTTTCTGAGAGACTGCGGGAGCGGGAAGAGATTTTTACTGCTGACGGACAACTGCGGGGAAGTTGTTCTGGATAAGCTGTTTATTAAGGAACTGGAAAAGCGTTTTCCCCATCTGGATATCTGTGTTATGGTGCGGGGGGAGGAAGTATTGAATGACGCCACGATGGTGGATGCCAAAGAGGTGGGGCTCTGCGATGCGGCTAAGGTGATACATAACGGAAACGGCATAGCGGGTACGATAGAAAACATGCTGCATGGAGAGGCGAAGGAAGCGCTGGAGCAGGCGGACGTCATTCTGGCAAAAGGACAGGCAAACTTTGAGACTTTGCATGGCTGCGGCAGAAATATCTACTATTCGTTTTTATGTAAATGCGACTGGTTTGCCGGACGGTTTCAGGTAGAGAAAAATACCGGTATGTTTATCAGGGAAAGGTAAAAGAAAGGCGGGAAGAGACATGTTTATTATCTGGGGATTCAGAGATTTGGAGAAGGAGTTGGGAACGGTGGGGTATCTGCACTGCAACAGATGCAATAACGACAGCAACTGGCGGCTTCAGAAGAGGACTTCCTGGTTTACACTGTTTTTTATCCCGGTTATCCCCTACAGGACCGTATATTATGTATACTGCCCGATTTGCCATTGGGCAACAAAGGTGCCGAAGGAAGAGGCAAAGCGCATCATGGAAAATAATGCAGGCCGGGGAGCAGGCTGAAACAGACTTTAACGGATGGATTCCGTGATAAAATTTTGATTCGGTGTATGGACAAATGGCAGAGGTTGTACTAAGATTAAAAAAATAATATGTTACCGGAGGAGGAGAGGATTATGGAAAAAAAGCAGCTTGACTGGTCGAACCTTGGTTTTGCTTATATGGAGGCGGACGCAAGATTTGTTTCCCATTATAAAGACGGGGCGTGGGATGAAGGCGCAATCGTTGCGGATGCCAATATTGTTTTAAATGAATGTGCCGGCGTGTTTCAGTATGCCCAGACGATTTTTGAAGGGCTCAAGGCTTATACGACGGAAGACGGGCATATCGTGTGCTTCCGCCCGGACCTGAACGCGGCGAGAATGGCAGATTCGGCGAGAAGGCTGGAGATGCCCGTATTTCCGGAGGAGAGGTTTGTGGATGCCGTTGTGCAGGTGGTAAAAGAGAATGCGGCGTATGTTCCGCCTTTCGGCTCGGGGGCAACCCTGTATATCCGCCCCTATATGATGGGAACGAATCCGGTTATCGGTGTAAAGCCCGCGGATGAGTATATGTTTCGGATTTTTGTGACGCCGGTAGGTCCTTACTTTAAGGGCGGCGCAAAACCCCTGACAATCAAGGTGAGCGATTTTGACAGAGCGGCGCCCAACGGCACGGGGCATATTAAGGCAGGGCTGAATTACGCCATGAGCCTGCATGCGATCGTAACGGCACATGCGGAAGGCTTTGCTGAGAATATGTATCTTGATCCTCAGACCAGAACAAAGGTGGAGGAGACAGGCGGCGCGAACTTTATTTTTATCACAAAGGACAATAAGCTGGTGACACCGAAGTCGGAGAGTATCCTTCCTTCCATCACAAGGCGTTCGCTTGTATATGTTGCACAGCACTATTTGAATATGGAAGTGGAAGAGAGAGAGGTGCTGTTTGAGGAAGTAAAAGACTTTGCGGAATGCGGGCTTTGCGGTACGGCTGCCGTGATTTCTCCGGTGGGCAGGATCGTAGATCACGGAAAGGAAATCAATCTGCCCAGCGGTATGGAAGAGATGGGACCTGTCACAAAGAAACTGTATGATACACTGACAGGGATTCAGATGGGCAAGATAGAGGCGCCCAAGGGCTGGATCAGGACGATACTTTAAGGTGCGGGCATGGATGAACAGGAAAGAATGATAGAGGAAGTATTACGGCATCTGGACAGTGAGATGGAAATGGGCGCCTGGAGGATGAGTGTGAATTTCAACGAACTGCAGGAGGAAGAGAAGCTGATAGACCATAAATGCTGCCATGTATACGGAAGGCCCGCAAATGAGACAGTGGGGCTGCTTGATATGTATTCGGACTCATCGATGGAAAATTAGAGTTCTTTTTTCAAGGTCCCGGGCGTAGTCTGAAACATCCGGTAATAGGAGCGGGTGAAGGTGGAATAGTGCTGAAATCCGGAGGAATAACATGCGTCTGTTAATGACATGCCGTGACGGATCTTTTCCCTCGCCCAGAAGAGGCGTTTCGCGTTGACATATTTTCCGATGCTGCAGCCGGTCTCCTGTTTAAAGATCTGCATCAGGTAGCGGCGGCTGATAAAGAATTTTCCGGAAAGTGTCTCTATGGAAAGGTCGTCGTCTAAATGTTCGTTGATATAGTGGAGGATTTCTGTGATCTTCCGGTTGGTGGTGCCGGTCTCGATATAGCCGAAGGAATCGGTTAAAAAACATCTGTTGAGCTGTATCAGAAACTGGACGAGAAGGGTACTGGCGTATAATTCCGCAGCGTATTCCTGATCATGGATGGATGCCTCAAGTCTTTTGATTGATTTAAAAAGTATATCTATAGAAGAAGAGGAAGTGCGCAGCACCGGCAGGGGCTGCGCTGTTTCTTTCTGTTTTTGAAAACAGGTTTCGAGAGAGTAATCCTGTCCGGCATAAAGAGTCAGAAACTCGGATGAGACATAGAGAATAACCCGCTCATATGGGGAAGCTGAACGGATGATCGGCCTATGGACATCGCCGGCACCGATCAGGACGATATCCCGGGGTTCAAGGCGGTAGGTGATGCCTTCTATAAAATAGTCCACATCGCCGGAATAGAAAAGCAGAATTTTAAAGAAATCATGGTAATGGCAGTCATAGCTTTTCATTTTATGGTCTGTCAGGTGAAACAGCTTAAAGGGACTGTGCAGATATCCTGTTTTTTCATAATCCGTTTTTTTCATCAAAGTTTCCTTAAGAAAACTCCCGGTACAGGAGATACCTGCATCGGGAGTTTTCTTTTTGGTTGAAAATTGTTTATTCCCGCGGGCAACGAACCGGGTAACCGTGTATGCACGGATATTCGGCGATCGCCGCGAGGTTGTTGACTATGTAGGATTGACTACATTGTGGCAGCAACAAGCATAATACCCATTACGCCAAGGCCAACTAAAATAAGCGTCAATACAGCAGAGATAATAACTTTCAGTGCGGTATTCATCTTGCTTCTGATAGCGACGCCTGTAACAATTACGGCAAGTAAAGCCCAAAGCCAGCCCACACCCATTAAAATGGAGGCAAAATCCAACACGATAAAGATCCATCCCCATGCAGGAATCTTCTGATATTCCCAGGGCTGTCCTGTAGCACAGTCCGTACCATTGTATGCCAGTACGGGGGAAGTCATAGACTGAACAAATAATGTTGCAGTTCTGTTGCCAAGCGGAATCGTGTATTCCGTATCAAGGAAATGCGTCTTTTTTGCAAATCTGTTCAATCTCTCCGGAGCGCCGCCGTTGATGCTTACTTTGCTGCCTTTCAGATCAACTGAAAAAGTGCCTTCGTCTGTTGTAACAGACCATGATTTCTTTGCCATTTAGAGTCTCCCTCTCTTTCCGTATATTCAGGCAAAAGCAGGGCTTTTGCCAATCACTAATAAATGTATCACTTTAGCGTAAAAATGTCCAGTGGGGGGGTGAAAAAACAGAGTTGTTTTAAAAAAAATACAAAAAAAACACCGTCCCCACAACGTAAGTTACAGAAACAGTGCTTCGTGGGCCATCAGGGACTCGAACCCTGGACAAATAGATTAAGAGTCTACTGCTCTACCAACTGAGCTAATGGCCCGTACCGTATGAAAGGTTATAATTTACAACGCAAGAATGATTATAGTATAATGTTTTTAAGAATGCAAGTGTTTTTTTACAAATTTTTCAAAAAAAAATTGCGGCAGGGCTGCCGCAGGGACAGATGGGAGCAAAATATGATTTTTGAGAGTCATGCGCATTATGATGATGAAGCATTTCATGGGGACAGGGATGAACTGCTGGCAAAGCTGGAGGAGAACGGCATAGATACGGTGATAAATGTATCCTCCGACCTCTCTTCCGTGGAGGCGACGTTGGAACTGGCAAAAAAGTATCCCTTTATTTATGCGGCGGTGGGAATACATCCCAGTGATTCGGGGGAACTGAACGAAGAGAACTTTGCCTGGCTGAAAGAGCGGTGCTTTGCGGAGAAGGTTGTGGCAGTCGGAGAGATCGGCCTGGACTATTACTGGGACAACGTGGAGAAGGACATACAGAAGAAATGGTTTGCAAGACAGCTTGCGCTGGCGAACGAAGTGAATCTTCCGGTGATTATCCATTCACGGGATGCGGCCAGGGATACGCTGGATATCATGCGGACGGAAAAGCCCGTACAAAGGCGGGGGGTTATTCACTGTTTCTCCTATACAAAAGAGAGCGCCCGGGAATTTTTGGAGATGGGATATCTGATCGGTGTGGGAGGCGTCGTTACTTTTCAGAATGCGAGGAAACTGCGGGAATGTGTGGAATATCTGCCGCTGGATTCCATTTTACTAGAGACCGACAGTCCCTACCTTTCACCGGTTCCCTTCCGGGGTAAAAGGAACAGTTCTCTGAATCTGCCCTATGTTGTGGCGGAGATTGCAAGGATCAGGGGGATATCCGAAGAAGAAGTGGCAAAGGTCACGGGGAGAAATGCAAGAAGGCTGTTTATGAATGAATGCTCCGCGCAAAATGAACGGGAGATTCAGGGAATAAAGAAAAAAGAAGGATGATGAAATATGGCGACATTGGGAATACCACAAAATACAATTGCAATACTGCAGAAATATCAGTTTCATTTTCAGAAAAAATACGGACAGAATTTTCTGATCGACACATCCGTCCTGGAGCGGATTATGAAAGCGGCGCAGATCGGGCCGGAGGACTGTGTATTGGAGATCGGACCGGGAATCGGCACCATGACACAGTATTTGGCGGAAACCGCCGTAAAGGTGGTGGCGGTAGAGATCGATAAAGCGCTGATACCGATTCTGGAAGAAACCCTTGCCCCTTATGAAAATGTCACCGTTTTACAGGGCGATATTTTAAAGGTGGATATCGGAGAACTGGCAAAAGAGTACAATGGCGGAAAGCCCCTGAAAGTGGTGGCAAACCTGCCTTATTATATCACCACACCCATTATTATGGGTTTATTTGAAAAAAATGTGCCGGTATCCGGCATTACGGTTATGGTACAGAAAGAGGTGGCGGAACGAATGCAGGCAAAACCCGGCACAAAAGATTACGGCGCTCTTTCCCTTGCGGTACAGTATTACGCCGAGCCGCAGATCGCAGCGAATGTTCCGCCTAACTGTTTTATGCCAAGGCCCGCCGTGGGAAGCGCCGTGATACATTTAAAACGCCGCGGGAATCCGCCTGCGGAAGTAAAAGACGAAAAGTTTATGTTCGATTTGATCCGCGCGGCTTTCAACCAGCGCCGAAAAATGCTTCCCAACGCCCTGATGGGCGGGGGCATACCGCAGTTGACAAAGGAAAACGTCATAAAAGCCCTGGAAAAACTGGATATCCCGGAAACGATCAGGGGGGAGAGGCTCTCTTTGTATGAATTTGCGGAACTGTCCAATATATTGTGTTCTTTATGAATCATTTGCGGAGAGGTTAATTGTATATATCGCTTTGACTTATAACATATCCTATGATAAACTTAAAACTTAGGAAATAGTCGATTTTTGCAGTAATCTGTTATGGGATATTTTTGAGGTGAGTACCTTTGGATAAACAGGAATACAAGATAAGGTCAGAGGAAATCAGGACTTTAGTAGAAGAGAAGAATTATCGGGAAGCTGCCGATATTGCCGATACGATCGACTGGCGGAGGGTGAAGAGCGTAAAGATGCTCTGTACCATCAGTGATATCTATAAGATGGTCCGCCGCTATGAAGACAGTAAGACTATTCTGGAGATGGCGTATGAGAAGCGTCCCGGAAGCAGGATGATCGTCTTTGCGCTGACGGAGTTGTGCCTGAAGCTGGGCGATGTGGTAAATGCCTGGGAATACTATAAAGAATTCTGCCAGGTTGCGCCGGATGACAGCCGGAAATACATACTGCTGTACAAAGTGTATGCGGCGCAGGAAGTCAGCCTGGAAGAGCAGATAAAAGTACTGGAAAAGCTGAAAGAGGAAGAATATATAGACAGATGGGTTTATGAGCTTGCCTATCTGTACCACAAGATCGGTTTTGGTACGAAATGCGTGGAAGAGTGCGACGAGATGATCCTCTGGCTGGGCGAGGGCAGATATGTCCGCAAGGCGATGGAGTTGAAAATGCTTCATGAGCCCCTGACACCGAAGCAGCAGGCTGTCTATAACGGCGAGAAGCGATTCGAGATAGAACAGGGCGATACTCAGGTTATCCCGAATCTGGATGCGGCAATGGTGAAGGAAAATGAGGGAAGGCTTGTCTCGGAGGCGCCAACGGTAAGGCTGCCCGTGGAGGATCTTGCGGATATCCAGGTAAAGATTCTGGATGACAGTCCTTATAATACGATGAACCTCCAGAAGGAGCTGGCGGCGGATATGAAGCGGCTGATGGAGGGGGAGAATCAGGAGCCTATATGGGAAGGGACAGAACCCCTCTGGCAGGATAGTCAAAATGATGATTTTGTCTATGGACAGGAGGCGGAAGAGGGCGTATCTTATTATCAGGAGGATATATCGGAGGAAGTTCTTGAAGCGGAGGATACGGAGGCGCTTTTTGACGGAGACGAGGAAGAGACCATAAACGATACCGGTGAAATATTTATTCAGGATACACCGGAAGAGGAGGAAGAGGCTGAGACGGATCACATTATGAGCAGCCTGATGGCACCCATGCTGGAGGAGACACAGGAGATCCCCCCCGTACCGGATATGGAAGAAGTGTTTTTTGAAGATCCGAATACGGTGGATATGTCCGGGATGATGTCGCATCCGGAGATCAGAGAGGCGGCAGGGGACGTAGAAATAGAAGAGGTTGTGATACCGGAGGAAGAGCCGGAAGCAGAGAGCGTAAAGAGTGCCGTCTATGAAGAGGAAAGTTCCGTATCCGGCGTAAGCAAAGTGATCGTGCCTGCCGATCCGGGACAGGGAGTTTTAAGAACCCCCGGGGGCACGATGCAACCGGCAGATTTTGCGGTACAAAAAACTGGTTTTGATGATATGCTGTCTCAGGAGGCGGACGGACAGATTTCGCTGGTCGTTCCTGAAAAAGAAGCGGTGGAGAAGCAGATCACCGGTCAGATGAGCATCCAGGATATTTTGCTGGAATGGGAGCAGATGAAGAAAAATAAGGAAGCTCAGCTGAAGGATACCGTACAAAAAAGCGTATTGGACAGTACCGGCGATATATTTGCGGAGTTTGAGGCGTCCAAGGATGCGCTGCTGAGGGAATTGGAGAAGACCGCGAAAGAGGCCCAGATTAAAGAAGCGGAGAAGGCGGCGGCAAAAGAGCTCCTGGCGGAAGAGCCGGTATATGAATCCGAAGAAGTACTGCCCGAACCGGAATCGGAGGATGCGGAGCCGGTATATACGGAACCGGAATCGGAGGAAGAAGCAGAGGAAGAAAGCGAAAAGGAGCCTCTGGCAGAGCGGAATTTACCGGAGGAGCTGCGCCCGGCATTAAATGACAGGGCTCTCTCCCCGGAGGAAAAAGAACTGTTTGAGTCCTTTGTGCGCAGCCGCAAATCAAGAGGGCAGCTTCTGCATGTACTTGATAATATGAGCCTTGCGGCTTATACGGGAAATGTGTTGATCACCGGTGAGGAAGACGCAGGTACGATAAATTTTGCCAGGAATCTGGTTCGGGATTTGCAGATATCCGACAGCAATTTTTCCGGCAGGGCGGCTAAGATCACGGGCAGGGCGTTAAATAAAAAAGAGCCGGGAGATATCATTGATAAATTAAAAAACGGCGCGCTGATCGTAGTGGAGGCGGGCGGAATGAACTGCAGTACCGCGGAAGCACTGGTAAAAGCGCTGCAGACGGAGAGCAAAGGTATTATCGTAATGCTGGTAGATACAAAAGGGGCGATCAACAGCCTGCTGGAAGTCAATGCGGTGCTGAATGATCCGTTTAACACCAGGATTGATATCGAGGCGTTAAATGATGATGCGCTGGTGGCTTACGGAAAAAAATTTGCCTATGACAGAGAATATGCCATTGATGAAATGGGGGTATTAGCGCTCCATACCAGGATCGCCGATATGCAGACCGCAGAACATTCCGTTACAACTTCGGATGTGCGCAGGCTTGTAAAAGAGGCTATACAACATGCAAATAAAAAGACGCCGGGACATTTCTTTGATGTATTGTTTGGCAAACGCTATGATCATGAAGATATGATCGTACTCAGGGAAGAAGACTTTTTCTATTATGCATAAAGGGGTTATCATTTATTTGGGAAATAATAAATAAAAAGAAAGAGAAGGGGTAAGATATGGCGAAAAAAAAGAATGCTCCGGAGATTGTGCCGGAGGAAAAAAAGGTATTTATATCCGAGGCGGATCAGTTTCTGTTTGCACAGGGAACGCACTATGATATTTATAAGAAGCTGGGAGCGCATCCTTCCGAAGAGGACGGAAAAAAGGGGTACTTTTTCGGTGTATGGGCGCCTAATGCGGCAAAAATGTATGTGGTCGGCGAATTTAATGGCTGGGATGAAGGGGCTAATCCGATGGTGAAGCTGGGAGACGGCGGCATTTGGAGCTGCTTTATTCCGGATGTGCAGAAGAACCAGTTGTATAAATTCCTGGTGGTGACGCCCGGAGGCGACAGGCTGTATAAAGCAGATCCGTTTGCGAATTATGCGGAAATGCGTCCTGGCAATGCATCCAGAACAACAGATATTTCCGGCTTTAAGTGGACGGATAATCTCTGGATGGAAAAACGTGATAAAAAGGATATGAAGAAAGAGGCTATGGCAATCTACGAGTGCCATATCGGCTCCTGGATGAAACACCCTGACGGAACGGAGGACGGTTTTTATAATTACAGGGAGTTTGCGGACAGGGCATGCGAATATATGAAAGAGATGGGTTATACCCATATAGAACTGATGGGCATTGCCGAGTACCCTTTTGACGGCTCCTGGGGTTATCAGGTGACGGGTTATTATGCGCCCACATCCAGACATGGAGAGCCTGAGGATTTCATGTACCTGGTCAATAAGTTTCATAAAGCGGGTATCGGTGTGATACTGGACTGGGTACCTGCACATTTTGCGACGGATGCCCATGGACTTGGCAGATTTGACGGAGAATGCATTTTTGAGCATCCGGATCCGAGGCTTGGAGAGCATCCTGACTGGGGAACGAAGATCTTCAATTATGGGAAAACGGAAGTAAAGAATTTCCTGATTGCCAACGCACTGTTCTGGCTGAAGGAATTCCATGTGGATGGTATCCGGGTGGATGCGGTGGCTTCCATGCTCTATCTGGACTATGGAAAACAGGACGGGCAGTGGGTTCCCAATATTTACGGCGGAAACAAAAATCTTGAGGCCATTGAGTTTTTCAAACACTTAAATTCCGTGGTACGCGGCACTTATCCGGGATTTCTCACAATTGCGGAGGAATCTACGGCATGGCCGATGGTGACCAGCGATATCGGAGGCGAGGGGCTTGGCTTTTCCTTTAAGTGGAATATGGGATGGATGCATGATTTCTGCGAATATATGAAACTGGATCCCTATTTCAGGAAAAACAATCATTACGGCATGACTTTTGCCATGACATACAATAGCAGCGAGAGTTATATACTGCCGCTCTCCCACGATGAGGTAGTACATCTGAAATGCTCCATGGTGAATAAGATGCCGGGATATCAGGTGGATAAGTATGCGAATCTGCGCAACGGCTATACTTACATGTTTGGGCATAACGGGAAAAAGCTCCTGTTTATGGGACAGGATTTCGGACAGGAGAGAGAGTGGAGTGAAGCGCGGGAACTTGACTGGTATCTGCTTGGCGAGAATCTGAATAAAGGATTACAGGAATATGTCAAAGAACTGCTCCATATTTATCGGAAATATCCCTGCATGTGGGAAAATGATGCGGATTGGAGCGGGTTTGAATGGATGAACGCGGATGACTGCGACAGAAGTACGTATTGCTTTATCCGAAAATGTGAGAGTGATAAGAAGAGGCTTCTGTTTATCATCAATATGACGCCTATGAAATGGGAAGACTACAGGGTTGGAGTGCCGGCAAAGAAGAAATATAAATTACTGCTGAACAGTACGGAAGAGAGGTTCGGCGGAAGCGGCGGAGAGGTGCCTGCGGAGATCATGGCAAAAAAAGAGCCATGCTGTTTTAAGGATTATTCCATTACATTGGATCTGCCGCCTTACAGCGCTTTGGTCTATGCATTTTAAATAGGGCAGTTTTGGCGAAAGGCTTTAGAGAAGAAGAGAGTTTGACGATATAAAGAGTGTATGCGAATGCGTACACTCTTTTTACGGTGAAAGAAGAGCAAAAGAATAAGTGAAAAGGAGATCTGCTCGTCAGAGCCCTGGTAGAAAATATGAGAATAACATTTGAATCGGTACAGGAACATAATATACAAAGCAGAGGCGGTGCGGAGAGAATGCATGCGCCAGTGCGGGATGAGGTAAAAAAGCAGGAAAGGGCGGGCGCATATTCCGTTAATATCGGTGCCCAGGATGCCCGTGCGCAGAGGGACGGTACCTATAAAAAAGAAAATATGACAGCAGAAGAAGTTTCCCTGCAGGCAGAGCAGATGGATATGGATGTACAGAAATTGTATATGGCGGTTATGTCAAATTCCATGTCTCAGGATGAATTTCATGAAATGCTGGAAGAGGGCGTTCATGTAACGGATGTGGATATTGAAACCGTGGTGACGATTTTGGACCGGATCAGAGTTGCGGTGGCAAAGGGCGGCGGAGATATTACAGGTTTTACGGACGATCTGTCTAAGGAGACGCTGGAACAGATTCTGGGGAGCAGTGCTTATGCGGAAGCCTTGCGGGGCGGCCTTGAGGAAGGGAGCATTGCTTATATGGTGGATCAGCAGATGGAGCCTACCGCTGAAAATCTGTATCGGGCAAAGTACTCTGCCGGCGTCGGTCAGAAGAGCCCGGAGGCGGATGTACCGGATATGGAAGAAGATGGGGGAAAGGCTTTCTGGGAGCAGATTGATAAAATTATAAAAGAAGCGGGACTTGCACAGGGGGAGGAAAGCAGGGAGAGCGCTGCCTTTTTGCTGAGGCATGATATTCCGGTGACAAAAGAGAATTTACAGTTATATGAGAAACTGAAAAATTTTGAGAAAGGCAGTCAGGGGATTTCGGAGGAAGAGTTAAAGTATCGGATTGCCATGCAGGTATATGAGGGAACGGACGCTGCGCAGGCGGATCTTTCCGGAAAAGAAAGCATTTATGAACAGGCACAGGAAATTTTCGATGCGGTGCAGGGATTATCGCCGGAGGCAGCGGAGCATGCATATGAAAACCGTACCGAAGGGGAAGAGATCACATTGAAAGATCTCATGGAAAGTCAGGAGAAGGTGCAGGCGGGTTCGGAGGGAGAAGCGTCAAAAGAGCCGGAATACGGGAATCTCCCGGAGGAGACGGACCGCAGTATGGAATTTTTGACAGCCAGAAGGAGGCTGGAAGAAGTGCGCCTGCGCATGACGGTAGAAGCGAATGTCAAACTTTTGCGCAGTGGCTTTCAGATCGATACGGCGCCCATGGAGAAGCTGATTGAGCGGCTCAGAGCAATGGAAGAGACGCTTGCGGGCGAGGGGGTTTCCCAGACGGCCCGGATTGACGAAACAATAAATGAGTTGCGTTCCATGCCGGCTTATACCCTTGGGTATGTGGTAAACAGGGAAATTTCATTTACCATAGAAGCGCTCCATGAAAAAGGAAGCGAGCTGCAGGGAGAGTTTGAAAAGGCAGACAGAGAAAAAGGAAAGCTCGATGAGGCAAAGGCGCGTTATGAAACGATGCAGACCGCACCCCGGGCGGATATGGGAGACTCTATTCGGAAGGCGTTCAGGAATGTGGATGATATTTTGACGGATATGAATCGGGAGCCTTCCGAGGAAAACCGCAGGGCAGTGCGTATTTTGGGATATAACTGGCTGGAAATTACCGAAGAAAATCTGGAGAGAGCCCTGGAGGTGGATAAAAAGGTACAGGACCTGTTTCAGAATATGAAGCCCGGAAAAGTTTTGCAGATGATCCGGGAAGGGGTGGATGTACTTCACACGGATATCGAGGAGCTGGATGCCTATTTAGCGCAGCAAAGCGGCACGTTTGTGGAGGAAAGTGAAGAGTTTGCCAGATTCCTGCATAAGCTGGATAAGAACGGCGGCATTACACCCGAAGAAAGAGAAAGCTATATTGGGATTTACAGGCTTATCCGGCAGGTTGAAAAATCCGACGGAAAGGCGGAAGGCTATCTGCTCGGGAGCGGGGCGCAGCTTACCATGGAAAACCTGCTGACAGGAGTACGCAGCGGCAAAAAAGGTTACATGGATTATAAAATAGATGAAAGCTTTTCCGGTGTGGATGCCCTGCGGCAGGGAAAGGACATTATTGATCAGATAAATGCTGCTCCTTATGAAAGCGCAGGAGAATATGAAGCGGCGATGCGGACGCTCGAAGGAGCAAAGCGCGGGGGGAGCCATGGAGAGAAGGATGCGGTGGAATTTCTGAAAGAAACAAATCAGCTGGTTACGATCTCCAATCTGCTGGAAGCATCCTCGGTACTGCAGGAGGATGCGGGCATTTATCAGAAAATAGAGGATTATGAGAAGGAGATAAAACGGGAGGAGAGGCTGGAAGAGGAGCAAAGCAGGCTGGAAGGTTATGTGATGGATCTGCATGAGAGAGCCGGGGATGAAGAATCTCTCCGGGAAGGAATGGAAGCTTTTGCCAGGCAGGCGGAAACGATACTCCGGGAAGCCGAAGGGCAGGAAGGCATCACGGAACTGGACATCAGAGATATGCAGCAGATTTATAAAGGAATTCGGTTCAGGACAGAGCTTTCCAAAGAGTCACATTACCAGATTCCGGTAAAATCGGAAACAGGCTATACCATCATGAATCTGACGGTAAAGAGAGGAACGGGAAGGGCGCAGGCGGAGATTTCCGTAAAAACAGAAAGATATGGCAGGCTGGAAGCTTTGTTCACAAAGAGTAATGAGGCAAGAGAGGGCGGTTCTTCCATTCATATGGCAGGGAATCTTTTTGCGGAGACGGAAAGCGGAGCCGGGCTGCTAAAGAGTGTAGCGGCAAGCATACAAGAGAGAATGCAGGATGCCGGAATTTCCGTTGAGGAGATGCGTATTGTGCAGGGCGGCCGGTTAAAAGGAGGAATATCCGGAATGCCGGATGGCGTTGCGGGAAAGGGAGACGAAGGGGCAGGCAAAGCAGGAGACGTCTCAGGAACGATGCAGGCGAAGGAGGAAAAAGAAATTTCTACCGGAGAACTTTATCAAATTGCTAAGATTTTTCTGGAATCTGTCCGAAATTAAAAATGTAAGATGATATTTTGATAAGTTACATAGAAAGATGGATCTGAATTTATAATATTTACAAACGGATTTGTGAAGCTGAAAGGAAAAAAGAATGAGAATCAATTATAATGCGACAGCCATGATGGCGGTAAACAGATTAAATGTGAATGATGAAAATCTGTCGGTATCGACCGGAAAACTGAGTTCCGGTTATAAGATCAACAGAGCAAAAGATAATCCGTCCGGTTATGCAATGTCCAGAAAGATGCGTGCCCAGTTAGAGGGCCTGATGCAGGCAAGAGACAATTCCGACACGGGTGTTAATATTATGAAAGCGGTGGACGGAGCTCTTTCGGAAGTACATGATATGCTGCAAAGGATCAATGAACTTGCGATTAAAGGATCGACGGGAACCTGGTCTAATGGCGACAGAGAACTTATGGATGAGGAAGTTCAGAAGCTGAAAGAAGAAATACAGCGTATTTCCGAGACTTTTGAGTTTAACGGACAGAAGCTTTTGGACGGTTCCTTTCAGTTAAAGGGATATACCGATAATATTAATATTAAAGTAGCTTCCTATGGTGAAAATGTGCAGGTCGGGGTGTATGAATTTGACTTAAGTATATTTGATGATAATACACTGTTTGATGTGGACGGAAACCTGATAGAAGAAGCGTTTAATACGCCAGATGCAGCGGCAAATCCGACGGTCAGTGTCCGCGCGGATCCGGACGATCCTACGAAGGCGGCGGCGCCGGGAACCGTATTTCCGGATGAATTTGATAAGACTGTAGAAGTTAATAATAAAAGTGGTGCGGTCATTACTGCAACAGGTCCGGATGGAAATAATATAAAACTGCACGTTTCCGATGTAAATGGTACCATTGTAACACTGGAAGACCAGACAGGGTTTAAGATGGAACTTGACATCAGGGAAGGTGTTGTCGGAACCGGAGCAAATCCCGTTAATATAAATGTTACGGGGCTCGGAGCCATGACAATACAGGTGGGTGCGAACGAAGGCCAGGAATTGGATGTGGAGATTCCCAATATTGGTATCAAGGAGTTGGGAATTGATATTGCCAATACGAAAACAAAAGAGGATTCCCTGATGACAATAGAGAGGGTAGGTGCCGCCATCGATAAATTGTCCTCCATTCGGAGTAAACTGGGTGCTTATCAGAATCGTCTGGAATCAATTGTGACCAGTAATGAGGTCAATCATGAAAATATGACAGGTGCATATTCTAATATTCTGGATACGGATATGTCTGAAGAGTATACAAAATATGCGACTTACCAGGTACTCTCTCAGGCGAGCACTTCCGTGCTGGCACAGGCGAATGAGCGCCCTTCTCAGGTGCTGCAGTTATTGCAGTAAGATGAAAGGCGGACGGAGAGGACCATGAGAGACGAACTGAAAAAAGAATTTACGAGGCGTATCGCGCAGGCGAATCCTGTTTCGATGATCACGATTCTCTATGAGATGACGCTGACATATCTGGCAGATGCGGAAAGGGCAGATGCGGAAAAACAGGAGAAGAAATTTGTACGGGAGATCCACCGTGCGCAGGACTGCCTGATGGAGTTGGTGGGTTCTCTTCAAATGCGGTATGATCCGGCCCCTGCTTTGTATGCGCTGTATTTATATATGCACAAAGAATTGGCGAGAGCCATTGTCACTTCATCAGCGGAACCTTTGAGGCAGCCGGAAAGTATTTTAAAAAGGCTTCGGGATGCTTATCTGGAACTGGAAAAGACCGGTTCTTTTGAACCGGTCATGGATAATGCACAGCAGATCTATGCGGGACTGACTTACGGGAAACATTCTCTCGTGGAAAGCATTGCGCAGCCGGTCAGCAACAGAGGCTTTTTAGCCTGAATTTAATCCTGAAAATCTTCTTTGGGCAGCGGTGTGAAATCCGCTGCCTTTATAATATTCAATTCAGCAGCTTTTTCCATCAGAAATTTATAGCGCTTGAGGACCGCATTTACTTTGTAAATATAACAGTCGATCAGATCAGGATCCGTTACATTGTCAAAACCGGAATAGGCAATTTCCAGTTCGGTCCGGGTTAATTTCAGATCATCCATCAAACGCTTTTCATCCTTGTCCTTTGCCGGCAGTTCCGGTTTATCAGTCGCATATGTAGTGTGACTGAAAAAAGATTTCATACAGCTACCTCCATAAAGTAATCTACTATAAGTATAGACGCCGAATTATGGATTTATTCCATATTGTGGAAAAACACAAAATATATTTATAATTCATAATGGAAAAGCTGTGGCATATATTTAAGAAGGGAGGTGAGAGGTGTGGATCAGGCAGAATGGATGATCGGACTGGTAACATCATTTGTGATACTGGTCGTAGTACTGAAAAGTAAGGCTAATATGGTATTTCGCTTTATGATACAAAGTATTTTGGGCGGGATTTTAATTTATGGGATGAATCAGTTTTTTTTGGCACAAAATATCGTTTCTATTATTGCGCTGAATCCGCTTACGGTTTTGACATGCGGATTCCTTGGTATTCCGGGCTTCTTACTGTTGTTTTGCGTTCAGATACTGAGCATGATATAGAGTTTTCACAAAAAAAATTTTTTGTGAAAAAAAGGCTGGACAAGTCCGTAAAAAGCACCTATAATCGGAGTTACTTCATAAGTCCGTTCGGACTTAAGGACCATATCGGGAGATTTCTGAAAAATATATCTGATATTCTATTTTTGACTTATTTCCCAACAGTATTGAAAACTTTTTAAAACTTATATATGGAAAAGGAGGCGATGATTTTGTTTTAATGGAGAAAATGCAGGCGTAATATTCATGCTTGCCCTGCTTGCCGGTGCGGCGGCGTGGTATGATATGCGAAAGGATATTATTCCAAATCAATTAATGATTTTTGGTGCCGGTTTGGGTGTGGTGCTTCGGATCGCAGTGAGTATTTCGGAGAGGGCACCGCTTCATATTCTGATGATGGTACCGGAAGTGATTCTTCTTTTTATCTGCTTATGCCCTTTCTACAGGATGGGCGGTCTGGGAGCCGGAGACTGTAAGCTCCTTCTGATGGCTGGCGTGTTTCTGCCGGCAAAACAGGCATTATTTGTAGTAGTAGGTACATTTTTTGCGGCGGCGGCAGAAATATTAGTTCTGGAATTAGTACGTGGAATAATGAGAAAAAAGAAAAGAATAAAGACCATACATTTTGCACCGGCATTTTTGATGGCAGTATTTATCTGCCTGATTGAAACACTGATAAAATAAGTTATGCCGGTTTGGCCGGCGTAAGGAGAGGATGAGGAAATGGGAAAACCAATTTTGGCGATATGTGACAGGCATCCCGGTTATACGAACCAGTTGATTGCGCTGTTTCAGGAAAAGAAGGAGCTGCCTTTTGAAATCTACGGGTTTACAAAAAATGACAGCCTGCAGGAATTTTGCGGTGAACATGAGATCGCGCTTCTTATTATTTCGGAGCCGGACTACAGGGAAGAACTGCAGAAAAAAGCGATTGACCGGATTTTGGTTTTACAGGAGGGAACAGGGACGCTGCCGGAAAATGTGGCCGTGGTCAATAAGTTCCAGCCGGCAGGGGCACTGTACCGGGAAATTATGAGAGCCTACGGGGAAGGGGAAAAGGTTGTTCCTTTAAGGGGGAGCAGAAAAGAGAAGTTTCAGATGATAGGTATATATTCTCCACTGCATTGTTGTATGCAGACAACATTTACATTAACGGCGGGACAGCTGCTGGCCAGAAAGAAAAAAGTATTGTATATCAATTTTGAATGTTTTTCCGGTTTTGAGATGCTGCTTGGGAAACGTTTTGGAGGAAACCTGACAGATGTACTCTATTATTATGACAATGCGGGAGATAAATTTTCTTACAGGCTGGAAAGTATTGTACAGAAGATGGGAGATTTGTATTTTATTCCGCCTGCCGCTTCTTTTGAAGACTTTCAGGATCTGAAAGAGGAGGAGTGGATACCGATTCTCACCAGGATTGCGAAATCAGGGGGATATGAAACGATTCTTCTTGATCTGACGGAACAGGTAAGGGGTGTGTATTCTCTGCTGGAAGACTGTGACAAAATCTATACGCTGATCAGAGATGACCGTATGGCAAAAGCGAAGCTGGCACAGTATGAGTTATTGCTGGAGCAGGAAGAACACCGAAAGATTCTTGAAAAGACGGAGAAGTGCAGGCTGCCGGTTTTTAAAAATCTGTCCTTTCAGCTGGAGAACTTAAGTCACAGTGAACTGGCAGATTATGTGGAAAAACAGTTGACGGAAGATGGGCTGCTATAAGCGGGAGATGGTATGGAAAACAGGAAAAAGAGAAAAGAGTATTATCAGGATATCAAAAAAGAAATACAGCAGGAACTTTTCAGAGAACTTGATTTTACAAAGGAACTCGAAGAAGAGGAATTATTTGGGCTTATCGATGAAAAGATACATGAGACTGCGCTGAAAAAGGGTTTATGGCTGGAAGAACGGAAGCAGATGAGAAAAGAGATATTCCAGTCGATGCGCCAGCTTGATATTTTGCAGGAACTGATCGAGAATCCGAAAATAACGGAGATCATGATCAACGGCAGGGATCATATTTTTATGGAACAGGATGGGAAGCTTTTTCGCTGGGAAAATGGCTTTGACTCGGAGGAGAAATTGAACAACATTATCCAGCAGATGGTGGCGGGCTGTAATCGGGTTGTAAATGAAATGTCGCCTATTGTGGACGCCAGGCTTGAGAATGGTTCCCGTGTCAATGTGGTATTAAAGCCGATTGCATTGAACGGACCGATCGTTACGATCAGAAAATTTCCGGAAAAACCGATGGATATGGAAAAATTGATTGAACTCGGTGCACTGCGGGAGGCACATGGCGCATTTCTGAAAAAACTTGTACTGGCAGGGTATAACATTCTTATCAGCGGAGGAACCGGCTCCGGTAAAACGACTTTTCTAAACGCTTTATCAAATTTTATTCCCGAAAAAGAGAGAGTGATTACGGTCGAAGACAGTGCGGAACTGCAGTTGTTTTCGGTAGAAAATCTGGTACGGCTGGAGACAAGAAATGCCAATGCGGAGGGGTGTCTGCCAATCACCATAAGGGATCTGATCAGGACCGCACTCAGAATGAGACCGGACCGTATCATTGTGGGGGAGGTCAGAGGGGCGGAAGCGATAGATTTGCTGCAGGCTATGAATACCGGGCATGATGGTTCCCTTTCCACCGGCCATTCCAACAGTGCCGCGGATATGATCAGCAGATTGGAGACTATGGTATTGATGGGCATGGACATCCCGATATCCGCGATCAGAGGGCAGATTGCATCGGCAATCGATATTATGATTCATCTGGGACGATTGCGGGATAAGAGCAGGAAAGTGCTGGAGATTGCGGAGGTTTGTCCTTATGAAGGGCAGGAGATCAGGTTAAAGCCGCTTTTTGCATATCGATATGAGAGCGGAGAGCTGGAAAGAGAAGGGGAACTGGAAAATGTGGCAAAAATGCAGGCGGCAGGTCTTTCACTGGTATAGCAGAATCTACGGAAAAGAAAGTTGTTTAACCGGTATGCAAAAAGTCGTAAGGAGTATCTGGGCAATCGGGATAACCATATTTCTGGGAATGTTTTTCTATAGAACATATAAAGCGATTCCTGTTATGCTGCCGGCGGGGCTGATGTATCTCACTATGCTGGAGAGACAGGAGCGAAAAAGAAAAAGAGAAAGGCTGCGAAGTGAGTTTAAGGATGCGATCCTGTCAGTTGCCGCGAATCTGAGGGCAGGCTATGCCGTTGAAAACGCATTTCGGGAAACATTACAGGAAATGAAAGTACTGCACGGGGAAGAGGCGCCGATTTACCAGGAATTATATAAAATCGTGCAGGGGTTGGCTAACCGGATCAGTATCGAGACATTGATGGGGCATTTTGCCGGGAGGGCAAAGCTGGAAGAAATTCAGGAATTTGCTGATATTTTTGCCATAACGAAACAAAGCAGCGGCAATATGACGGAAATTATTTATGAGACGGCGGCATTAATCGGAGAAAAGATAGAGGTAGAGAAAGAGATACAGGTATTATTATCTGCAAAAAGGCTGGAACATAATATTATGTCGGTTATTCCTTTTGCGATCATACTCTATGTAAGTATAGCGTCCGGCGGCTATTTCGATGTTTTATATACAACATCCGCCGGAAGAGTGATCATGACAATATGTTTGGCTGTCTATATCGCGGCTTATGTGTCGGGAAAAAGGATAATAGAAATAAAGGTTTAGAGGGTGATTCTCTGTATAGCCGATGCGATAACATACAAAAAGAATGGTAAACATATGAAAAAAGATTTTTTATACAAAGCGGCAGAAATGTTATTTAACCGGTTTGCGAAAAAAGATGCGAAGCAAAAATGGCTTTCAGCTCAGGTAAAAGGGAATCTGGAAAGGTTGTATCCGTTTTCCGGAAAAGAAAAGATCAGAGAATATTATATACAGAAAATCAGATTTTCTCTGCTGCTGTGCCTGATCGGCGTAATCCTTACCGGCGGAATGCTTTTGGCAGAGATATTACAACCGGTCGTAAAAGAAAATAAAATTTGCAGGCAGGGTTTTCAGGGAAATATGCGGGAAGTTCCGGTGAAAGTTACCGTAGGCGAGAACATGCAGCATGAGTTGATTTTGCAGATCGGAGAACGGATCTATGAAAGAAAACAGATTGAAAAGCTGTATGAAGAGGCGTTAGATAAGTTGGAAGGAGCCATTTTGGGTGAAAATGAGGGACTGGAACGTGTGGAAACGGACCTGGTGCTGGTAAAAGAACTTCCGGGGTATCCGTTTCGGATTGAATGGGAGAGTCAGAATTACAGGCTTATCGATGCGGAAGGGAAATTGCAGAAAGCCCCTGTTTCTGAGGAAGGCGAGCAGGTGGGGCTGCGTGGGATTTTTACGTATCATGATTTCAGGGCGGAATATCTGATCTATATACATATATACCCGCGGACGCTCACAAAGGAAGAGGAAGAGAAGGAAAAGCTGCTGCGTGCCGTAAATGAAGTGGAAAGGCATAGCAGAGAAAGCGAAGTTCTGCTACTTCCGGCAGAACTGGAGGGAAAAAAACTGGTCTGGAGCAGCGGCGGAAATGAGAATTTGCTGATCATATTGTTTTTTACGGTCTGCGGCGCCGGGACGGCATACTTCCTGAAAGATGAAGATCTGAAAAAGGAGGTAAAAGAACGGGAGAGACAGATGTATCTCGGGTATCCCGAAGTGGTCAGCAAGTTATCCATTTATTTGGGGGCCGGTATGACAATCAGGACGGCATGGGAGAAAATATGTGCAGATTATGAAAAAAGAGATGCAAATGCCGTAAAAAATCCCGTCTATGAAGAAATGAAGATAACCTGTCAGGAAATGAAAAGCGGGATTTCGGAAATATCAGCATATGAACGCTTTGGAAAGAGGTGCGGTATACAGATATACGGTAAATTTTCCACACTTCTTATTCAGAATCTGAGAAAAGGGAGCACCAGATTGGGGGCACTTTTTAAAGAGGAAAGCCAGATGGCATTTGAAGAGAGAAAAAATGCCGCAAGAAAGGCAGGAGAAGAGGCGGGAACAAAACTGCTGCTGCCAATGATGATGATGCTCTGTGTTGTTATGTTAATGATTTTGCTGCCGGCATTTATGACTTTTTAAAAATGAAAAAACAGGAGGAAAAAAGGATGAAAAAAACGATGAAAGACTTTTTAAGAGAAGAAGATGGAATGGGAACAGTGGAGGTTATATTGATCATTGTAGTGTTGATTGGCCTGGTCATTATATTTAAAACACAACTGACTCAGATAGTGAATGATATCTTTGAAAAAATCGCCTCACAGAGCAGCAGCATTTAGTATGAAATGTAAAGCATATCTTACAATTTATCTGGCACTTTCCCTTACGGTTATGCTGTCGGTCGTTATGGTACTCCTTATGGGAGTAAAGAAAAATACGATTCGCATGGAGGAAGAACTTGCACTGAATACGGCGGGGTGGTCGGCGCTGGCAGAATATCACCAGGAACTTTTTCGGCAGTATGATCTGTTTTTCATAGATACATCTTATGGAAGCGGTTTTCCGGAGATAGAAGCTTTGGGTGAGCATGTGAAAGACTATGCAAATAAAAATCTGCAGGACACCGGGTTGATGGAAGGGCGCCTGACAGCAATTGAAATCCGGGAGGCAGAAGTTGCTGCGGATCATGGAGGGCAGGTTCTGAAAAGGCAGATAGCAGAATATGAAGAAAATTATTTTGGAATAGAGGCGTTGGAAGAACTTTTTTCAGCATATGATTTTGCCGAAAAGGACCAGGTCAGTGAAAAGGAACTGATCAGGATGCGCGATAATAATGAGGAGAGACTGGCAAAAGAACCGCCGCCGGTAAAAAAAGAGACCAGAAAAAGATATAATTTGAAAACGGGAGAAACAACCACATATGAAGTGGAGGAAGAGGTACCGATCGTAAATCCGGCCTCTTCCGTAAATGAACTCCGACATAAGGGAATCCTGAATCTGGTGGTAGAGGATACTTCAGGGATTTCGGGCAGCGGGATATCTCCGGATCAGTATCTCTCCGGCAGAAATGATATTTTACAGGGGAACGGTATTCTGACGGAGAGAGAGGAGGGGAGAAATGCTTTGACGGATCTGAAGGAGGATATCCTTCTGCAGGCTTATATTTTTCAGAAATATGGTTATTACGGAATGGAGAAGGAGAATGCGGCACTGGATTACCAGGTGGAATATCTGCTTGCAGGGAAATCTTCGGATGTGGAAAATCTGAAGGCGGTGGTGAACAAACTTCTGTTGTTCCGGGAGGCTGCCAATGCGGCATATTTATATGGCGATACGGCAAAACGGGCGGAGATATCAGCGATGGCAGCTTCGGTTGCCGCGGTGGCAATAGCGCCGTATTTACAGCCAATGCTGGAAACTTCCATCCTCTTTGCCTGGGCATATATTGAAAGCATTCAGGATGTAAAGCTTTTGCTGGCGGGTGGAAAGGTTCCGATATTGAAGTCCGCATCGGATTGGCAGACAGGGTTAAGCAGTATTTTGAATTTTTCGGGCGGCGCCATAAATAAAAACACATCTAAAGGACTCGATTACGGGCAGTATCTGTCCATGTTTCTTATGACAAAAAAAGAAAACGAATTGCTGTTTTCCATGATGGATGTCATGGAGATGGATATCAGAAAGACGGCATTCAATGAAAATTTTCGTATGGATGGCTGCGTCAGCGGATTTCAGGCGGTGACGGAGTTTGAAGATGACAGCGGAAACTGTTCTTTTATAAGAACGTATTATTACTAGAAAAGTAAAAGGGCGGATAACAGCAGCTTTTTGTAAATAATATAATAATTCGTAAACAAAATTCTCTCCGGGCAAAGGCTCATGTTTCATCAAAATTCCCCAAGACAAAAAGCTGTTGTTATCCGCCCTTTTATCAAAAAAAGTATGCAAAAAGACAAAAGGGAAGAAGAGGATGAAAAAAGCAAAAAACTCAGTTGGAAAAAGCATAAGCGGAGCAATGACCGTAGAAGCATCATTAATACTGCCAATATTCATCCTGCTTTTTATGAACCTGCTTTCGATGATAGAAGTATACAGGATTCATAGCAGTGTTGCGGAAACTTTATGGGAGAAGGGAAGAGAGAGCGCAAAATTTTTATATGCAAAAGAGGCAGCAGGCAATATTCTCCCGGATAGTGAAGAAATTGATTTTTCACAGATAGAAATGCTGTTAATTTCCCTGTCGGGGCACGGAGACATCATAGAAAATTTAAACAGCTACCCGGGGTGGGAGAGAATGGTAACAGGCGGGAGAGGAGGTTTTTTGGTAAGCGGCAGGACGCAGGAAGATGGTACGATCCATATAGATTGCAGTTATCAGATCCATCCTCTTTTTCCATCCCTGACGCCTGTTGGAAAAGCAGTGGAAAATCATTACTATGGACATGCGTGGACCGGTTATGTGCTTGGCGGGGACGCAGGAACGGAGGAGAGTGAGGAGACGTATGTGTATATTACCGAGACAGGAACAGTTTATCATAAAAATCGCAGCTGCAGCTATTTGAATCCAAGTATACACAGTATTGCGTTGGATAAAGTGGATGACATCAGGAACAAAGGCGGGGCTGTTTACTATGCCTGCCCGCGTTGTGCCGATATGTTGGCGGAGGGAAACTGTTTCGTAACAGATTATGGGACAAATTACCATTTGAGTATAACGTGCTCCGCGTTAAAACGTACCATTTATGAAGTGAAACTGAGTGAAACAGGGGGAAGAGGAGCGTGCAGTAAATGCGGAGGATAAAAGAAAGTTCAGGAAAAAGATGTAGACAATGTGGAGGAAGATATATATGTGGGAAGCTGCAAAGGTACTGACAATCATTGTTTTTTTAGGTCTTTGCTGTATACAGGATATCAGAGAGGAAAAGCTGTCGCTGAAAATGCTTATTGCATCAGGTATATTGTTTTTTATGCTGTCCTTTATGTTTGAGGATATGACAGCAAAAGAAAGAATATGTAATATATTACCCGGTATAGTTGCCTCGTTGCTTGCGTTTATGACAAAAGAGCAGATCGGTTATGGGGACGCAGTCTGTCTGATTATTCTGGGAAGTGTTGTTTCAGGGGAAAAGCTGCTGGGAGCCGTAACAGGTGGAATGATTTTGTTCAGTATCATTGGTATCATACGAATGATAAGGAAAAAAGCGGACCGTAAAACAACGATGCCGTTTCTCCCCTTTTTGACAGCGGGAATGTTGTGGCAGATAGTGATAACAGGTGCCTGGTAAAAGGGACACATTTGAAAGAAATGGAGGCAAATATGAAACATACATTACATGGATATATGACAGTGGAAGCCGCACTTTTAATGCCAATGGTATTATTTTCTCTGTTTTTTATTATTTTTGCAGGATTTTTTCAATATGACAGGTGTATCGCGGAGCAGGATGGCAAGATGATCGTAGTGCGTGCATCCGATATGAGAGAGAAAGATGAGGCAAAAGTAATACGAAAAGTGATGGAAAAAGGTGAGCTTGCAGGCAAGAAAAAATTATTATTCAGTCATTCGGTTCAAAAAGAGTTTTATTTAACAAAAGATAAAGCGAAAGTCAGAATAGGCGGAAAGGTAAATACCATATTAAACAATCTGGCAAAAGGGGACCATTGGAAGACCTTCGGATATGCGGCAGAATATGAGGCGAAAAAATATGATCCGGTAGGATTTATCAGAATATGCAGGAGGATGGGGAAATATGCAGGGAGCTGAGTTTGTAAATGATCTGCGCTATAACTATCTGGTAGTTCCGTACATGAAAACGGAAAGTGATTTTGCACTGCGGATGCTGATAGAAAACGTGACGGACAAGTTTTTGACGGTTGAGTTAAGAAGGCTCGATGGGCAGACATTTCTTTACTATAATATTTCGGGGATGCAGAATATGGAGATAATTCATGGGGAAAAACCGATGGATCAGAAAGCATTTCAGATTTTTATGTGGAATCTTCATGAAGCGATAGAGCAGTGCGGAGAACTGTTTTTGCCGGGAGATGGGATTTGCTTAGAGCCAATGGGATTATTTTGGGATCTGAATGCACAAAGATGGAAGTTTGTCTACGTACCAAAACAGGAGGAGCAGTATCTGCCGGAGATACAGGCGGAGAGAGAGCAGCTCGCGGAATTTTTAGTGATGCATATTGACTATGAGGATAAGAGACTGACGGAGACGGTTTATCGTTTTTATGAGGAAATTTGTGCGGGGAGGATGCAGCCGAATTTCTTTCTTGAAAGGGAGGATAAAAAATTTCAGGAGGAACCGGAGCCGGAGCAGGATATGCAGGAGGATATTATCATAGATGATCAGTGGGAGGAGGTGGAAGAATCAGAATACGACATAGAAACGGAAAAAGAGACTTCAAAAAAAGGGCTGCAGATATTGCTGATTGTTTTGTGGTGTCTTGCGGCGGGCGGCACCGCTTTTTTCGGAAGGAGTATGGGGGAGGTGATTCTGCCCGGTGGGGCGGTAACGGCTGTTTTAACGCTGCTGTTGTTTTACATAAGGCGAAAACGCAGGAAATATGGGGAAACGGATCAGGAGGATACCGATATGACAACTACGGAGAAAGTTGAAATTCCGTATCATGCCGAACTGACAAAGGAGCAGGAGACAGAAGAAAAAACCGTGTATTTTGACATTGGCGAGGCGCAGGAAAAGAGGCTGTATGGAATAGGAAAGTTCCGCCGGGAAAAAATAGTTTTAGATAGCCTGCCGTGCACGGTCGGAAAAGATGGTACGCTTTCCGATCATATTATTTCGGATTCCTCCGTAAGCAGAATGCATGCCAGATTTTATATGGAAGAAGAAACATTCCGGATGCAGGATTTAAATTCGACCAATGGTACTTACCATAATGGGATTCGATTGCGTCCTAACGAGAAAGTAATATTAGAAAAGGAGGATGAGGTGGGCTTCGGAAGGGTACAATTTATTTTCAGATAAAAAGTGCAGGGAAGCAAAAGCCTGTTTTGCGCTGCGATAAATTAAGATGCCGCTTGTAAACAGTGGCACTTCTATAGTAGAATGAAACGTATGGAAATGGAGTGGCGTATGAACAGGACGAATGTAACCATATGGAAAGAAAAGATTGCTACGATCGGATTTATTGTGATTAATATAATGTTGTTTGTCATCAGCCTCTTCACCGGTGATCTGTTATATGAGGAAGGTGCGTTCAGTGTTCGGTATTTACTAAACGGGGGAGAATGGTGGCGCCTTATTACCTCCATGTTTTTGCATGCTGATGCGGATCATCTGGTAGGAAACATGTTAATGCTGTATCTGGCGGGTGAGCTGGTTGAAACGTATATTGGGCAACGGAAGTATGCAATACTCTATTTTTTCAGCGGAACAGCCGGTTCCCTTTTGTACGCGGCATATGAATGTTATTCCGGAAAATATGCGAACTCTATCGGTGCCAGCGGTGCGGTATTTGGCATTGTCGGTGCGTTGTTTATTATTGTCTTGTGTAATAAAGGAAGATATGGCAATATTACAATAGGAAGAATGGGGTTTATGATATTTTATATGGCATATATGGGACTGCGCACATCAAATGTAAATAATGCGGCTCACATCGGCGGATTGTTTGCCGGTGGTGGGTTAATGATTATTTATATCTTTATACAGAACTTAAAGGGGGGAAGGAGACACATATGAAAATTAATATTTATTATGGCGGGCGGGGATTGATTGATGATCCTACTCTTTATGCGATTGAGAAGATGGAGGAGGTATTCAGGGAACTTCATGTCACAATCGAAAGATTTATGCTGTATGATATGAAAAACAGTATTACCATGCTGCCTCAGACTTTGAAGGATGCGGATGGCATTATCCTTGCGACCACAGTGGAATGGTATGGCATTGGAGGCTATATGATGCAGTTTTTGGATGCCTGTTGGCTTTATGGGGACAAAGAGAAAATTGCTGAAATTTATATGTGTCCGGTGGTGATGTCTACGACTTATGGAGAAAGAGACGGGGAATTGAATATGGCTTCGGCGTGGGAAATTCTCGGGGGGCGTCCATGCAGCGGTATTTGCGGCTATATCGAGGACATTGCCGTATTGGAAAATAATGAAGCTTATAATGATCTGATAGAAAAGAAGGCGGAGGATATGTATCGCACGATCAATAAAAAGATTCTTGCGCTGCCCGCCAGCAATCAGGCGGTAAATCGCTTTGTATCCATTACGAAGAATATGGATCTTACGCCGAAGGAGGCGGAACAGCTTTCTCAGTATGCCTCGGATGACAGCTATGTGCAGAAAACAAAAGAAGATATCAGAGAACTGACCAGTATTTTCCGGGATAAATTAGGAGAAAATGAGCAGGATGACCAGACAATGTTTCTTAAGGCATTGAGAGAACATTTTGAACCGACCGTGGGGTTCAGAGGAATGTATAAAATTGTTTTTGATGCCAAAAAACTTCCAATGTATATTGAAATAGATCAAAAAGATATGGCGTGCGGCTATGATTACAGGGAGAGGGTGGATGTGGAAATTCAGATGACAGAGGAAACCATGAATGATATTATACATGGAAGAATGACGTTCCAGAGAGGATTTATGAGCGGTGTGATGAAGATGAAGGGAGACTTTAAACTGCTCAGACAGTTGGACCAGCTTTTTGTGTTCAATAAGGACAGGCTGTAGATGGCACAATAATAAAAGGTATTCACAAAATAAAACGGAGGACAGGGAAATGATGGATGAATCATGTATTTTTTGTAAGATCGCAGCGGGGGAGATCCCGTCAAAGACGTTGTATGAGGATGAGGAGTTCAAAGTGATTCTTGATCTGGGGCCCGCAACAAAGGGGCATGCATTGATTTTGCCTAAAAATCATTACAGGGATCTTTTTGACTTACCGGAGGAAGAGGCGCAGAAAGCAATGATTTTGACAAAAAAAATGGCACTGCGGATGCGGGAGAGGCTTGCATGTGACGGATTTAATCTGGTGCAGAATAATGAAGAAGTAGCCGGGCAGACAGTATTTCATTTTCATATACATTTGATTCCGCGCTATGAGGGGGATGGACAGGTTATTGGCTGGAAGCCGGGAAAACCTGGGGATGCGGAGTTGGAAGAAATACGGAAGCTGATAGTGGAAGAATAAATAATTTCAAAATTTTATCTGCTCAGGGGGCAGTTTGGACAGGATCAAATATGAGGATAATACGGACGGAAGAGATTATAAAACATATTAAAGAAATGTGCATTGAGGCAAATCATTTTTTATCGCCGGATATGGAACAGGCGGTAAGGGAGGCGGCTGCATCGGAGGAGTCCGAAGTTGGAAAGCACATTCTTGAGAAACTCTGTGAAAATATGAAAATAGCCGGTGAGGATATGATACCTGTTTGCCAGGATACGGGAATGGCGGTTATTTTTATGGAAATAGGGCAGGAGGTACATTTTGCAGGCAGTTACCTGGAAGATGCCATTAATGAAGGGGTACGGCAGGGATATCAGGAGGGATATCTGAGGAAATCCGTGGTGGGAGATCCCCTGATCAGAGAGAATACAAAAGATAATACGCCGGCGGTGATCCACTGTCGTATTGTGCCGGGAGAACAGGTGAAGATTACGGTTGCGCCAAAAGGCTTTGGCAGCGAAAATATGAGCAGAGTATTTATGCTGAAACCGGCGGATGGGATAGAAGGGGTAAAGCAGGCGGTACTGGCGGCAGTGCGGGAGGCAGGTCCTAATGCCTGCCCGCCCATGGTAGTAGGGGTGGGAGTAGGAGGCACTTTTGAAAAATGTACGATTCTTGCAAAGCAGGCACTCATAAGACCGGTGCAGGAGTTCTCAGAGATTCCTTATATAAAAGAATTGGAACAGGAGCTGCTTGAAAAGATCAATCAAAGCGGTATCGGACCGGGAGGCTTGGGCGGAACCGCCACTGCGCTGGCGGTACATATCAATACTTATCCGACACATATTGCGGGACTGCCGGTGGCGGTGAATATTTGCTGCCATGTCAACCGGCATGTTGTGAGAGTGTTGTAAGGCGGTGGGTTTTGCCGGCATTATTTTATAATATGGTAGGAAGCATACGGAAATGGAACCGATAAGGAGATGCGGGAATATGGAAAAATACATTCAGGCCCCATTGGATGCGAAAACAATAAGCGATTTGAAAGTCGGAGATTTTGTATATATTACCGGAGTCATTTATACCGCAAGGGATGCGGCGCATAAGAGAATGGCGGAAACACTTATGGAAGACGGAGCACTTCCCATTGAATTGAAGGATAATATCATATATTATCTGGGACCGTCACCGGCGAGAGAAGGCAGAGTGATCGGTTCTGCCGGACCGACTACTTCGGGGAGGATGGACAGATATACTCCCGCGCTGTTGGATTTAGGGCTGAAAGGAATGATTGGAAAGGGAAAAAGAAGCGGAGAAGTAAAAGATGCCGTTATCAGAAATGGTTGTGTTTATTTTGCGGCAATCGGCGGCGCCGGAGCTCTCTTGTCGAGAGCAATTAAAAAATCGGAAGTAGTCGCTTATGAAGATCTGGGGACGGAGGCAATCAGAAGGCTGGAGGTGGAGGATTTTCCTGTCATTGTTGTAATGGATGCGGAAGGAAATGATTTATATGAAGGTATTAGTATAAGATAAATAGAAAATAGGAATCTGAGGCGGAATGGGAAAGGGCGGATTCTATTTTCCCATTACACATTTTTATATGCTGAACTGTTACCAGAATTTTCAGATTCATTTAAAATATGGTTGACAAACGCGAATGCCTTGGTTATAATTATTCTTGCGTTCTGCAATAGAACACATTATATATTGGTAGAGACGTGGTTCGAACTAAGGAGAAATACTCAAGAGGTCGAAGAGGCGCCCCTGCTAAGGGTGTAGGTCGGGTGACCGGCGCGAGGGTTCAAATCCCTCTTTCTCCGTTTTCTTTACCAGATGAGGTGAGGAAGTGTTGGTAAGCAACACTTCCTATTATATTCTAAATGGTACGTTCATAAATTTACATTTTTTGAAAATTTATGGTTGACACGGATAGTTCAATGTGCTATATTAGAATTCCACCGCTTGAGCGATGGCTACTTATCTTGTAGAGAAAAAATTGTAAAAAAGTAGAAAAAAGTGCTTGACAGAGTGAACAGTACGTGATAAGATAACAAAGCTGTCGCCGCAGAGAGGGAGAAAGAGAGCCTCGGGTGAAGCACAAAAAAGAAGAGAACCTTGACAAATAAACAGTAATGCAGCCCTGAAAATATTCCGAAGCTGTCAAAGCCAAAAGCAGAGCGGAGGGGTGAAAACACCTCGTCGTAAAGCAGGCGGTGAAGACGGCGGAATGATTTCAGAGAAAGAAAAAGAACGAACGAAACAAACCTAAGAGAAGCAGTAAAAAAGGAAAAGCCAAGTTTAGCTTAGAGTAAGATCTAAA